>JACZSK010000182.1 GCA_022574255.1 Pseudomonadota bacterium
TGACTGGTTCAACAACCGCCGCCTGCTCGAACCCATCGGCAACATTCCACCCGCCGAAGCAGAGGCGAACTACTATGCGCAGATCAATGAGTCCGCTATGGTGGCGGAACTCAAACCAAACAGCCTCCGGCAAACCCGGTGCGGTTCAAGCACTGTGTCAACGGCGGAGCAAAAAACGATGAGTGTGCCGGGCTTGAGTTCGAGTGGCTGGGGGCGGAAATCCTGCTCTCGGGTATTCCCAATTTCAGCTTCGTTCCGCCCTCTTCCCGACTGATCCTTTCCGGTGGTGCTTCACTCGTTGTGGATATGGAAAACGAACCCTACAAATACCCCGGCGACGTTATCGAGGAAAACCATCCTGGCTTTGGCCGGAGGTTTGCAAAATCAGCCATGAACCTGCGTGGTGTTACCGCCTGGGGTGAAAAGGAAGGGATCATACAAGAGGGAGACGCTACATCCCTGTATATCTCTCCCCAACGGATTTATGAAATTTGAAATGATGGTTGTCTCAAAATCGAAAAAAATGTTGGCCAGAAATACCGACGACGCTGTGAAGCCGGTCGCGGACCTCTGGTTTTCAATAGAGCCTTGTGACAACGACATCATACTGCTCAGGGAATCACATATCGATCCCTATGCCGTCGGCGATATCTGGCTCGTTCGTGGCAGTAAGCGTGATCTGGTTGTGGATACGGGCAGCGGTATTGTTTCTCCTGCCCCCTTGGTGGAGGCGGTTGCCGGAAAGCCGGTCACCGCCGTGGCCCTTAACTGCTACTATGACCATGCCGGTGGCTGGCACAATTTTTCGGACCGGGCCTGCCACCCACTTGATGCGCCCAATCTAGCTTCTCCCGATGCAGAACAGGCCGCCGTCGGCGATTATTTGAACAATATAACGTTGTGGTCTTTGCCATGGGAAGGCTACCGCGTTGAAGATTTCTCAATGACGCCGGCAAAACCCACGCGGCTCGTGGAGGACGGCGACAGCTTTGATCTGGGAAACCGCACCCTGAAAATTCTGCATGTGCCGGGGCGATCGCCTGGGGGGCTGGCAATTTGGGAAGCCGCGACGGGTAGCCTGTTCACCAGTGACATGCTGTATGACGGTGATCATGGACTCGCCTGGCCGCCTGATGATCCGGAAACCTATTGTTCCAGTCTCCGCCGTATGCGGCAGTTGCCGGTGAATTGTGTCTATGCCGGTCACTATGGCACGATGGATCGCAGACGGATGCTTGAAGTGATTGATGAACAACTCGCTGATATTGAACAACGCCTCAGCCTATAGAACGGCTGTCGGAAGTTCACCCTTGCTTGAACCACACGAGACCGAAACCGCCTTTCCGAAAGAACTGCTTGATCAGATTGCAAAGACGATTGGCCTAACTAATCCCGCAAAACGCCGCTGGCTACAATATCACCTTCGCGACATGCCGGATGATGCGGCGTCCTACCGCTTGCGCCGGGCAATCCGAGAGCCCGGTAAGCTGGCCAAGGAGTTCAACACTTTCGAGACTGCATGCCAACGTGTCCTCAATCTTCTTGATGCCGATGCCACGAACGACGGCCTCGATTTCCAGTGTCGACCGGACGACCACCTGCATGCTCTTCTTCTGTGGGAGTTCGGCGCCGATGTCATCCCTGACGACCCGGGGCGCGCCGTGGAAGATGGTTCCGCCAAGACGCTCTTCGAGAAACATGTTGGCTCGGTTGTCAGGCTAAAGCACGCCGCCGCCAATGCGCGAGTGGATGTCGAACGCAAGGTCCGTTCGGGGCAGGGCGGTCGCCGTCACGAGGGTGATTGGGCGCTCGAAGAGATAATTCGTCTGTTGCTGCAGCTCTACGAGGAGGTAACCGACAGGCAACCCGGAACGTCAGTTGACCCCAATACCGGCAAAGCAGGTGGTCCGGTCGTCCGTTTCCTTCAGCTCTGCCTCCCCCGCCTCGGTTGGCACTTTTCGGCGTCCGCGATCCGCGCCCACGTCAGAAGGGTCACGCAGAAAGACCAGTGATGCCGGCTGCTCAGATCAAATTCAAAACTTTCTTGATCTGGCCATTTAAGAATCTCTCCTGAAACACTCTAAATCCCCTGGGAAGCAAATTTTGGCGTTTTTCCAGGACCGATATGCAGCGTTCTCCGCACCTAGCTCCTGCAAGCTCTCCAGCGCCTGATCACACGGTTGGTGTTGATCGTCCTGTCGTCAGCAGGAGCCTTGCGGCTCTCGCCCGCCTGCTGGCGCGCCAGGCGGCGCGCGGGGCCCTTACGTCTCCTCCGCTGGAGAGCGGAGCACCGGCAGATGACGAAGCATAGGGCAGCACG
>JACZSK010000015.1 GCA_022574255.1 Pseudomonadota bacterium
CGTCATTCGCCGACGCTCTTTGCGTGAAGCGCCTTGGCGGCGAATCCAGTCTTGCTCTTCTACATTGAGCCAATAGAAAGCTGGACTCGCCGATCAAGTCGGCGAGTGACGAAGAAAAAAGGGTGAGCGTGACAAAAAAAAGAATCCGTCACTCCGGCCAAGGCACACCGTGCAAGAAGTACCCGGAGTCCATTGCCCTGTCCTGCAGCGCCGGTGTTTTCAATGGACTCCGGCCCAAGCCGTGAAGGAAATGGGGCCGGAGTGACGACAGAAGTTCTGTCCCCATCAAACTCATTCCCTTGCCGCAAATTCTGCTCTAAAACGCACCCATGCCGGAACAGCTTAAAATAACCCTCGCCCAGACCAACTCGACGGTGGGCGCCATCGCGGAAAATAGCGCCAAAATTCGCGCCTTCCGGGCCGACGCGGCGGCGCGCGGCGCTGATCTGGTGATCTTTCCCGAGCAGTGCGTGGCCGGCTATCCGTCCGAGGATCTGGTGCGCAAGCCCGCCTTCCAGGCCGAGGCAATGGCGGCGGTTGAGGCGCTGGCCGGGGAAACCGCGGACGGCGGCCCGGCAATCATCGTCGGCGCGCCGCGCAAGGATGGCGACAAGCTCTATAACAGCCTGTTCCTGCTCGACGGCGGCAAAATAGCGGCAGTGCGCGACAAGCGGCACCTGCCCAACTACGGCGTGTTTGACGAAATTCGCGTGTTCGACGCCGCCGGTTACCAGCCGCCGGTGGAATTCAGGGGCATGAAAATGGGCCTGATGATCTGCGAGGATATGTGGTTCCCCGATGTGCCGGAGATGGCCAAAGAGCAAGGCGCCGACGTGATCGTCGCGCCCAACGCCTCGCCCTATGAGCTTGGCAAGCTGGACCAGCGCATGGGCGAGGGGCGAGACCGCGTTGCCGAGACCGGGCTGCCGCTGATCATGGTCAACCTTGTGGGCGGACAGGACGAACTGGTGTTCGATGGCACCTCTTACGTCATGGCGTCAGACGGCACCCTGGCGGCGCGGCTGGCGACTTTCACCGAGCAGGCGCTGGATACGTTCTGGACCCGTAACGATGGTGTCTGGCGGCCCGAAATGGCGGAAATCGCCGAGCCGCCGGAGGGCGATGAGAAAATCTACAGCGCCCTGGTGCTGGGTTTGCGCGATTACGTGGCGAAAAACCGCTTTCCCGGCGTGGTCATCGGCATGTCCGGCGGCATCGACAGCGCCCTGACGGCGGCCATTGCGGTCGATGCGCTGGGCCCCGAGGCCGTGCATTGCGTGATGATGCCGTCGCGCTATACCAGCGCCGAAAGCGTCAGCGATGCCACGGAATGTGCCCGGCTGCTGGGCGCGGAATATCGCAGCATCGCAATCGAGCCGATGGTCGGCGCATTTGATGAGGCGCTGGCGGACCTGTTTGCCGGTGCCGAGCCGGACACAACGGAAGAGAATATCCAGGCGCGCATCCGCGGGGTGCTGCTGATGGCGCATTCCAACAAGTTTGGTCATATGCTGCTGGCCACCGGCAACAAATCGGAGATGTCGGTGGGTTACGCCACCCTTTACGGCGACCTCTGCGGCGGTTTTGCGCTGTTGAAGGATGTTTACAAGACCACCGTTTTCGCCCTCAGCCGTTGGCGCAACGCCCATGTGCCGGTGGGCGGGCTGGGGCCAACAGGTGCTGTTATCCCCGAGAACATCATCACCAAGCCGCCCAGCGCTGAACTCAAGGAAGACCAGAAGGATGAGGACAGCCTGCCGCCCTATGACGCGCTGGACGATATGCTGCAGGGGCTGGTTGAGGATGAATTATCGGTGGCAGAGGTAGCCGCGCGCGGTCATGATGCGGCGGTGGTGGCGCGCATCGAGCATATGCTCTATGTGGCGGAGTATAAGCGCCGCCAGGCGCCGCCGGGGGTCAAGATTACCCGCAAGCAGTTTGGCCGCGACCGGCGCTATCCCATCACCAACGCGTTTCGGGACTCGGGGAAGAGATCATGAGCGCAGTAAAAGTCCGCTTCGCCCCCAGCCCCACCGGGCTGCTGCATGTGGGCAATCTGCGCGCGGCGCTGGTCAACTGGCTTTATGCGCGCCAGACCGGCGGCACTTTCATCCTGCGCCTCGACGATACCGACGCCGAACGCTCGACCGGGGAATTCGCCGACGCCATCCGCGAGGACCTGGAATGGTTGGGCCTCGACTGGGACGAGAGCTTCAAACAGTCGGAGCGGCTGGCGCTGTACGACGCGGCGGCGGCCAAATTGCGCGCCGATGGGCGGCTGTATCCCTGCTACGAGACGGCGGAAGAGCTGGAGACCAGGCGCAAGATACAGCGCGCCCAGGGCAAGCCGCCGGTCTATGACCGCGCGGCGCTGGACTTGAGCGAATCCGACCGGGCGGCGCTGGAAGCCGAGGGCCGTTGCCCCCACTGGCGCTTCAGGCTTGAGGTTCCGGCGGTGGTGGAATTCGAGGATTTGATCCGCGGGCCCGTGCATTTCGACATGGGCAGCCTCTCCGACCCCGTGCTGCTGCGCGAGGACGGAAGTTACCTGTATATGCTGCCCTCGGTGGTCGACGATATGGATATGGGTATTACCCATGTGGTGCGCGGCGAAGACCATGTGACAAACTCGGCGGTGCAGGTGCAGATTTTCGCGGCGCTGGGGGGCCACGGAGAAAACAAGACTCCGGAATTCGCGCATTTTTCGCTGCTCACCTCGGCGGGCGGCGAGGGCCTGTCCAAGCGCGGCGGGGCCGAGAGTGTCAGGGAATTGCGCGAGGAGGCAGGGCTGGAGCCGATGGCGCTCCTCAGCCTGCTCGCCCATATCGGCACTTCGGAACCCATCGAGCCGTTTGTCACCATTGACCCCCTGATCGAGAGTTTTGATTTCGCGAAATTCGCCCGCAACCCGGCGCGTTTTGATCCCGAGACCCTGGATGTTCTCAACGCCCGCATCCTGCATGCCACGCCCTTTGACGCGGTCCGCGAAAGGCTGGGGCTGGAGGAGGCCGACGAAACTTTCTGGCTGGTGGTGCGCGGTAACCTGAAGAAGCTTTCCGACGCCGCGAAATGGTGGAAGATTATTTATGAGCCGATCCGGCCCCTGATCGGCGGGCGGAATTTCATGATTGCGGCGCTGGTGCTTTTGCCCAAGGGCGAATGGGACGAGAACACCTGGAAGGAATGGACCGACGCGGTGAAGGAAGAGACCGGGCGCAAGGGGAAAGACCTGTTCATGCCCCTGCGCACCGCCCTGACCGGCCGCCATGAAGGCCCCGAGATGAAGGCAATATTGCCATTGATCGGGCGCGAGCGGGCCATTGAGCGCCTGCAGGGAAAGAGAACGTGAGCCTTAGAGTTCATAATACCATGAGCGGCAGGAAGGAGTTGTTCGAGCCCATCGACGCCAAGAATGTGCGCCTGTATGTCTGCGGGCCGACGGTCTATGACTATGCCCATATCGGCAACGCCCGGCCCTACGTGGTGTTCGACATTCTCTTTCGCATGCTGCGGCGCGCATATGGCGACGCCCATGTCACCTACGCCCGCAACATCACCGATATCGACGACAAGATCATGGCCCGCGCGGTCAAGGAGGGCAAAACCACCGCTGAAATCGCCGACTATTACACCGGCGTGTATCACCACGATCTGGACCGGCTGAATGTGCTGAAGCCGACCATCGAGCCCAAGGCCACCGACCATCTGCCGGAAATGATCGCCATGATGCAGGTGCTGATCGGCAAGGGCCATGCCTACGAAGCGGAAGGGCATGTGCTGTTCGATGTGCCGTCGATGAAGGATTACGGCAAGCTGTCGCACCGCCCCATGGACGAGATGATCGCCGGGGCGCGGGTTGAGGTGGCGCCCTACAAGAAAAACCCGCAGGATTTTGTCATGTGGAAGCCCTCATCGGACGATCAGCCGGGCTGGGATAGTCCCTGGGGGCGGGGCCGCCCGGGCTGGCATCTGGAATGTTCCAGCATGATCGAAAAGCATCTCGGCGAGACCATCGACATCCACGCCGGCGGCGTGGACCTGGTGTTTCCGCACCACGAAAACGAGGTCGCCCAGTCGGAATGCGCCCATGGCGAAACCTTTGTCAAATACTGGATGCATAATGGTTATCTGGTATTCGGCGGCGGCAAGATGTCTAAATCAGAGGGCAATATCCAGACCATCGACGGGCTGCTGAAGAAATTTGGCTACAAAGGGGGTGAGGCGCTGCGGCTGATGCTGCTGACCGCCCATTACCGCCAGCCGCTGGATTTTTCGGATGAAATTGTGATTGAGCAGAGGCGGCGGTTGGACCGTTGGTATCGGGTCGTAATGGGCACTTTTGCATCTCCCAAAGTACCGGAAGAAGTTATCCAATCATTGGAAGACGACTTGAATACACCAAAAGCAATTGCGGCTATGGAGAAATTGGCAGACAAAGCCAAGAGGCAGAAGTTTGCTTCAATGGGTCGCGTAGGCGTGCCGCATAATCGCGCTGCCGCAGACCTGCGTGCTGCGTGTAATTTTCTAGGACTAATGGAAATGAGCCCAGACGAATGGTTCAAGGGACGAGAGGTTGTCCAAAAGAAGCCTAACTCGATCCATCTTTCTGGATCAAAAGCGACCGTAATCAAAGATGTGCCCGGCGAGGCGGAAATTCAGCGCATGATTGATGAGAGGTATAAGGCTCGCAGCGAGGGGGATTATGAGACTGCGGACAGAATTCGGATCGAGCTCGAAGAAATAGGCGTCATTCTCGAAGATTCACCTACAGCCACGGAGTGGCGGCGAAAGGACTGACGCCTGATGCCTCATTCCGAAACCCCCAAACCCGCCATTATTCTGGTCGAGCCGCAGCTCGGCGAGAATATCGGCTATGCCGCCCGCGCCATGCTGAATTTCGGCCTCACCGATTTGCGCCTGGTGGCGCCCCGCGACGGCTGGCCCAACCCCGCCGCCGGGCCCGCCGCTTCGGGCGCTGACGATGTGCTGGATGGGGCAGGGGTGTTCGAGACGCTCGAAGAGGCCATCGCCGACCTGAACCACGTCTATGCCTCCACCGTGCGTAACCGCGATATCTATAAGCCCGTGCTGACCGTTACCGAGGCCTCGGAAGCCATGCATGCCAGCGCGGCCAGGGGCGAGCGCACGGGAATTCTCTTCGGGCGCGAACGCTCCGGGCTCTCGAATGATGACATCGCGCTGGCCAACGCCATCCTGACGGTGCCGGTGAACCCCGGGTTCGGCTCGTTGAATCTGGCCCAGGCGGTGATCTTGGTTGCCTTCGAATGGTCGCGCACGGGCGTGGACCTGCCCGCGGCGAGCACTCTTGAAGACGACCCGATCGCCACCAAGGCAGACCTGGTGGGCCTGTTTGAGCATATTGAGGGCGCGCTGGCGCCGCGCGGTTATTTCCGTCCGCCGGCGCGCAAGCGGGCGATGGTTCAGGCTTTGCGCAATCTGTTGCAGGGCGCGGGCTTTACCGGCCAGCAGGTGCGCACGCTGCGCGGCGTTATCAAATCGCTGACCCGGCCTCTGGGGGGCAACAGAAAAGATGGCTGACCTGAGGTTCGACGAGCTGGCCGACACCTATGGCGCCGTGCGGCCCGGCTATCCGGACTCCGTCTACGATAAAATCTGCGCTGCGGGGAATGTTCAAAAATTCGCCGTCGCCGTCGATGTGGGCTGCGGGGCAGGGGCCTCTCTGGAGGGTCTGCAGCGCATTGCCGCGAGGATTATTGGCATCGAGCCGGCACCGCGCCTGCGGGCCATTGCGGCGGAGAAATATCCGGACCTGGAAATGCGCGACGGCACCGGCATGGAAACGGGGCTGGAGGATGCCAGCGTTGACCTGGTCACCGTCGCCACCGCTTTTCACTGGTTTGAGCGCCAGCGGGCGCTGGAGGAATTTCACAGGATTCTCAGGCCCGGCGGGGTTTTCGCGCCTTATCGCTACGACTTTTCGGTCATTGTCGGCCCCGGTCACCGGATGTTGCACCGGCAGATGGCACGCTACTGGTACAAGCATCGCGCCGAGCAACTGACCCGCTATGACGACACGTTTGAATTGATGCGGGACTCGGGGTTGTTTGAGGAAGTGGCCAAGATCTGGATTTCCCACAGCATCACCCACACGGCAGAAAGTTTAGCCGCTTACATTCGTTCCACCTCCTACGCCACGGCCTATATGAAAACGCTGGATGACCCGGCGGCCTATCTGAAGGCTTTCACGGAAGAGCTGGCCGAGGCCCAGCCCGGTGAATTCGAGGTCGCTTTTGATATTGAACTGGTCACGGGGCGAAAGCCCGGCTGATTTCAACCTTCCGGCTGCGCCGGCGTTATCAATGTTAATTGGGGACAGTATCTCGTCGATCGGCAGTGCGGCCTAATGATCTCTTGAAAATACTGTCCCCAATTAACGGGGTGACGAAGGGTGTAGACTTGCCGCCGCACCTCTTTCGTCATTCGCCGCCGCACCTCTTTCGTCATTCGCCGCCGCACCTCTTTCGTCATTTGCCGACTTGATCGGCGAATCCAGTCTTTCTGTCATTCCGGACTTGATCCGGAATCCATTGCCATCTCCTGCACCACCAGCGTTTCCAATGGACCCCGGCTCGGGGGCCGGGGTGACAATGTTTTGGGCTCTTCATTCGTCGATCAAGTCGGCGCGTGATGCGTTGAGGGAGAAGTGCGAGCGATCAGGAACCTGCGCCCTCAGCCTTCGGCGGCTTGCTTGGCCGCGCGCAGTCTCGCCCGGCGCCGGGCGGCGGCCAGGTTCAGCGCTTCGACCGCAATCGAGAAGGCCACCGGCGCATAGACATAGCCGCGCGGAATATGGAAATGCAGGCCGTCGGCGATCAGCACCATGCCGATCAGCAGCAGGAAGCTGAGCGCCAGCATCTTGACGGTGGGATGCTTTTCAATAAAGCGCGCCAGCGGCATGGCGGCCAGCAGCATCACCGCGGTGGCAATCGAGATGGCGATAATCATAACCATCAAAACGCTGGTCATGCCCACCGCCGTGAACACCGTATCGACCGAGAATATGACATCCAGCATGATAATCAGCGCCACCGCGCGGAGGAAACTCTGCTGCGCCGAGCCCTTGGCCGGGCGATCATCCTCGCCCTCCACCGCCTCGTGAATTTCGTGGGTGCCCTTGACCATGAGGAACAGCCCGCCGGCGATGAGCACCAGGTCGCGCCATGAAAAGTCAATTTCGAACAGCGTGAACAGCGGTTCGGAAAGGGCGATGATCCACACCGCGCCGAGCACCAGCAGCACCCGCGAGACCAGCGCCCCCATGATGCCGATGCGCATGGCACGGGCTTGCTGCTCCGGGGGCAACTTGCCGGCGATGATCGAGATGAACACGATATTATCGACCGAGAGGACGATCTCGAGGATGGTCAGCGTCGCCAGCGACGCCCAGATGTCGGGGGAAGTATAGTCAAAGCCCATCATGGCGCGCTAATCGCCCAAATCGCTTGGCTGGTCGGCGTCGATGCCGCCGAGTATCTTCGCCGCCCGGAGCGCGAAATAGGTGAGGATGCCGCTGGCCCCGGCGCGCTTGAAGCCGATCAGGCTTTCCATCATCACCGCGTCACCGTCCAGCCAGCCCTGCGCGGCGGCGCCCATCATCATCGCGTATTCCCCGGACACCTGGTAGGCGAAGGTCGGCACACCGAACTCCGCCTTGATGCGGGCAATTATATCCAGGTAAGGCATGCCCGGCTTGACCATGACGGAATCCGCGCCCTCCGCGATATCCAGCGCCACTTCGCGCAAGGCCTCGCGGGCATTGGCCGGGTCCATCTGGTAGGTTTTCTTGTCGCCTTCAAGGATGGCGCCGGACCCGACTGCATCACGAAACGGCCCGTAAAAAGCGGAAGCGTATTTGGCCGCATAGGCCATGATCTGCGTGTTCTCAAATCCCGCCGCATCAAGCCCGGCGCGGATGGCGCCGACCCGCCCGTCCATCATGTCGCTGGGCGCGACGATGTCACAGCCGGCTTCGGCCTGCACAACGGCCTGTTTGACCAGCACCTCCAGCGTCTGGTCATTGAGGATTTGGCCGTCCTCGTCCATCAGCCCGTCATGGCCGTGGTCGGTATAGGGGTCCAGCGCCACGTCGCAGATGACGCCGATATCCGGCACCGCCGCCTTGATGGCGCGCACCGCCCGGTTGACCAGATTGTCGGGGTTCAGCGCTTCCTTGCCGTCCCCGGTCTTCAGCTTTTCCGGCGTGTTGGGAAACAGCGCGATTGCCGGGATGCCCAGTTCATGGGCCTCGGCCACCGCATAGACCGCCTTGTCCACGCTCATCCGGTCGACCCCCGGCATCGACGCGACGGCTTCCGAGAGATTCTCGCCTTCGCGCAGAAATATTGGCCAGATCAGGTCATCCACCGAAAGCCGGTTTTCGGCGACCAGCCGTCGCGACCAGTCAGTCTGGCGCAGGCGCCGCATGCGGGTGGTGGGGTAAGATGGATTGCCTGACATCGGGTTGGTCCCTTTAAGCAATGGTCTCGCAAAGCCTCGTTGCGCCTCTTCTTAGCAAAGCGGGTCACATGGGGCAATGCGGCGTTCATCCTCTGACGCGCGATTCTCCTTTGGCAATCGATCCCTGATCCCGTATAACAGCGGCGAAATTCGGGCATTGAAAATCGAGTAATAGAAGGCGCAGCAGATGACAACGACCACCGGAACCATTGGGCATTTTATCGGCGGCAAAACAATCGAGGGCACATCGGACCGCTTCGGTGACGTTTACAATCCCTCCACCGGCGAAGTGGCGGCACAGGTGGCGCTGGCCAGCAAAGCGGAAGTCGAGGCGGCCATCGCCAACGCCCAGGAAGCGTTCGCGGGCTGGGCCGCTACCTCGGTGGTCAAGCGCGCGCGGGTGATGTTCAAATTCCTCCAACTGGTCGATGCCAACCGCGACGCGCTGGCCACCATACTGTCCAACGAGCATGGCAAGATACACTCCGATGCGCTGGGCTCGGTGCAGCGCGGCATTGAGGTGGTCGAGTTCGCCTGCGGTATGCCCCACTTCATGAAGGGCGAATATTCCGACAATGTGGCGACCAGCATTGATCTTTATTCCATGCGCAAGCCGCTGGGTGTCTGTGCCGGCATCACGCCGTTCAATTTCCCCGCCATGGTGCCCATGTGGATGTTCGTGGTGGCCGTCGCCTGCGGCAATACATTCATCCTCAAGCCATCGGAAAAAGACCCCAGCCTGCCCATGCGGCTGGGTGAGTTGATGCTCGAGGCGGGCGCCCCGCCGGGGGTGCTGAATGTGGTGAATGGCGACAAGGAGGCTGTCGACGCCATTTTGCACGACAGCCGCGTCAAGGCGGTGTCCTTCGTCGGCTCAACCCCCATCGCGCGGTATATCTACGCCACCGCGGCGGCCAACGGAAAACGCTGTCAGGCCATGGGCGGCGCCAAGAATCACATGATTATCATGCCCGACGCCGATCTCGACCAGGTGACCGACGCGCTGATCGGCTCGGCCTATGGCTCGGCGGGCGAGCGCTGCATGGCCATATCGGCGGCGGTCGCGGTCGGCGGCATCGGCCCCGATGTAATCGATTTGCTCAAGCCCCGCGTCGAGGCGCTGAAAATCGGCCCGTCGCTGGACCCGGACAGCGAGATGGGACCGCTGGTCACCGCCGAACACCGCGCGCGGGTGAAAAGCTATGTGGATATGGGCGTGGAAGAGGGCGCCGAACTGGTGGTCGATGGGCGCGACTATGTTTGCGACAAGCAGGGCTATGAGAACGGCTTCTACTTCGGCGGCTGTCTCTTTGACAAGGTCACGCCGGCGATGAAGTCCTACCAGGACGAGATTTTCGGCCCCGTGCTGCAGGTCATGAATGTGGAAGATTTCGAAGCCGCCATCAAGCTGCCCAACGAGCATCAATTCGGCAACGGCACCGCCATTTTCACCCGCGACGGCGACGCCGCGCGCGAATATGCCGACAAGGTGGAAGTGGGCATGGTGGGCATCAATGTGCCGATCCCGGTGCCGCTGAGCTTTCATACTTTTGGTGGCTGGAAGGATTCGGCCTTCGGTGATTTGAACCAGCATGGCGAGGCCGGGGTGCGCTTTTACACCAAGACCAAGACTATCACCTCGCGCTGGCCCAAGGGCATCCGCGCCGGCGCCGAGTTCGTGATACCCACATTGAACGACTAGGGCGCTGAACGACCAGGGGCATTCGCCCCAGCGCATTTATCTTCCGGTTGCGCTGATGAAATGGTATTTGTCGCCAAGGATACGGCAAACCAGCCACTGCGGGTAAAGACAGCGAGATTGGGAATAAATAAATGAAAATCAGTAATATTCTGGCCGTTTCAGCGGTCCTGTTTCTCGCTGCCTGCGACGGGGCGGGCGGCGATCAGACATCCACGACTTCACCGCAGGCGGATGGTGCTGGGGCAGGCGCCGCACTGTCCACCCTGGCAGTTGATATTCCTTACGAGAAATTCACCCTGGATAACGGCCTGCGGGTGATTGTGCATGAAGACCGCAAGGCGCCCATCGTGGCGGTGGCGGTTCTCTATCACGTGGGTTCCAAGGATGAAAAGCCGGGCAAGACCGGCTTCGCGCATCTCTTCGAGCATCTCATGTACAACGGCTCGGAGAATTACGACGACGAATATTTCAAGCCGTTCCGCGAAGTTGGCGCCACCGCCATGAACGGCAACACCTGGTTCGACCGCACTTTCTATTTCCAGAATGTGCCAACCCCGGCGCTGGAAGTGGCGCTGTTTATGGAATCTGACCGCATGGGTCATCTGTTGGGCGCGGTGACCGAGGAAAGGCTGAAAGAGCAGATTGGCGTCGTGCAGAACGAAAAACGCCAGGGCGATGACCAGCCTTATGGCAGGGTGGAATACCGCCAACTGGAGGGACTGTTCCCCGAGGGTCATCCTTATCGCTGGTCGACAATCGGCTCGATGGAAGACCTGAACGCGGCGTCGCTGGATGATGTGAAGGAATGGTTCAGGGAATATTATGGCGCCGCCAACGCGGTGCTGGTGCTGGCCGGCGATATTGACGCGGCGACCGCGCGGCCGCTGGTGGAAAAATATTTCGGCGACATTGCCTCCGGGCCGCCGCTGGCCCGGCGCACGGAGTGGGTGCCCGAGCGCCGGGTCAATGCCCGCGACGTGATGTATGACCGCGTGCCCCAGGCCCGCATTTACCGCACCTGGGTGGTGCCGGGGCGGGTCAAGGAAGACCTGGCCAAGCTGCAGCTTGCGGCCAGCGTACTGGGCAGCGGCAAAAATTCCCGCCTCTACAAGGCTCTGGTCCATGAGGGGCAACTGGCGGTCAGCGTCAGTGTCAGCGCCCAGCCGTTTGAGCTGGCCAGCTTTTTCGAGATCAGCGTGACCATACGCGACGGCGTTGACGTGGCCGCTGTGGAAGAGGTTCTGGATGCGGAACTGGAAAAGTTCCTGGCCACGGGGCCAAGCGAAGATGAACTGAGCCGGGTGCGCACGAAAATCGCTGCCGGGCTGGTGCGCGGGCTGGAAAGGATAGGAGGCAACGGCGGCAAGGCCGCGATCCTGGCGCGGGGTGAACTCTATGCCGGCGATCCGCTGTTTTTCCGCCGCAAGATGGACTGGATGAACGCCGCCGTTCCGAACGACATCCGGCAAGTTGCGCGGCGGTGGATCGCCAACGGGTATCACCAGATTACCGTGCTGGCTTTTCCTGAATATGCGGCGGCCACCAGCGGCGTGGACCGCAGCGCATTACCTCAAGTCGGTGAAATGCCGGAGCTGGTCTTTCCCCATATCCAGACCGCAAGGCTGGACAATGGCATGGAGGTCATTCTCGCCGAGCGCCATACCATTCCGGTGGTCAACGTGGCCCTGCAGTTCGACGCGGGCTTTGCCGCCGATGCGGGGGGCAAGCTGGGCGCCGCGGGCTACACCATGTCGATGCTGGACGAGGGCACCCATACCCGCAGCGCGCTGGAGTTTGCCGCCGAGGCCGAGCGCCTTGGGGCTATCATCAGCACGGGGTCCAGCCTGGATACCTCGCAGGTCAGCCTTTCGGCCTTGAGCGCCAATCTTGTCGCCTCGGTTGATCTCTTCGCCGACATTATTCTGAACCCGGCTTTTCCGGAGGCCGAAATCGAGCGCCTCAGGCCGCTGAAACTGGCGGGTATCCAGCAGGAGAAAGCCCGGCCACTGTCGATTGCGCTCAGGAACCTGCCGCCGCTGCTTTATGGCGACGATCATCCCTATTCCATTCCGCTCACCGGCTCGGGAACCGAAGCCTCGGTGGCCGCCATTACCCGCGCTGACCTGGTGGCTTTCCATGATCGCTGGATCCGGCCCGACAACGGGCGGCTGTTCGTGGTCGGCGATACCACAATGGATGAAATCCTGCCGGTGCTGAACGCCGCGCTCGGTGGCTGGCAGGCGCCAGAGGCAGAGAAGGGGACAAAGTCTTTTACTCATGTGGCGCTTCCCGAGGCTGGAAGAGTGATTATTTTTGACAAGCCGGGCGCCCAGCAATCAATGATTATCGCCGGGCATCTGGTGCCCGCGTCGGGCGACGCCGAGACGACGCTGCTGAGCATTACCAATGATATTTTGGGCGGTAATTTCACGGCGCGCATCAATATGAACCTGCGCGAGGACAAGAATTGGGCTTACGGCGCCTATTCCTTTGCCCTGAATGCCGCCGCCCAGCGGCCGTGGATTCTCTACGCGCCGGTGCAGACCGACAAGACCAGCGAATCGATCGCGGAATTGCTCAGGGAGGTGCGTGAATACAGGGGCCAGCGTCCGGCCACTCAAACGGAAATGGATATCAGTGTGCAGTCTGATCTGCGCGGGCTGCCCGGGCAGTTTGAATCCGCTGGCGCGGTTCTTGGCAGCATGATGGGAAATGCGCGCTTTGGCCGGCCTTACGATTACGCGACGACGCTGAAAGAGCGCTATGCCAGCCTCACCCTCGACGACATTCACGCCAAGGCGGCGCGCAGCTTCCAGCCCGACAAGCTGATCTGGCTGATCGTTGGCGACCGCGAAAAAATTGAGGCGGGCATCCGGGCGCTTGATCTCGGCCCATTGGAAATCCGCGACAAGGACGGCAACCCGATAGAGTAATTTGGACCTGTTTTTTTCGTCACTCCGGCCTCCGAGCCGGAGTCCATTGAAAACGCTGGCGCATCAGGATAGGGCAATAGACTCCGGATACTTCTTGCATGGTGCGCCTTGGCCGGAGTGACGGATTCTTTTTATTTATCACCCTCTCCCAGCCCTCTCCCTTAGGGAGAGGGCTTTCTTCCTTCGTCACCCTCACCCTTTTTTCGGCCCTGGCCCTCTCCCATCAAGCTTGGCCCTCTCCCGTCAAGGGAGAGGGGATAAGAGAGCCGGCGCGAAAACCCCTCTCCCCTCGCGGGAGAGGAAGGGGCCCACGCAGTGGGAAGGTGAGGGGTGGAAAAAGAGCCCCCAAGGCGTATCGCGAGAAAATGGCGGGAAGGTGAGGGGTGGAAAAAGTCCGGCGTCCCGCGCGGGCGACGGATTTATTCGCCGTCAGTCTCTTCCGCTGTCTTTTCGGCGGCCTCTTCAACTTCGTCGGCTATTTCCTCGCCGGCATCCATCATGTCGCCGGCCATCTCGCCCGCAGCCTCTTCGGCACCGTCGATCACGTCACCAGCGGCGGTCTCGAGCTCATTGAGCGTCTCGCCCAGTTGCTCTTCGCCCTCGATGATGGCTTCCTCGATCATGCTCTCGCTCGTGGCTTCCGCTTCAGTCGCCGCAATCGGGTCAGCGGTTTCTTCCGTCACCGCGTCTTCGCTTGCCTGGTCGCATCCAGCCAGCACCAACAGTGCGGCAGCGGCCACGCCGGTCAATAATCCGGATTTACTTGTCAGAATACCCATTACTCTCTCCCTTGGTTGGTTGGCTACAGCCCCCGCTACAGCCTCACTCGAACATAGTGGTAAACAGACCGCGCAGCCGACCGGGCTTCGTTCCGGTGGGTGGCGGAGCGCAACAACAATACAAACATATCACAGACTATGAGGGCGGTTTCCCAACCCGGGCGGTTTATTCGCCGCCTTCTTCAGCGTCTTCCGCAGCTTCGTCAACGGCCTCTTCGGCGGCATCCATCATGTCACCTGCTGCTTCTTCAGCGGCTTCCATCATGTCGCCAGCGGTATCGCCAGCAGCCTCTTCAGTGGCCTCGGCAGCCGGCTCGACGGCTTCTTCCGCCGAATCGTCAATGGCCTCGTCGCAGCTCGCCAGTCCCAGCAGCGCGACCGCGCCGACAGTGGCCAGAAGCCCTGCTCTTGTCTGCCTGAATCCCATATTACCTCTCCCTCAATCCCTTGCTTTACGTGGTGAACCCGCTGTCGTTCATCAATTACGCCGGAACTACACTGGCGGCCCCGGTTTCAGGGTCCGCGCCACCCGGCTGTGTTGTATTTTTTATCCGGTGCGCTATTCAGTAAAGCACCTTGCAGGGACAGGGTCCAGACTCATCGTGGTGTTCCGCTGCTGCTTGACGCTTTGGGCCGGGTGGTTATTCTGGCGGCAATTAGTCGTGGGTCAGCCAACGGCCCGATTATAAACGGAAAATCCCCATGGATTTTAAGCTCAGCGACGATCAGCGCGCCTTCCAGGAAATGGCGAGAAAATTTGCCGCCGAGAAGCTGGCGCCCAACGCCGCCCATTGGGACGAGGAAAAGATTTTCCCCAAGGATGTATTGAGGGAGGCGGCAAAACTGGGCTTCTGCAGCATATATGTGTCCGAGGAGCACGGTGGCTGCGCCATGAGCCGGGTCGATGCGGTGCTCATCCTGGAACAACTGGCCATGGGCTGCCCGTCGACCGCCGCTTTCATTTCCATCCACAATATGGCGACCTGGATGGTCGACAGGTTCGGCACCGACGAGTTGCGCGCGCGCTTCGTGCCGAAGCTTGTGTCGATGGAACAGATTGCCAGCTATTGCCTGACCGAGCCGGGGGCGGGGTCGGATGCCGCCGCCCTGAAAACAAAAGCCGTCCGTGACGGCGACCATTATGTGCTGAACGGCGCCAAGGCGTTTATTTCCGGCGCTGGCGATGACGGCTCGGACGTTTATGTCTGCATGGTCCGCACCGGAGAGGAAGGCCCCAGGGGCATTTCCTGCATCGTTGTGGAGAAGGGCACGGAGGGGATGTCGTTCGGGGCGCAGGAAAAGAAGCTGGGCTGGCATTCCCAGCCCACCGCCGCAGTCAATTTTGATAATTGCCGGGTTCCCACAGAGAATCTCGTGGGCGAGGAAGGGCAGGGCTTCAAAATCGCCATGGCCGGGCTGGACGGCGGGCGGCTGAATATCGGCGCCTGTTCGCTGGGCGGCGCCCAGGCCGCCTTGAACGCGGCCATTGAGTACGTCAAGGAACGCAAGCAGTTCGGCAAGCGCATAGCCGATTTCCAGGCGACCCAGTTCAAGCTGGCGGACATGGCGACCGAGCTGGAAGCCGCAAGGCTGCTGCTCTATGCCGCCGCCGAGAAGGTAACCGAGGGCGCCCATGACGCCACAAGTTTTGCCGCCATGGCCAAGCGCCTGGCCACCGACGTGGGCTTCAGCGTGGTCAACGACGCCCTGCAACTGCACGGCGGTTACGGCTATCTGATGGACTACCCCATCGAGCGTATATTGCGCGACTTGCGGGTTCACCAGATTCTCGAGGGCACCAACGAGATTATGCGGGTGATCATCGCGCGCCAGTTATTGCAGCAATAGGAATTCATTTTGAGCACCAGCACCGACATTCTTTTCGATGTGGCCGGACGGGTTGGCATGGTCGTGCTGAACCGTCCCAAAGCGATGAACGCCCTGACCCACGCCATGTGCGTGGCGCTGCACGGCAAACTGGACGAATGGGCCGGATCGGCGGATGTGGATGCGGTGGTTGTAATGGGCGCCGGTGAGCGCGCCTTTTGCGCCGGCGGCGACGTGGTGGCGCTGTATGAATCGGGCCTGGCCTGGAAGGCGGGCGACGAAGCCTCCACGGGCTGGCGCGAATTTTTTCACGACGAATACCGCATGAACGCCGCCATCCATCATTTTCCCAAGCCTTACATCTCGCTGCTGAACGGCATCACCATGGGCGGCGGGGTCGGCATTTCGGTGCATGGCAGCCACCGCGTCGCCACCGAGCGCACCATGCTGGCCATGCCCGAGACCGGGCTGGGCCTGTTTCCCGACGTTGGCGGCGGCTATTTCATGCCGCGCCTGCCCGGCGAAATGGGCCTGTATCTGGCGCTGACCGGCGAGCGCGTGATGGCGGCGGATTGCTGCTATCTGGGTATTACCCAGGTTTTCATAGCGTCGGATGACCTGGAAAAATTAACCGGCGCGCTGGCGGCGGCCAAGAGCCTGAACCAGCATTCGGTTGATGAGATACTCGAAGACCTGGCCGGTGATCCGGGAGAGACAAAAGTTGCCAGCCACGCCGCAGACATCGACAGGCTGTTTGCCGGCGAGACGCTGGAAGACATCATGGCGGCGCTGGGCAGCAGCGCAGAGGAAGAAGAGGGCGAATGGGCGGAAAAGCAACTGGCGCGCCTTGCCAGGAAGTCGCCGACCTCGATGAAAGTGACCTTCCGCCAGTTGCGCGAGGGCAGGCGGCTGGGCTTCAACGAGAATATGCGCATGGAATTCCGCATCGCCAACCACACCCTCGCCGGCGATGATTTTTATGAGGGCGTTCGCGCCATCCTGATCGACAAGGA
Source organism: Pseudomonadota bacterium (assembly GCA_022574255.1). GTDB lineage: Bacteria > Pseudomonadota > Alphaproteobacteria > Sphingomonadales > SMXR01 > JACZSK01. Next base: position 16,754 of record JACZSK010000015.1, read on the forward strand.
CAATGCGCCGGCGTGGCGGCCCGCGTCACTGGCTCAAGTCTCCGACGCCGACGTCGAGGGTTATTTCGCGGCGCTGGACCAGGAACTGGAACTCGGTTGATTGCGGAGCCGGAACAAAATTTGCAGAAAAGGGAGCGGAGAAATGACCAAAATTGGTTTCATAGGGCTGGGCAACATGGGCCTGCATATGGTGCGAAACCTGCTGGCTGCGGGCCATGAACTGAAAGTCTTCGACCTGGCCGAGGCGACGGTGGCGGCAGCGGCGGAGGCCGGCGCATCGCCCGCGGGCAGCGTGGCTGAAGCGGCAAAGGGCGTGGAAGTGGTGATTTCCATGGTGCCCGCCGGCAAACATGTCAAAGCGGTCTATCTGGGCGACCAAGGGGTTATTGCCAATGCCGATGCCGGCGCGCTGCTGGTTGACTGTTCGACCATTGACGTGGCCACCGCCCGCGAGGTGAGCGCCGCGGCCGCGGATGCCGGGTTTGAAATGCTCGACGCGCCGGTCTCGGGCGGCGTTGGCGGGGCGGAAGCCGGCACGCTCACCTTCATGGTCGGCGGCTCGCCAGAGGCCTTCGCCCGGGTGAGCCCGCTGCTGGAGATCATGGGCAAGAACATTATTCATGCGGGCGGTCCGGGAAACGGCGAGGCGGCGAAAATCTGCAACAACATGATGCTGGCCATTTCGATGATCGGCGCGTCGGAAATTTTCGCCCTCGGGCGCCGGCTGGGGCTGGAAGATCAGACCCTGTTCGACGTTGCCTCCACATCCTCGGCGCGCTGCTGGTCAATCGACACCTATTGCCCGGTGCCGGGACCGGTGCCAACCTCGCCCGCCAACCGCGATTATGAAGGCGGTTTCGCCGCCGCGCTGATGCTCAAGGATGTACTGCTCAGCCAGGAAGCGGCCCAGGATGTGGGGCTGGATACGCCGCTCGGCGCCCACGCTGCCGAAATTTATACAAAATTCGCGGATAAAGGCCATGCAAACATGGATTTTTCCGCTATTTTCAAGATGTTGAACGGTGATCTGTAAGCAGAATATTATTTAAAATTGTAGCGATATATGGCGTTTTGCAGGGTCTTCATACGACAAATTGCAGGAAAATCTTAAGTAATATTTAGGAGATTTCCGCTTATTCTTAATGATAAGTGAAACAAGAATTTGGGGACTGCAGCATGGCCGGAGATGAAGCGCGCGCCTACGTAATGGGCGACGAATCCGAAGAAGCGAAAACCAAGGAAACATTTCTCGAATGTTTGCGCCTGATTGAGCGGCTGCATCGCCGCCTGCTCGACGTTTTGCGCGCCAAGCTGGAGGAAGCGGGCAAGACCGATCTGAATTCCGTTCAGGCCTTGCTGCTGTACAATATCGGCGGCAACGAGATCACCGCCGGCGAGTTGCGCAGCCGCGGTTACTATCTGGGCTCCAACGTTTCCTATAATCTTAAAAAGCTGGTCGAGATGGGCTATGTGAGCCACGAGCGGGCCAAGCACGACCGGCGTTCGGTGCGCGTTGCCCTGACCGCGAAGGGCCGCGAGATCGAACAGTTGATCGACCGGATTTATAACGAGCAGCTGAAAGAAATCCTCGACGACGATCTGTTCGGCGTGGATGATTTTCATGCGCTGAAGAAAAACCTGAAGAATCTGGAGCGTTACTGGGCCGATCAGCTGCGCTATATCTGATGCGCTGACCCGGCCGGGCGGGACATTCGGGCTGTTCGGACCCGTAATGATTTGAAAATTTCTGAAATCGGGATAAGTTCTGCTATATGAGCAATTGTGAATGTAATGGGTGACGCGTTCTGTATTTCCGCCCGTAATTGCTAATCACAAGGCTTTGATGTGGATCAAGGAAGATCGCACTTGATGGGGGTAGCAATTGGTCAAGTGGTAACGGGAATACAAAAGCGCCCAAAGAATGTAGGGTGCGGTATACCTGCCAAGGACCTGTAAGGCGTTAAGGGGTGGCCGATGAATTACGAACAAGTCTTTGCCGACGCGATCAAGAATTTGAAGGACGAGGGACGCTACCGGATTTTCACGGAGATTGCCCGCCACAGGGGCGATTTTCCCAATGCCACCCGATACGATGAAAATGGCGTCACCAGCGAAGTAAAGGTCTGGTGCAGCAACGATTATCTGGGCATGGCGCAGCATCCCAAGGTGATCGAGGCCATCCACCAGGCGGTTGACCAGTTCGGCGCCGGGTCGGGCGGCACCCGCAATATCGCCGGCAATCACCATTATCATATCCAGCTTGAGCGCGAGCTCGCCGGCCTGCATGGCAAGGAAGCGGCGCTGCTGTTCACTTCGGGCTATATTTCCAACCAGGCGACATTGTCGACGCTGGCCAAGATTCTGCCCGACGCCATTGTCTATTCCGACGAGATGAACCACGCCTCGATGATCCACGGCATTCGCGACAGCCGGGCCGACAAGCGCATCTTCCGGCATAACGACGTGGAACATTTGCGCATGCATCTGGCCCAGTCGGACCCCGCGGTGCCCAAGATCATCGCCTTCGAGTCGGTCTATTCCATGGATGGCGATATCGCGCCGATTGCGGAAATCTGCGATCTGGCCGACGAATTTAGCGCCATCACCTATCTGGACGAGGTTCATGCGGTTGGCCTGTATGGCGAACATGGCGGCGGCATATCCGAGCGCGAGGGCCTGGCTGACCGGATCACCGTGATTGAAGGCACGCTGGCCAAGGCCTTCGGCATCATGGGCGGCTATATCACCGGCTCACGGCAATTGATCGACGTGGTTCGCTCCTACGCGCCTGGCTTCATTTTCACCACCTCGGTCTGTCCCATATTGGCGGCCGGTGCGCTGGCCAGCGTGCGCCACCTGAAACAGTCGAGCGTGGAACGCGAACGTCATCAGGAGCGTGCCGCCCGGCTGAAGAAAATGCTGGCCGACAGGGGCCTGCCGGTGATGCCTTCAGAGAGCCATATCGTGCCGGTGCTGGTGGGCGACCCGGTGCTGTGCAAGGAGATCACCGATATACTGCTTGATGAATATGGCATCTATGTTCAGCCGATCAATTATCCCACCGTGCCGCGCGGCACCGAGCGCCTGCGGCTTACGCCCAGCCCGGTGCATACCGATGAAATGATGGACGAACTGGTCGACGCCCTGGAAGCAGTGTGGGACCGGCTGGGCGTGCGCCGCGCCGCCTAGGTCTCTTATGAGGGTTTGAACCACATGCCCGCATCTGGAAAAGGCGAATATCTTCTGGAATTCCATCAGGTCGGGAATGTGGTGAAAGTCTCGGCGCTGGATACCGCCACCAATATCGAAGTTTCAATCGTCGGCGACCCGGCGGCAAGCCAGGACGAACTGACCCGCGTGGCCGTGCAGAAGCTGGAATATGTGCTGGCCAAAAAGGCGCGGGGGTAGTCTTCATCTTTTCTCTTTTCTTTTTTTCGCCACCCTCACCCCAACTCTCCAGATTTGTCACTCGCCGACTTGATCGGCGAGTCCAGTGTTGCTGTCACTCCGGGCCCCGTCCCGGAGTCCATTGGAGCCAGGGGTGAAAACGCTGGCGAGGCCGGACAGGGCAATAGACTCCGGATACTTCTTGCGCGACGCGCCTTGGCCGGAGTGACGCTATATTTCTTCCCACAATCCCCCGGAATCTTCCCACAAGCTCTAGTACGCGCTTGGCGCTGCCAAGGTACATATGGTAGAAGACCGGTTCCCCCGGCTGCAAGAGGACAGCGGGCGACCAACGAAGTGATTCCGGAATCCCATGACCGATCCAATGACCAATCCAGTGACCAAAGACATCATTGCCATTGCCTCGGACCACGCGGGATTCGAGTTGAAATCGGCAATAAAGGACGCGCTGATTGAGCGCGGCTTCGAGGTGCTGGACCTGGGCACCGGCAACGGAGACTCGGTCGATTACCCGGATTTTGGCCATGCCATGGGCGCCGCCATTGACGCCGGCGAGGCGCCGCGCGGCGTGATTGTCTGCGGTTCGGGCATTGGTATATCGATCGCCGCCAACCGGCACAAGGGGGTGCGGGCGGCGCTCTGCACCAGCGGGCTGATGGCGCGGCTGGCACGCCAGCATAACGATGCCAATGTGCTGGCGCTGGGGGCGCGGATCATCGGATTCGAAACCGCCATGGATTGCCTGAACGCGTTTCTCGACACCGATTTTGAAGGCGGTCGGCATGCCCGGCGCGCCGAAAAGATATAGCGGGAATTTGATATCGCATCCGCTTCAAGCCGCGGCTGCCGGGAATGAAGGAATTGTATAGTGGATAATCAAATGGCGGCAGCGGCAACCGGCGAAGAGTCGGGCGAGGCATCGGGCGGCGCGCGCGGCAGGGAAGACTTCTTCGCCACGTCGCTGGCCGATTCGGACCCGGCGATCCATGCCTCGATCAACGGCGAGATTCGTCGCCAGCAAAACCAGATTGAGCTGATCGCTTCGGAGAATATCGTCAGCAAGGCGGTGCTGCAGGCGCTGGGCTCGCCCCTGACCAACAAATATGCCGAGGGCTATCCCGGGCGGCGTTATTACCAGGGCTGCGACCAGGTGGATATCGCCGAACAGCTTGCCATCGAGCGGGCCAGACAATTGTTCGATTGCGCCTTTGTTAATGTGCAGCCCCATTCGGGCGCCCAGGCCAACGGCGCGGTAATGCAGGCGCTGCTGCAGCCCGGCGACACCATTCTGGGCATGTCGCTGGCGGCGGGCGGGCATTTGACCCACGGCGCGCCACCATCGCAATCGGGCAAATGGTTCAACGCGGTGCAGTATGGCGTGCGCAAGGAAGACGCGCTGATTGATTTCGACGAGGTCGAGGCCCTGGCGAAGGAGCATAAGCCAAAGCTGATTATCGCCGGCGGCTCCGCTTATCCCCGGATTATAGACTTTGCCCGCTTCCGCCAGATTGCCGACAGCGTTGGCGCCCTGCTGATGATCGACATGGCGCATTTCGCGGGGCTTGTGGCCGGCGGCGTGCATCCCAATCCGCTGCCCCATGCCCATGTGGTGACCACCACCACGCACAAGACATTGCGTGGCCCCCGCGGTGGCATGATCCTGTCGGTGGACGAGGATCTGGGCAAGAAAATCAATTCGGCGGTGTTCCCTGGCATCCAGGGCGGGCCGCTAATGCATGCCATTGCCGCCAAGGCGGTAGCCTTCAACGAGGCGTTGCGGCCTGAATTTAAAATCTATGCGGCGCGGGTGGTTGAAAACTGCAAAGCGCTGGCGGACAATATGCTGAAAAATGGTTTCGATGTGGTCTCGGGTGGCACCGACACGCATTTGGCGCTGGTTGATTTGCGGCCAAAAGGACTGACCGGCAAGGTCGCCGACGAGGCGTTGGAGCGCGCCGCCATCACCTGTAACAAGAACGGCGTGCCGTTCGATCCGGAAAAACCGATGATAACATCGGGCATTCGGTTGGGCAGCCCGGCGGGCACCACGCGCGGCTTCGGTGTGAGCGAATTTCAGCAGGTGGGAGACTGGATTACGGAAGTGCTGGATGGCCTGGCGGCGAACGGCGAAGAGGGTAACGGCGCCGTCGAACAGGCGGTCCGGGGCAAGGTCAAGGCCCTGTGCGATCGCTTCCCCATCTATCCGGATTTGGGGTAGCTTGGGTTCGGACCCCAGATATTGCGGTTTTCTGTAATATAACCGCTAGACATTGCCGCGTTACCGGGGCTAGACCCTAGACCCTAGGGGTTAAACAAGAAAAGTCGAAGGGGGAGAGATGCGCTGTCCGTTCTGTAGTCACCAAGACACTCAGGTCAAGGATTCACGGCCAACCGAAGACAATTCGGCAATCCGCCGCCGGCGTCTCTGTGTTGGCTGCGGCGCGCGCTTTACCACCTTCGAGCGGGTTCAGCTGCGCGAGCTGACCGTGATGAAGAGAAGTGGCCGCCGGGTGCCCTTCGAGCGCGAGAAGCTGGAGCGCTCGCTGAATATCGCGCTCAGGAAACGCGCCGTTGACCCCGACCGGGTTGACCGCATGATTACCGGCCTGATTCGCCGCCTGGAGAGCATGGGCGAAAGCGAAATCCCCGCCGAGACCATTGGCAAGATGGTCATGGAAGGGCTGGAGAGCCTGGACCAGGTGGCCTATGTGCGCTTTGCCTCGGTTTACAAGAATTTCCGCGAGGCGGCCGACTTCGGCGCGTTCGTTGGTGAGATGGAGCCGGGCGAAGACGACGAATAAACCGCCGGGCCGCTCTTGATAATAACCCGCGCCGAAAATGAAATACACGATACACAAGGAACAGGACGATGGAACGGAGTTCCGTGAACTCCCCTATCCGGGCAATGAGTAATGGCAAGAGTAAGGGCATGAGTAAGGGCATGAGTAATGCCATTGCGGCCGCCGGGAACATGGATATGGGGCAGCGCTTCGGCCTGTGCTTCAGATGAGCGATACCGAACCCGAGAGTGCGGAAAGCCCAAAGAACAGCAGGGTTGACCGGCGCAGCGCGGCGCGCCTCGGCGCCGTTCAGGCGCTGTACCAGATGGAACAGTCGGGCGGCGATGCCGTGCCGTCGGCCATTATAAGCGAGTTTACCGAACACCGCCTGGGGCGCGAAGTTGACGGCCTGTTGTTCGCCGAAGCAGACCTGGAATTGTTCGGCGACATCGTCACCGGGGTGGACCAGCGCCGCGCCGAGATCGACGAAGCCATTGCCGGCGCCCTGTCAAAAAACTGGAAGCTGAAGCGGCTGGAAATCATTATGGCCAGCGTCCTGCGCTGTGGAACCTACGAGCTGATGGCGCGGCCGGACATTCCCACGGCGGTGGTGATTGACGAATATATGGATGTGGCGCATGCCTTTTACCCCGGCGATGAACCGGCCTTTGTCAACGGCGTGCTGGACCGGCTGGCGAAGGAGCTGCGCGGCTCGTAGGGCCACAGGGGCGCCACAGGGGCGCAACGGGGCATCACAGGGCTCGCCGGGAGGCTGTTAGGTGGACGAATTCCAGGTGATCGAAGAGATATTCGCGCCGCTGGCGCCCGCTGGCGCGCCGGCCTTTGGTCTTTCCGACGATGCCGCTGTTTACCAGCCCGGGGCGGGCCGGGCGATGGTCATTACCAAGGATGTGATGGCCGCCGGCGTGCATTTCCCGGCCGATGAAGATGCCGGGCTGGTTGCGCGGAAATTGCTGCGCGTCAATTTGTCTGATTTGGCGGCCATGGGCGCCGCGCCCCATGGATATCTGCTGGGGCTGGCCTTAGGGTCAGACACCGGGTCCGACACCCGAATCGAATGGCTGCGCGCCTTCGCCGCCGGTCTGGCGCAGGATCAGAAGACCTTCGCCGTTGCCTTGTGGGGTGGCGATACGGTCTCTCGGGCCGGCGCGGGTGTGGGCGGGCTGGTGTTGTCGCTGACCGCCATTGGTTCGGTGCCCGGTGGTTTAGACTCTGGCGAGGCAGGTTGCTTACGCCGGAGCGGCGCCAAACCGGGCGATCTGATTTTCGTATCGGGCAGCATCGGCGACGGCGCTCTGGGCCTGAAATGCGTTCAGGGAGACCTGCCGGCGGACGAATTTCTGATGGGGCGCTACCGGCTGCCCGAGCCGCGCGTTGGGCTGGGGCTGGGGCTGGCGTCGCCCGGCCTGGCGACCAGTTGCATTGATGTCTCGGACGGCCTGCTGGCCGACCTGGGGCATCTGGCGGCGGCCTCGGGATGCGGGGCGGAAATAGAGCGCCGTTCGGTGCCGCTGTCCGATGCCGCGCGGAACATGCTGATCGCGGACGCGGATTTATGGCCGGCAATTCTCGCCGGCGGCGATGATTACGAGCTGCTGTTCACCGCCCCCGGGGAGAAGCGCGGCGCGGTAATGGCGGCGGGAAAAGAAAGCGGGACCCCGGTGACCGTGATTGGCCGCATGACAAGCGCCGGCGCGGGGGTTCTTCTGCTTGACGAAAAGGGTAATCCGGTGAAAGTGGACGGCGCGGGATTTCAACACCATATCGGATAGCTGGATAGCTGAGTAAGGGAGTGCCGGATGGCGGAGGACGAAAAGAATGGCGAAGGCAAAGACGATGGCGCCGAAAACAAGGGCTCGAAGAAGCTCCTGATTGCCGGGCTTGTTGGCGGACTGATCATTGGTGGCGCCGCGACATTGGGCATAACCACAGTGTTTTTTAGCGGTGACGGAACCCATGTCGAAGAGGTCGAGCCCGAACCCGAGCCCGAACCGGATATTCCCGCCATTTATGTCAATATCGACCGCCTGCCGGCCTCGTTGCTGAATGCCAAAGGCAGGCTTCTGGGCTATCTGTTTCTCGATTTATCGCTGGAGGTGGAAAATACCGAAGACCGTGACTGGCTTCTGATGCGCATGCCGCTGGTGCGCGACGCCTTTCTCAGGTCAATATCCGCCGATGGCGTTATGCAGCCGGGCAGCCTGACGACGCTGGATTACCAGGGCCTGCGGAGCCGGCTGCGCGCCGCCGCCAACAAGGCGCTCCACCGGGATGTCATCACCGATATTTTGATCACCAACGCACTGAGAACAGAGAAATAGGCGCCAGGGTCCAAAAAAAAGCAGAGGGTGCTTGCGCTTTCCGCGCCAGTCACTAAAGTGCGCTGCGAAAAATTCACACGCTGGTTCCCTCGGGAATCGGTGGATCACGCGCCCGGGCAAATATTTTGCTACGGGGCGGCCATGTCTAAGAGGGGAAATATTCCATGACAATTATTCACGCCGCGATCGCCAGCGGCATTCTCGCTGTTTTATATGGCGTTTGGGCCCGCCGGCAGGTTTTGGCCGCCGATGCCGGCAACGAACGCATGCAGGAGATTGCCGCCGCGATTCAGGAGGGCGCGCGCGCTTATCTGAACCGCCAGTACCGCGCCATCGCCCTGGTTGGGGTGATCGTCACTGCCGTGCTGGTTTATTTCCTCAGCCCCCTGACCGCAGTGGGTTTTGTGATTGGCGCGGTGCTCTCGGGCGCCACCGGTTACATCGGCATGCTGATTTCGGTGCGCGCCAATGTGCGCACCACCCAGGCCGCCAGCGAAAGCCTGCAAGCGGGCCTGAGCCTGGCCTTCAGGGCCGGCACCATCACTGGCATGCTGGTCGCCGGGCTGGCGCTGTTGAGCGTGTCTGTCTACTACTTGGTGCTGACCGAGTATCTGGGCTACGGCGAGACCAGCCGCACAGTGATTGACTCGCTGGTGGCGCTGGGCTTCGGCGGCTCGCTGATCTCCATCTTCGCCCGTCTGGGCGGCGGCATTTTCACCAAGGGCGCCGACGTGGGCGCCGACCTGGTGGGCAAGATTGAAGCCGGAATTCCCGAGGACGATCCCCGCAACCCGGCGGTGATTGCCGACAATGTGGGCGACAACGTGGGCGATTGCGCCGGTATGGCCGCCGACCTGTTCGAGACCTATGTGGTGACCATGACCGCGACCATGGTTCTGGTGGCGCTGTTCGTTGAGAACAATGCGGCGGACGTTATGAGCCTGCCGCTGGCGATCGGCGCCATCTGCATCGTCACCTCGATCATCGGCACTTTCTTTGTCAAGATGGGCAAGAGCCAGAACATCATGGGCGCCCTGTACAAGGGCTTCATCGTCACCGCGGTTCTGTCGCTGCTCGGTATTTACGTTTACTTCCGTTACGGCTTCGGTCTGGACACGGTGATTACCGCGGACGGGCGCAGCTTTGACGGCTGGGCGCTGTTTTACTGCGGCGCCATCGGGCTGGTTATCACCGGGCTGATCATCTGGATCACCGAATACTACACCGGTATCAACTACCGCCCGGTGCAGTCCATCGCCAAGGCCTCGCTGACCGGTCATGGCACCAACATCATTCAGGGACTGGCCGTGTCGCTGGAATCAACGGCGCTGCCGGCGATCGTGATTTGCGGTGGCATTATCGGTGCGTCGTCACTGGCCGGTGTTATTGGCTTGGGCTTTGCCGCCACCACCATGCTGGCGCTGGCCGGTTTTGTTGTGGCGCTGGACGCCTATGGCCCGGTCACCGATAACGCCGGTGGCATCGCCCAGATGGCTGATCTGGACGAGAGTGTGCGTAAGCGCACCGACGCGCTGGACGCCGTTGGCAACACCACCAAGGCGGTGACCAAGGGCTATGCCATCGGTTCCGCCGGCCTGGCCGCGCTGGTTCTGTTCGCCGCCTACACCGGCGACCTGGACATCTACTTCTCCGATGTGGATGTCGATTTTGGCCTGTCCAATCCCTATGTGGTGGTCGGCCTGCTGATCGGTGCGCTGCTGCCCTACATCTTCGCGGCCATGGGCATGATGGCCGTGGGCCGCGCCGGTGGTGCGGTGGTCGAAGAAGTGCGGGCGCAGTTCCGCGCCGATCCGGGCATCCTGGCGGGCACCTCGAAGCCCGATTATGGCAGGACCGTTGATTTGCTGACCAAGGTGGCGATCAAGGAAATGATTATACCCAGCCTGTTGCCGGTGCTGGCGCCCATCGTGATGTATTTCGTGATCCTGACCATTGCCGATCAGGCGGCGGCCTTCGCGGCGCTGGGCGCCATGCTGTTGGGGGTGATCGTCGGCGGCATCTATGTGGCGATTTCCATGACCACCGGCGGCGGTGCCTGGGACAATGCCAAGAAGCTGATCGAGGACGGCGCTTACGGCGGCAAGGGGTCGGACGCCCATATGGCGGCGATCACCGGCGATACGGTGGGCGATCCCTACAAGGATACCGCCGGACCGGCGATCAACCCGATGATCAAGATCACCAATATCGTGGCCCTGCTGTTGCTGGCTGCGCTGGCCCACTGATCCGCAAAATTCGAGAGAGAATCAGAAAGCCCCGGCGGTTCAGGCCGGGGCTTTTTCTTTTCTGTATTCAGCGACTGTATTCAGCGCCGGCCGCCGGGGCCACCAGCGCCGGGGGCGCCTGCAAAACGCCCGATATTGCCGAATATCTGCTCGAAGAAACCCAATTGCCTGCCCCGTGTCGGGGTCTTGTCGCCGACCGGGTTAATATCCTGGGCGTCGGCCAGTGTGTAGCGCTTGATCTCGGAAACAATCCCTCTTTCGCCAAAATGAATAGCCATGATGTTGCGCGACGCTGACTTCTCGAGAAAGAACGACCGGCGCACGTTGTAGGATGAAATGTAATACCAGACATTGTTGCCGAAGGTCGCCTCGACCGAGGGATTGCCCAAGAGGCCCCGCACCGAGTTGCGGTTATCAATTCCCGGCAAAATCGCGTCGGTGACTTCCTTGTCGGGCAGATAGCCGCGGGTTTGCCGTTCGGTGGTGCAGGCGGTGGCGGAAAGCGCCAGGGCCAGCGCCAAAAGGGGCACGCCCTTGCGATAAAAGCTGGTATTCGGGGTCATGGTCATTGTATAGGGCGTTTCCTGTTCTCGCCGGGGGATTATTCTGGCCGCGAATTTGGGCGCCAACATGGCACCGGGGCGGGAACCTGTCAATCCGTGTAGCGCCGCCGGCCAGGCCCTGTAGTGAAAGACTTGTCACATGCTGAAATTCTGGAACACCAAGGCTGATCGCGCGCGCCAGAAAGCGGCGCTGGCGTTGTATGCGGTGTCGGCGAAGGACGCCAGGGAACCGCGGCTATACACGGAGTTGGGCGTGCCCGATACCTTTGATGGCCGCTTCGATGCGCTGGCGCTGCACGTGGCGCTGATGCTGGTGCGCTTGCGCGGGCAGGGCGATGCCGCCGATGCGCTGGCCACTGAGCTCTCCAGCCTTTTTGTCGCCGACATGGATCGCACCATGCGCGAATCAGGGGTTGGTGACCTGTCGGTGGGAAAGCATGTAAAGCGCATGGCCGCGGCCATGCTGGGCCGCATGGAGGCTTACGGCGCGGCGCTGGCTGAAGAGAGTGCGGGGGATGCACTGGTTGATGCCCTGACACGAAATATCTGGCGCGGAAAACCGCCGGCGGGGGACCAGCCCGCGGCGCTGGCCGGCGAGGTGCGGGCCTGTTGGACGCGGCTCGGCTCTGTTCCCCTTGATGATTTGCTGGACGGGCGCATATCTGGCGCTGGCGACGGAGCGGAAAATGGGATTTGAACGCAAAATAATACTGACCACCCTGGAAGATGGCCCCCTGACCCTGAAATTTGACGCCGACGAGGGCGAACGGCTGGCGCTGGCGAAACGCTTTGGCCTGCTGGAGTTGAAGCTGTTCAAGGGTGAGGCCACGGCTACGCAGGAAAAAGGCGGCGCCGGGATCGCGGTTCAGATGCGCTTCAAGGCCAAACTGGTGCAGCGCTGCGGCATAACCCTCGAGCCGGTGCATGATGTGCTGTCCGAAACTTTTTTCGTGCGCTTTGTCGAGGGGCCGGTCGACGAGATTGATCTGGACCCCGAAAGTGACGAGGACAGAGAGGCGCTGGAGGACGGGGAAATCGACATTGGAGAGATCGCCGCGCAATATCTGGGCACCGCGGTTAATCCCTATCCCAGGAAAAAGGGAAGCCGGGCGATGGACCTGCCCTATGCTCGCGGAAAAGTCATTTCAGAGGAAAAGGCAGGAAAAAAGGCGAACCCCTTCTCTTTACTGAAGAAATTGCGGGACAGGGACTGATCCGGTCTGGTATATCTATTGCATCACGAATCGGGACATGTCCGAATTCGTGATTTTTTCGCTGCAACAAAGTACAGTAAGTAGCGTATTGTGTATGACGTGCGGTGGCGGTCCCTGGCAGGGGTGCGGGGGCGGCCGGAATGCGGAGAGGCGGCAGGGGACAGGTTGCGCCCCGTTGAGGTCTCTTTGGGGCCGGGCGATCAACCGAAAATTTTGTCTCAACCGAAAAATTTGTCTCAGAGGCAGCAACGAGGACGAGGGTAACGCGTGGTCGGTAAATTGACATTGGCGCTGGATGCGATGGGCGGCGACGCGGGTGCGCCCATGGTGGTCGAGGGCGCGGCAATCGCCATGGCCGAAGACCCCGATCTGCATATTATTTTCTATGGCAAGGAAGATACCGTCAGGCCGCTGGTGGACGCGTATGCGGCGCTGTCCGGCAAGGTCGAGATCATCCATACCGACGACGTGGTTCTGGCGGAAGACAGGCCCTCGCACGCTGTGCGTCGTGGCCGCAACTCCAGCATGGGCATGGCCGTGCGCGCGGTCTGTGACGGCACCGCGCAGGTGGCGGTATCGGCGGGCAATACCGGCGCGCTGATGGCCCTGGCGAAAATCCTGCTGCGCATGATCCCCGGCATTGACCGGCCGGCGCTGGCCTCTCTTTTCCCCACTCTGCAGGGCGAAAGCGTGATGCTTGATCTGGGCGCCAATGTTGAATGCAGCGAAGAAAATCTGGTGCAGTTCGCCCTGATGGGCGCCGCTTTTGCGCGCACCGTTCTGGGGCTGGAGAGGCCAAGGGTGGCACTCCTGAACATTGGTTCGGAAGACCTGAAGGGCAACGAGACCGTGAAGAATGCCGGCGCCATGCTGCGCGGCACGACGCTGCCGATGGAATTCGTGGGCTTTACCGAGGGTGACGCCATCGGCATGGGCGGCAACGACGTAATCGTGACCGACGGGTTTACCGGCAATGTGGCGCTGAAAACAGCCGAGGGCACAGCCAACCTGATTAGCGAGATGCTGAGCCGTGCCTTCCGCGCCTCGCCGTTTTCCATGCTCGGCTATTTCCTCATCAGGAAGGGCCTCAAATCGCTCGAGACCCATCTCGATTCGAACAATCACAATGGCGCGGTGTTCCTTGGCCTCAATGGCCTGGTGGTCAAGAGCCACGGCGGCGCCAGCGCTGGTGGTTTCGCCACCGCCATCCGCCACGCGGTTGACATGGCGCGGCACGATCTGACCAATCTGATTGCCGAGGATCTGAAAAATTTTGAACGCCATAGCGACGAGCCTGACCAGGATGAGCCCGCCGCCGAAGCGGAAAACACCGCTGCCGGCGTTCCGCAGTGAGTAATTCATGAACGTAATCCGAGCCGTGGCCCGAGGCTGTGGCGCTTATCTCCCGGAACGGATCGTCAGCAACGACGAGCTGGCGGAAAAGGTCGATACCACGGACCAGTGGATTGTCGAACGCACCGGCATTCGACAGCGCCACATCGCTGCCGAGGGCGAACTGACCTCCGATTTGGCCATAGCCGCGGCGCGCGAGGCGCTGGCCATGGCCGGGCTGGAAGGCAACGATATCGACGCGCTGATTGTCGCTACTTCCACGCCCGATCTCACCTTTCCCGCCACCGCTGCAAAGGTGCAGGCGGCGCTGGGCATGAACGGCGGTTTTGCCTTTGACGTGCAGGCGGTCTGTTCGGGCTTTATTTTCGCCACCAGCGTGGCCAATAATTTTATTACATCCGGCCAGGCCAAGCGGGCGCTGGTGATTGGCGCCGAGACCTTCTCGCGCATCCTCGACTGGGAAGACCGGGGAACCTGCGTGCTGTTCGGTGACGGCGCCGGGGCGCTGGTGCTGGAGGCGGTGGAGGGCGACGGCACCGCTGCCGATCGCGGCATTCTTACCAGCCACCTGCATTCCGATGGGCGGCTGCATGATCTGCTCTATGTCGACGGCGGTGTGTCCACCACCCAGACGGCCGGTTATGTGCGCATGCAGGGCAAGGAAGTGTTCCGCCATGCGGTCACAAATCTGGCCAACGTGGTCAACGAGGCGCTGGACGCCACCGGATTGAAAGCCGACGATATTGCCTGGGTGGTGCCGCACCAGGCCAACAAGCGCATATTGGACGGCACCGCGCGAAAGCTGAAAATAGATCCCGCGAAGATCATTATGACCGTCGACCGCCATGCCAACACGTCGGCGGCGTCGGTGCCGCTGGCGCTGTGCGCGGCGGTGGCGGACGGGCGAATCAAAGAGGGCGATCTGCTTCTTCTGGAGGCCATGGGCGCCGGATTCACATGGGGTTCGCTGCTTTTGCGCTGGTAAAGGTGTTTTTTGGCCCAAAAAAGCGAATCCAGCGATACTTAAAGAAGATTCTGCATCCCTTTGATATTGACGGATTTATACCGCTCAACTACGCTTATACACTCGATTCTCTAGGGGGGAAAATATGGGTAAGCGTACAGTAACGCGCGCTGACCTCAGCGAAGCGGTATATCAGGAAGTCGGACTGTCACGGAACGAGTCGACCGAACTGGTCGAGTCTATCCTGTCCGAGATATCGTCGAGCCTGGTGTCCGGGGAAAATGTCAAGATATCGTCCTTCGGCAGTTTTCTGGTGCGCCACAAGGGTGGACGCATTGGGCGCAATCCAAAAACCGGTGAAGAAGTGCCAATTGAACCACGCCGAGTGCTGGTCTTCAGGCCCAGCCAGGTGATGAAAGAACGCATTGCCACTTCCCTGAAAGGACGCGCCTGATACCGGAGGCCCGGCCGTCTGCGTAGATGGCCATAGGAGTAGAGGCCGCCGGATCGAGCGGCCAAAAGGGGTGATTTGCAGTGGCTGATCGAGCCATGGAAACAGGAACAAACGAGCGGGGCGGCGGCAAGTCGCGCAACGCATTCCGCACCATCAGCGAGGTTGCGGTGGCGCTGGATGTGCCGCAGCATGTGCTGCGCTTCTGGGAGACCAAGTTTTCCCAGGTGAAGCCAATGAAACGTGGCGGCAATCGCCGTTATTACCGCCCCGAGGACATGCAGCTTCTGTCCGCCATCCGGCATTTTCTCTATACCGACGGCTATACCATCAAGGGCGTGCAGAAACTGTTGCGCGAGAAAAACGCCAAGGGCCTGGTCGAGAGTTGGCATGAGGAAGAAGACGACTCGCCGGCTGCGGGCCCCGCCTCTGCCCCTGCTGAAAGCGCTGGCGGCAATGGCTCGATTACCGGGGCGCCGGCAAAGCAGGCATCTGGCGAGGCCAAGCTGCTCAAAGCGGTGCTGGACGAGCTGAAATTGCTGCGCCGGTCCATCGACGACCTGCCGGAATAGGCGGCTATCTCTTTTATTGTCAGGGCAAGGCGCGGTCGGGCAGTGGGGCAGCCCACACAAAAATCCGTTTATTCGTCATTCGCCAACTTGTTTATTCGTCATTCGCCGACCCTCTTTGCGTGACGCGCCTTGGCGGCGAATTCAGTCTTGCTTTTCTACATTGAGCCAATAGAAAGCTGGACTCGCCGATCAAGTCAGCGAGTGACGATAGAGGGGACCGGAATGATGGGAGAGGGTCTGTTGGCGTGCTTCCCCCTTATTCCCTCTCCCTTGATGGGAGAGGGTCAGGGTGAGGGTGGCCAAACAAGAGGGACGGGCAGGCTCTCCATCTCTCTTATTGTCACCGCCATAGGGCGGCGGTATAGTGCGCGCCGCTGGGCAAGCGATTTGATGTTTGGCGGGAATATGACGGAGCGTAGCGCAGCCTGGTAGCGCACTTCACTGGGGGTGAAGGGGTCGTGGGTTCGAATCCCGCCGCTCCGACCAAATTTCTGGTAAATCAAGAAGGCCCGGGAGATTATCCCCGGGTCTTTTTTCTGCGTTCCGGGTCAGGCGGTTTAGCCTGCCTGGCCGGCTTCGGTGGCCTCCGCCACCTCTTCCAGTGCGCCCGTGCTGACGTTGTAAACAAAGCCGTAAATTGGTATTGCCGCCGGCACCAGCGGGTGGTTGCGGATGGTTCTTACGTCCTCGGTGACGGCGTTGGCGGCATCGGTAAAGGCCAGCCAATCTATGGATTTGCCTTCAGCCGAGCCCTCATGGTCATGATCGTCACTCCAGCCGCTCTCGCCCAGCGCCGCGGTCTCCAGGCTGCTTTCCAGCAGATCACCCATGATCTCGTCGGTGAAGGTCGCCATGCCGCAATTGGTGTGGTGTATGACAAACCATTCCCGGGTTCCCAGCAATTTGTAGGAAATTACCAGCGAGCGGATGGCGTCGTCGCTGGCCCGGCCACCGGCATTGCGAATCACATGGGCGTCGCCTTCGGCGAGCCCGGCGAATTTTGCCGGATCGAGGCGGGCATCCATACAGGTCAGCACGGCAAACTGGCGGGCCGGTGGAATGGTGAGGTCGCCCTTGCTGCCGAAATTGCTCACATAGGCGGCGTTGGCTTCAAGAACCTCGTTTCTGATCTGGCTCATTGTCGTTCCCCTGTTCTGGCTGGCTGGCCTGTTTGCCCAGGCGCCATCAGGATGCGCCCCGCGGGCCGAGACATCAAAGCAATTCATCTTATCCCCGCTGCAGAATATCTTGCCTGACCTGCCCCTGATCTGCGGATAGCATTGGCGCCGGCCCAACCGCTTCCTGAACCCATAAAAAAGGGCCGGATCGAAACCCGGCCCTCTGATTTTATTTCGCGCGGGCTTAGCCGGCGCCGTGGCTGTAATACAGCATGCAATAAAGCATGGGGATGGACAGCAGCGTATTGGTGCGTGAGAACAGCATGGCTTTCCGGGCTGCCGCAGGTTTGGCGTCGGCATCGGCCTCGACCAGCCCCAGGGCAATCTTCTGGTTGGGCCAGATGATGACCCACACGTTGAAAGCCATGATAAGGCCGAACCACATGCCAATGCCGATCATGGTTACGGCGACACTGCCGCCGCCATAGCCCAGCATCAGCGCGTCGGCCAGATAGCCGTTGCTGCGCGCCAGCTCCAGCCCGAACAGCACGGTCAATGCCGCCGCCCAGCGAAACCAGAACAGCGCTTCGGGCGCGATATGCTTGCCGATGGCCGGCTTCAGCTCGTCGGGAATTTTCGGCATGGTGGGGATTTGCACGAAATTGAAATACCACAGGATGCCAATCCACATGACACCCGAGATCACATGCAGAAAGCGGGTGATAAGGCCGGGATCAATAAGTTCCATGTTATTTCTCCCCTAACCGGCGATCATCGGTGCGACGTAGATGACCACAACGGTCAACACGACGCCCGCGATCACGGTGTTGCGTAACGATTCCAGAATCTTGGCCATTCAATAGTTCCCCTCTTGTACGGGCCACCCTTGCGGCGGTCCTTTTATTGGCGGTTCCTGTTGGCCAAGACACTAACCATAGCGCCCGCGCCGGGCAAGCAGAACAACGACCGGATTGGTGGGAATTAGGGGGTTTCAGTTTTCAACCCTCTCCCTACCCCTCTCCCTTGAGGGAGAAGGGTAGGGAGAGGGGGCGACAACCGGCGTCCCGCTCCTTGCCAAGAGCAATTACCCGTTTTACCGTTATAACGGCGCGGTAATTAAATATATTGGCCCCAGGCTTCCGACCGCCGTCCCCAGATGACAGATGAAAGGGCCGGAGAGAGTGATCTAAGTGAACGAGGACCTGAGGCATACTCTAGAAAAAAGAGGACTCTTGTTCTTTTCCTTTTTCGGCTTGACGTTCTTGTTGATGCAGGTCTCGATCTGGTTTCTATTTCCAGGTTTAGCCGCGACTTACATCGTTGGCCAAAGAATCTTGGAGGCCAAATGCCCAAGCGTCGTGTCACGATCAGTTATGATCCAAAAGCTTTTTTGGCGCTGGCGGGCATTGCCCACCGAAGAGGCATTGCCGGACCTGCGGATATGATTTCAAGGCTAATTCAATGCCGGACAGTAAAGGGACCGAAGATGATGGGGTTTTGAGATAAGTCCAAGAATACTGCCTCTGTCTGTTTCACTCTGACCTGATCCTTAATCGCCCGCCAGCGTCGTCAGCAGAGTGTGCCAGTGATCGAGCGTTGCGTAGAAATCCTCGACGCGAACCCGCTCGTCGCGGCCATGGGCCCGGATGTCTTCCAGGTCGCGGAAGACTCCCGCCACGCCATATGTGGGAATGCCCACATTCCGCACGTAAAGCCCGTCGGTGGCCCCGGTCGACATGCCGGGCAGGATAGGCAGGCCCGGATATCGCGCGTCGACCGCGCCGCGTAACGCCGCCATCACATCCTCGCGCAGCGGCGAGGGCGGGCTGAGCGTCGGTTCCGCGTCCCGGGTCAGTTCGATCCCGTCGTCGGCCAATATGCCGGTCAGCGCCGTGTCAATGCTATCGGGGTCGGTGCCGGGCAGGATGCGGCAATTGATCGTCGCTTGAGCCAGTTGCGGCAGCGCATTGTCGGCATGGCCAGCCGCCAGCCGGGTGGCCACGCAGGTGGTGCGCAACATGGCGTTATAATAGGGGTCGGCGGAAAGCCTGTCCGCCGCCGCGCCGGTATCGCCGCCGCCCACGGCAGCCATGTCCGCGTCGCCTTTCATCTCCGCCACCCCGGCAAAGTAGGCCCGCGTTATTTCATTGGTCATGGTGGGAAAGCGATGCGCGGACAGCCGGCCCAGCGCCGCCGCCAGCCGGTAAATGGCGTTGTCCGTCTGCGGCACAGAGGAATGGCCACCGGCGTTTCGGATTTGCGCAATATAGGTCAGGTAGACCTTCTCGCTGGCCTGGATGGAATAGACCACGGGTTTACCATCGCGCCGTCCGCCACCTCCGCCGTCTGAATTGAGCGCGAAATCAGCATCCAGCAGGTCGCGGTTTTCGTTGACCAGCCATTTGATGCTGTTGCCGCCTGTTTCCTCGTCGCCGGTCAGGGCGATAATCAGGTCGCGACCGGGCATGAAGCCCTCGGCTTTCAGGCGCAGAAAGGTTGCCACCAGTGCCGCCGCCCCGGCCTTGTTGTCGCTGGTGCCGCGGCCATAAAACCAGCCGTCTTCTTCAATGAAGGTAAAGGGATCGCGCGACCAGTCCTCCCTCAGCGCATCAACCACGTCCAGATGCGCCATCAGCAGGATCGGCTTCTTGCCGCTTCGCCCGTCGCCGCGGTATCGCGCCACAAGCGCGCCATAACCGGGGGCATGGGACAGCACCTTCACGTCATCCGCCGGAAAGCCCGCTGCGACCAGCCGCGCCGCCATGGCCTCCGCCGCTTGTACGGTGGTTCCCGCGCGGCCCTCCACCGTACGGATTTCCACCAGTTCCTGGTAAATAGCCCGGGCGGTGGCCTTCTCGTCATCCGACGCCGCAAGGGCTTCGCCCGCCGAAAAGGCCAGCGCAAGGCTAGCCGCCGCAATAATTCCTCTTCCCGTCAATAAGCGCTGCATGATGGATTGCTCCTGGTTGAACTGCGCATTGCTGCTTCTGTTGGTGCGCAACGCTAACCAACGAAACGCCTGGTGGCAATCGGGAAATCCCGGGGGATACTGTGATCCGGGCTCACAGGGCGGCTATCGCACCTCGCGGTAGAGCCAGCGCCTCGCCCATAGCGCCGCCAGAATGCCGACCGCGATGCCGGCGCTGTTGGCGGCCAGGTCCAGCATGCTTTTGTCGCGCCCCACGTTGGGCTGGATGATCTCGATTGCCAGCCCGGTGGCGAAGATGATTGCGGCGTAAAGCGTTATGCGCTCCCTGCCGCGCGGCGTGGCGCAGGCAACCGCCGCCCAGGTGCCATAGGCGACGAAATGCATGGTCTTGTCGGAGACATACTGGGTCAGGTGCAACTGCGAGCGCAGCGACATGTAGATAATGAACAGGCCTATGGAAATAGCCAGCGTACGGCGGATTTTGCGCAGGAACTCAAGCATTGCCCGTATTGACTAGAGGCTCGGCCCCAGGAAGGGAAGCAAAAAACTCCGGCGTCTGAGGGCTAAATATCCGAGGGCATAGCCCGAGGCAAGGCCGCCAAGGCGCATCACGCAAGAATGGGCCGCCCGAGCTAATGCGAGGAAAGCCAAGGGGATGGAGGAGCCTTCAGCCCCGCACCATGGGAGCATTTGAGCGAAGCGAAAAGCGGAGCGGGTGCAGCGAAAATGAGCGCCCGGCTGCCAAGGGAGAAGTTTGAGGGCGTACAAAGAATGTACTGAGCACAGCTCAGTACGGCGCCATCTCGCCGTTGGTCAGCCGTATCCAGCCCCTGGCGACGCGGATGATGTACCACAGGCCATAGACCAGCCACAGCAGGATGGTGGGCGGGATGCCGATAATGGTGACCCACAGGAGCGCGGTGACCACCAGCAGGATGACGAACCACAGGATCGCCTTCCAGAAGGTGCGGATCAGATATTCAAAATGGCTGCCGGTGATGGTGCGCCGCTCGTCGCGCCCCATATAGGCGGCGATAACGCCGCCGATGGTCGCCAGGTTGCCGGTGAATATGCCCAGCGCGAAAAGCGCGTAGGAAATATGCGCCAGGCCGCGTTCGCCGCCGCGCTCATGGCTGTCGTCCCCATAGCGGTATTCGCGGCCATAATCTGACATGGTCAATGGATTGCCTCCCTCGCTCCACCCCGGTTGCCCGGCCCCCGTGGAGATATCCGCAACGCCGCTCATACCACAGGTAGGAAGGCGCACGGACAGGCGCAAGGGCGGGCGCAAGCAATTTCACTTGTTCCTGTTTTGTTCCCATGCTAGCGTGAGTGTTCAGGTGACAGGAATTTGAGGAGGCAGGCATGAATCTGGCACGCATCACTGCGCCCTTCTGGGCCCCGGTTGTGGTTGGCATCCTCGCCGGCCTCATGTTGTGGACCACCGGCCTGAGCGCGGCATTCGGCTAGGAAACCACCGACCAGTTCTGGGGCGACCGCACCGCCTATCTCAAAGACCCCGACGGCTACCTTTGGATGGTCGCTACCAAAATTGCCAAGGGGGCGGGGGAAGGGGAGGGGGAGTAGAGATCCTGCTTCGCGGACTCTTTGCTGTGGTCAATTATTATCTGTCCAACCCCAATGGTGCTAACCTTCCGCTCAAGGCGCAGAATATTTGAGTTGGGGTAACAAATGCCAAACGGAAAATATAACGATCATCCGATTACTGATATGCTGAATTATGGCGAGCATCCGTTTCCTCCGGATATGGAAGAAATGATTCGAAGGATTTATGAAATTAACCCGTCCGCAGGGAATGAACTGGGGATGGAGCCATTCGAATGGGAAAAAGGCTTCAAACTTGATGATGGGCGGGAGCGTCTGAAAACGCTATTGAACCGACTGGAAGCATCCAAAGAGGGCGCTTATTGAGCGATGGTTCAAGTTCACAATGGAGTTATCGGAGAATATCGGTCACTCCGGGGCAATGTGCGTCAACGCAAGAGGGACCCGGAGTCTATTGCCCTATCCTGCAACGCCGGCGTTTCCAATGGACTCCGGGTCAAGTCGTGAAGGAAATGGGGCCGGAGTGAGCGATTCCTGGTATTGCCCCCTCACCCTTTCCTGCCTTGGCACTCTCCCGTCAAGGGAGAGGGAGTTCTCTTTTCGTCATTCGCGGAGGGGAGAGGTGAAGAGAGAGCCCTCTCCCTCAAGGGAGAGGGTTGGGTGAGGGTGGTCAAAAAATAGCTCGCTATTCCACCGTCACGGATTTTGCCAGATTGCGCGGCTGGTCAACGTCGGTGCCTCGAATGACGCCC
Source organism: Pseudomonadota bacterium (assembly GCA_022574255.1). Lineage (GTDB taxonomy): Bacteria > Pseudomonadota > Alphaproteobacteria > Sphingomonadales > SMXR01 > JACZSK01. The sequence goes on from JACZSK010000015.1 coordinate 39,012, forward strand.
ACGTGATAGGCCAGCAACTGCACCGGGATGGCATAGAGCATGGGGGCGGCGATATGGCCGACCGTGGGCATTTCAATGGTCGCCACCGCCTGCTCGCCCTGGTCGGCGATGCCCTTGGCGTCGGAGAAGAATATCACCCTGGCGCCGCGGGCGATGGACTCCTGCATGTTGGAGATGGTCTTGTCGAACAGCGGCCCCGACGGCG
>JACZSK010000094.1 GCA_022574255.1 Pseudomonadota bacterium
CTGCAAAGGCAATCGCTGAAGCGGCGCGGCTTTTCCCAGGACATCAAGGCATTGGCCGGGGTCATGCAGCAGGCGGGCTCAATCGGCAAGGCGGTGGTGGAAGGCGCCAGGGTGGCGCTGGCGGGCCGGCGCTATATGAAGGATGTGACCTTTTCCTGCCATGTGACCACCGAACATAGATACGAGGCGGCGGCGGAAGCTGCCGAGGCCGAAATTCGCGAGATTCTCACGGCGGCGGGCGGGCGGGAAATAGAGAACAGCATTCCCAAGCTGGTGCGCGGCACGCCCTTTCCGCCCACCAACGCCGTGATCGGGCCGGAGGGCGAACGCTGGGTGCCCATCCACACCGTTGTTCCCCACTCAAAGGCGGTCTCCACATTCGAGGCCATCGAAAACCTCTATGCGGAAATGGCGGAAAAGATCGAAAAATACCATATCGGCGCCGGCTATCTGGTGACCACCATCGGCGCGTCGGCAATGGTTCTGGAGCCGGTATTCTTCTGGCCCGACGCCCTGATGCCGTTCCATAAGCGCGAGGTCGAGGCCGCGGTATTGCGCAAAGCCAAGGGCTTCCCCGAGAACCTGGAGGCGAGAGCCACGGTCGATGAAATCCGCAAGGCGCTGGCGAAGCTCTTTCTTGAGCTGGGTACGGTTCACCTGCAGATCGGCAAGGCCTATCTCTATAGCGAGGGACTGAAGCCAGAGAGTCTCAAGCTGGTTCAAGAGATCAAGAAAGCCGTCGACCCCAGGGGGCTGATGAACCCCGGTTCTCTGGGTCTTGCCAGGCCAAAAAGCTGATCAGGAAACCTTGACGATTGTCTTGCCGAAATTCTTTCCCGACATCAGCCGGGCGAAGGCTTGAGGCGCGTTCTCTATACCCTCGGTAATGTCTTCGCGGTATTTGATGTCCCCGGCCTGAAGCCATGAAAGCACATCTTCCAGCATCGCCGGTTTCTTGTCCTGATGATCATAGACCACCAGCCCGCGCACAATCGCCCGCGCCCTGATGATGGAGCCGGGGTTGGGCCCGGGGGGCATTTCGGCGGTATTATATTGCGAACTCAGCCCGCAGAGCACCACCCGCGCACCCAGCGCCAGCCGCCATATCACCGCCTCCAGCGTGTCGCCGCCAACATTGTCGAAATAGACGTTTACCCCGTCGGGGCAATGGCGGTCGATGGCATCGGCGAGATTCTCGGTTTTATAATTGATGCAGGCTTCGAAGCCCGCTTCCTCAACGCACCAGCGGCATTTCTCGTCTGATCCGGCGATGCCGATCACCCGGCAGCCCTTGATGCGCCCGATCTGGCCGACCATCGAGCCCACCGGCCCCGACGAAGCCGAGACCATGAGCGTGTCGCCTTCCTTTGGCTCGCCCAGATGCAACAGGCCCGCATAGGCGGTCAGCCCCGGCATGCCGAGAATGCCAAGCGCCAGGGACGGCGGGTCTATGCGCGGATCAACGGGCTGGAAATCGGAACCATCAGTCAGCGCATATTGCTGCCAGCCGCCACGAAAGGTGATCAGGTCACCAACAGCGAGTTCAGAATTGTTGCTCTCGACCACTTCGCCAACGGTCTCGCCCATGAGCAAATCGCCGGGGTTCACAACGCCGGAAATATGCCGGCCGCTGATCTGCCCCCGCATATAGGGGTCCAGCGACAGGTAACGGATTTGGCACAGCGCCTCGCCGTCGCCGGGCTTGGGTATCTCCGCCGTAATCACTTCGAAATGATCGGCTTGCGGCTCCCCTTCGGGGCGCGTCTTGAGATGAATTTGCTTGTTTTCTGAAGCCATCCGGACCTCTGTGCATGGCGCCGCCCAATCCAGGGCCGGGGCGCTTAAATGTAATACTGATATATCATTTTAGTTTATTCCCCCGGCCAAACAAGCAATAATGCCGCCGCGATCAGGCGATCAGACCACGGGGGAAGCCATGGCAAAGGGCGGGGCGACATTGGGGCCGACATATTATGCCCTGGCGCTGCAAACAGCGGTGCAGGCGGTCAATGGCTGCGCCGACCGCAGCGAAGCCATGGCCTCGATCGGCGCCACCACCGGGCGCCTGGCCGGCGAAATTCGCGCCGCGAAAGCCTTTATCGGCAATGATCTCAGGCTCGTGGTGCTGCCCGAATATGCCCTCACCTCTTATCCGACGGGCGAAAGCGTCGCCGGCTGGGCCGAAAAAGCGGCGCTGGACAAAGACTGCGCGGAATATGATGCGCTGGGCAAAATTGCCCGGGACAATGACCTGTTTCTCTGCGTCAATGCCTATGAGCGGGACGCAAATTTCCCGGACCTCTATTTTCAGGCCTGCATCATCTTCGCGCCCTCGGGCGAGCAGATTTTGCGTTACCGGCGGCTGAATTCCATGTTCGCGCCAACGCCCCATGATGTGTGGGACAAGTATCTGGATATCTACGGGCTCGAGGGCGTTTTTCCGGTGGCTCATACCGAGATTGGCAATCTCGCCGCCATCGCATCCGAGGAAATTCTCTATCCCGAGATCGCCCGCTGCCTGGCGCTGCGCGGCGCCGAAGTCTTTCTTCAGCCGACCGGCGAAATGGGCTGCAATATGGAAACGCCCAAGAGCATTGCGCGCCGCGCCCGCGCCTTCGAGAACATGGCCTATGTGGTCTCGGCCAACGCCGGGGGGATTCTCGACCAGGCCCTGCCCGAAAGCGCCACCGACGGGCGCTCATCCATCACCGATTACCGGGGCCTGGTGCTGGCGGAATCGGGGTGGGGGCAGACTATTTCCGCCCACGCGGCAATCGACTTGAATGCGCTGCGCCAACATCGTCGCCGTCCCGGTATGGCGAACCAGTTGTCACGCCAGCGCCTGGAGCTGTTCGCGGAAACTTATGCGACGCTGGGCACCCAGCCGGCAAATACGTTGCTGGAAAAAGACGGTTCGGTGAAGACCCCCGAACGCAGTTATTTTGGCGACAGCCAGGCGGCGATTATCGCGAAACTCGCCAAGTCCGGGCGCATTTAGCTTTTCAGGTATCGAAATGTTCGGCGACTTGAGCAAGGCGGTCGCAGTCCACCACTTCCACCTCATGGGCGTCGGCCAGGCGAATCAGATTTTCTTTCCGCATGCGGGTGAAGGCGCGGCTTATGGTCTCCACCGTGGCCCCAAGAAAATCGGCTATATCGCCTCGCGTCATGGGCAGAGCCACCGTCGCCCGCTTGCCGAATAACCTCTCCTGCCGGTCCATATGGTGCAGGATGAAGAAGGCGAGTTTTTCCATGGCATTCTTGCGGCCCAGGACAAAAACCTGATCCATGGTGGCGGCGAGCACCGCGTTACCGATCTCCCGCACACTTCGTTCCAGAGCCGGAAACGAATCATACAGCCGCTCGATATCGCGCATTCTCCAGCGACAGGCGGTTGCCGGGGTCAGCGCCCGCGCCGCGATGCTATAGCTCTTGCCGGCCCCCAAACCAATAAAATCCCCGGGATAAGTGAAAGCCATGATCTGGCGGCGGCCATCACTGGCCAGGCGCTCGAGCATGAGCATGCCACCCGAGAGGTTGAAAACATGGTCGTAGGGGTCTTCCTCCATGAAAAGATACTGGCCAGGGTCAACGCGCACGCGCGTGGCGACGGCGTCGAGAAAATGGATTTCCGCGTCATCCAGGGCCGAGCAAAGGGCGCTGCGGCGCGCCGGGCAGCCATAGCAAACCAGGTCGCCGCGCCCGCCGGTCTTCGGAGGCAGCGCGAATAAAGACTCCATGGGAACCACGTGACCCAACCTCCGTTGATCCTGACGTCAGGGCCTCTCCGGCCCGGATCATACGTCAGGCAACGCAGCAGATGCCAGCGCTCATCTCATGGGCGCTTTTCAATGACCACAAACAAAGCGCCGCACTTCTAATGGTCGTGATCGTGCCCGTGATGATGCTGCGCGTGGAACCCCTGGATCTGGGGATTGTCGTGGTAATGCTTATGCTCGAAATCGGGCGGTCCGTGCGGATGGTTATGCCCGTCGGACGCAATCCACTGATACAGCTCCGGCCGCTGGCGATAGACCTGCGCTGCCGCGCGCAACCGGTTTTCGTCGGGGTTGCTCCAGGGATTGAAGTGGAAGTAATTATGCAGTTTTGAATCCGTCCGCCCAAAAGCGATGGTGCCGAACTTGGAACGGAAGGCCCCATGATCGATATAAGGCGGGCGCCAGAAATAACCGCCGGTGGGCAGATCGCCAAACTGCATCATCCAGGAGGTGCCCCAGATGTGGTAACTCTCCTCACAGCAGTCGTGATACGAGATATTGTCCTGGGCAAACTGCGGGGTCATGCAATAGATGAACGAGAGCGCCTCGCTCAACACATCGTAATGCAGAACCTTAATCATGCAGCCCGAGGCCACCGACGGGGTCACCAGGTTGGCCACCGCCCAGGGCGCATCCTCATAGGCGTTGGTCGAGACAAAGCCCTCCTTCAGACAAAGCGCGTGATGGGTATCGGATTCGACAAAGCTGGGCTCGCTGTCGTTATACATAACCAGCGCCTCGCAGCCCTCGGGCACGTCAATGGCGCCAAGCGCGTATCCGGCGGGCACGAAAAGATAATGCCCCTCACCACAAATCTGCTCGCCCACTTTCATGGTGCCGGTGAGGACAAAAATCTCAACATCGGCGTAGCTCATGCCCGGTTTCCTGCTGTAGCCGGCGTCGAAGCGCATCTTCAATGTGCAAGCCCCAGTGTCGACATCCAGCGACAACACCTTGTAGTGACTATGGGCGGCAAATCCCGGCAGCGAGAAATTCTTGTAGTCGTCGTTCAATTCGACGAAGGGTTCAATATGTGGCCTGGCCATAACTCGTATCCTTGTTCTTCTTTGCGATAACTATTGGGCGCGCTACCAGATGACACGGTCGGCGTCGGGACGGTCGGGCTTCTCGGGAATTTCGTCTTTGGTCACAATGCGACGCAGATCGCCGGATACGTTGACGCCCTTGGTCTGGATAATTTGCAGAAATTCCGCGATCCAGCCGTCGCGCTTGTCCTGAAGCCCGTCTATCTCCTTGACGATTTTCTTGTAGCGCGCCTCCTGGGCCAGCGCTTCCTGCTTGAGCCAGGCGGTCGCCTCTTCGCTCCGGGCCGGCTTTTCGTCCTGTACATTCTTGCTCATTCCATTTGCCTTTCGTGGTTACTCTTCGCGAAAATCAGTTTTTCGAGGGAAGGCTGGTCACGCCCTCGGCGATCATCTTTTCAATTTCGTCATCGGCGAATCCCGCCTCTTTCAGAATCTCGACGCTGTGCTCTCCCAGCCGCGGCGGCAGGCGCCTGATATCCGAGGGCGTTCCGAAGAAATTTGTCGCTGGCCGCGCCATCCTGAGTTTGCCCTCGGTCGGATGCTCGTGGATTTCCCAAAACCCCGTGGCTTTCAAATGCGGGTCATCGACAAGCTCATCCAGGGTATTGACCACCATATGCGGCACGTTGGTCTCGCCGAGCAGCTTCAGCCATTCACTGGTGGTTTTTCCGGTCAGCGATTTGGCAATCTCGGTATAGGTATCGTCAATATTGGCGAGGCGCGTTTTCATATCGGTGAAGCGCGGGTCATCGGCCAGTTCGGGCCGCCCGACGACCCCGCAGAATGTTGTCCAGTGGTTGTCCCAATAGGGAAGAACCGCGATATAACCGTCGCTGGTTTTATAGGGCTTGCGCTGCTTGCTCATCAGCCGAACGTAACCGGCGCTATCCAGCGGCGGCTCGAACACCTGTCCCCACAGATGCTCGGTCATCACCCATGCGGCCATGGTCTCAAACATCGGCACCTCTATTTCCTGGCCCTTGCCATGGCGCTCGCGATAAAAAAGCGCGGCGGTAACCGCACTGACCACCGCCATGCCCGTGGTCTTGTCGGCGGCGATGGTTGGCAGATAGCGCGGCTCGCCATCAATCTGGGCCATCAGCATGGCCAGGCCCGACACTGCCTGGATGGAATCGTCGAGGGCGCCAAAATGGCCGTAGGGGCCCGCTCTGCCAAACCCATAGGTGCCGCAATAGACGATTTCGGGGCTAACGGCACTGACCGCCTCATAATCGAGGCCAAGCCGCGCCATCGCCTGGGGGCGGAAATTATGCACCATGACGTCGGCCTTCCCGGCCAGCTTCAGGGCGGCGGCCAGACCATCGGCGGATTTCAGGTCAAGCACGATGCTGCGCTTGTTGCGGTTGCAGGTCAGGTAAAGGGCGGCCATGTCGGCGTTCTTGCGAACCGGCCCCAGACGCCGGTTGGTATCACCCCCCGGGGGCTCGACTTTAATCACGTCAGCCCCCATGTCGCCCAGCATCTGGCAGGCCAGCGGCCCCAGCACGACGCTGGTAAATTCCACCACCTTGATACCATGCAGCGGTCCGGGCATCAGCTCTCTCCAGCCGACTTGGGAAGCGGGGCCGGCGCTATGCCGCGCGCCTCCAGGCCGTAAACCCGGACGGCGTTGTTGCGCAGAAATTTTGCCTTGGCGACGGGTTTTAGCTCGCGGTCATTGATTTCGTCCATGGTCCGGCCAAATCCCAGCACGGGGAAATCGCTGCCGAAGATAACTTTATCCTGGCCATAGGAATTGAGGTATTTCCATACCGATTCCGGCCAGTATTTGGGGCTGTGGGCGTCGGTGGAGAGGAATACATTCTCATGTTTCCACGTCATGGCGATCATCTCGTCATGCCAGGGTATGCCCACATGCGATCCGATCAGCTTCAGTTCGGGCAGGTCGCAGGCGATATCATCGAGATAAATCGGCCGGCCCACGGAGCGCCCGCGATGCTCTTTGGAATAGATCAGCGACTGGCCCACCTGCATCTGTATGGGCACGCCCAGTTCAATGCATTTGGCGTAGAAGGGATAATATTTGGCGTCGTTCGGCGGCAGATCGTACCAGTGCGGATAGAGATGGGCGCCGATAAACCCCATATTGGTGACCGCATCCTCAAGCGCCCGCACGCCGTCCATGCCCTGAAACGGATCAATCCCCAGCAAACCCAGAAACCGGTCCGGATGTTTGGCCACGGCGTCGGCCACCACCTCTGGCGGCATATGATAACAGCCGGGCAGCCCGGGACGGCCAGCCTTGGCGGCAATCAAAAAGCCGTATTCAATGCCCGCCGCATCCATTTCCCCGATCATCACATCCAGTGAAATACCGTCCGACGAATGCTTGCCCTTGACCTTGCCGATGAAAAAATCGTCGGTCCAGTCCGGCCTGTGCTTTATGGCCTCCGGCGTCCAGATATTGACGACCGTATCGATGGCGCGCAGATCGCTCATATTTTGTGCTCCCTCGCCTGGTTCCGGTGCAGCATTTCAGAGCCCCAAGCCTACCACTGTGAGACCGCCCAGCGCCATGGTGCCCCCGGCCAGCGCATGGCCGTAACGCTCCAGGCCGCGCGTCGGCATGGCCTTGACACCCCACACCAGCACGCTCACCACGCTCACCATGGTGACCACCGTGACCAGGGTGAAAATACCGGTCACCAGCGCCAGCCCAACCCAGTCCGCCGAGACCGCGGGCAACATCATCAAGGGGATGAGCGGCTCGCAGGGGCCGAGCAGGAAAATGATAAAAATCGTCCAGGGGGCAACGGATGCAACGCCCTGGCGCTTCTCACCGCCATTTGCGGCGGGCGCATCATGCACATGCAAGTGGCCTTGTTCATGGTTGTGGCCGTGGTCATGCCGGGTTCCGTCAGCGTGAATATGCAAGTGGCTGTGGCGCGCCCCGCGCGCCGCGCGCCGCAGGCCCCAAACACCGTAGACAATTCCAAAGGCCACCAGAATCCAGGCCGCCAGTTCGCCGCGCAGCCCCTCAATCACCTGCAGGCCCGAAAGTGCGGCCCCGGCAGCGACCCCGAGCAGGCCCAATACTATGGACCCCGCCGCATGGCCAACGCCGCAGCCGGCGGTAATCGCCGCCGTCTTGGCCATGGACCAGCCCCGGGAACGGGACAGCGCGACAAAGGGCAGGAAATGATCGGGGCCCAGCAGCGCATGCAGGAAGGCAACCGAGGCAACCATGGCCAGAAGGGTCAGCATTTCGCCCGTCATATTCCTGTGTCTCCGCGCAAGCCCATAAAAATCGAGCCGGTAATCGAGTCTAACAACCAGTGGGCCAATATCACATTGACCTACATCAACGGTGGAGACCGCGCGCACCGCAAACCGCCGTGGCCGCCCGCGAACTACCAGTTGATATAGAATCAGTGGGTCTGTATCTTGCGGCTGATAGCGCCAGCAGCGAACGGGGAAAGATGAAGAGGACCAGCCAGAACGCTCCAGGTTCGCCGCGGTCTCGCGGCCAATCCCGTTCCGGACGATCTCGTGGCCGGGCAGGCGCGGACCTGCCCCTGGCCTTCGTCGATGACAGCCTGCCGACGCCGCTCTACCACCAGATCTATGTATTGCTGCGGGAAAAGATCGTCTCCGGCGTCTATACCGATGGCCAGCGCGTCCCCAGCGAGCATGAGCTTGAAAAGACCTTCGGCGTTTCCCGTATCACCGCCAAGCGGGCGCTGGACGAGCTTGCCTCCGAGGGGCTGGTGACCAGGCAGCGCGGCACCGGCACGGTGGTGACATTCCAGCCGCCCGCGTCTTCACTGACCGGAGAGACCGTTGGCCTGATCGAAAACCTGTTGGCCATGGCGCTGGAAACCGACGTGGACATTCTCGGGTTCGATTATGTTCCGGCGCCACCAAGGGTCGCCGAGGCCCTGGAAATAGAGGCGGGCGCAACAGTGCAGGAGACCATCCGCACGCGAAAGAAAGACGGCCAGGCCTTTTCCTATTCGCTGACCCATATCCCCGAGGACATTGGTCGGCTTTACCAAAAAGAAGACATCGCCAACCACCCGATGCTGACCCTTCTGGAGCGGACGGGGCATAGCATCAAGCGTGCCCGGCAGGTGATTACCGCCACCCTGGCCGACAATTTGATCGGCCCGGCGCTGGGCGTGCGGGTGGGCTCGCCGCTGCTTAAAGTCACCCGCGTGGTATATGACGCCGACGACAGGCCGGTGGAATTCATCGTTATTCATTACCGCCCGGACCTCTATCAGCTCGATCTCAACCTGAGCCGCGTCAAGGGCGATAAGGCTAACCTCTGGTCCGCGGACAGCTAAACTCCTCAGCGGGCAAGCGCCTTTGTCCGCCCCGCCATCAACACAGCAAGCCCCGCCGCGAAGGGGATCACCCGCTCGGCAAAATCGCCCGGCCAGTTTGGCTGCCACGAGAAGAACAAGGTGCCGAAGAAGCCGACAGCGATGGCGGCAAATACCACCTGCCCGCTGAAGCGTATTCCCGCCAGGCGCAGAATGATTGTTGGCCCGAATGCGGCGCCAATGGCGTTCCAGGCGAACAACACGCGTGAAAAAATAGCTTCGGGCAGGAAAATCGCAACGCCGATAGAGACAAGCGAAATGACCGCCATGGTGATCCGCGAAATGGTAATCGGGTGCCAGCCCGCAGCCCGCGACAAACCGAGATCGTGGGATATGGCCGAGGCCGCCGTCAGCAACAGGCTGTCTGCCGTAGACATGATCGCCGAAAGCACCGCGGCGGTCACCAACCCGGCCAGCACCACGGGCAGCAGGTTATTGGTCATTGCAAACAGCAGCCCCTCGGGATTGCCAAAGTCCGGCATCAGCACATGACCGCAGAGGCCGAGCAGCACCATTCCGCCGACCACGATGAAATACCAGCCCGCCGATATGAGCCGCGCCTGCGACAATGCCTTCTCGTCGCGCAGCGCCATGAATCGGTTGAGCAAATGCGGCTGCCCGAAGGTGCCGAGGCCGATCCCGATCATGCCGATCACAAAACCGGCGGCGGCCAGCCCCGCGTTCCCGGCGCTCAGGCTCAACTGCGAGGCAGAGCTGACAGCGGTGAGGCCATCCATCAGTCCGCCGGGGCCACCCACCGCCATCAGCGCCACGGTCGGCAACAGGATTGCGGCAATGAGCATCAACATGCCCTGCAGGGTGTCAGTCAGGCTCACCGCCCAAAAACCGCCGAGCAGGGAATAGACCATGATAACCGCGCCGCCGATCAGGATGCTGAGGTTCTGGTCCATACCGAAGGTGGTCGAAAAGGTTTGCCCCGCCCCCTGAAATTGCGCCGCCACATAAAGAATGAAAGAGACAACGATGACCAGGGAGGCGAGCGCGGCAATGGCTTTTTTCCAGAAGCGCGCGCTGCCCATGACCAGAAAGTCGGTAAGAGTAATGAAGCGGCCCTCGTGGGCGACCTTCATCAGGCGCGGCGCGATCCAGAACCAGGCGAACAGCATGGACGAGATCACCCCGGCGAATATCCATATGGCCGACAGGCCCATGACAAAGGCGGCGCCGGAGAGACCCAGCAGCATCCAGGCCGAGGAGGCGCTGGCCGAATAGCTCATGGCGGCAACAAAAGGCCCGAGCTGCCGTCCGCCAAGGAAGAAGTCCTCGTTGCTGCTGGTGCGGCGCTGCGCCCAAAAGCCGATGGCGATCAAAATGGCTTTGTAGGCGACAAGCGTCACCAGGATAACGCTGCTATTGCTCATGGATGCCCGTCCTCCCCGGCGCGGAACGTATCACAAATTCAGCCGCCGGAAAGAGCGTCAGTTAAAGCGGCAAGCCGCGCCGCGCTGCTGCCGTCCGCATAACAAAAGTCATCGCCATTCCCGGCGGTCCAGGGCTTTTCCATTCCCTCCATGCCCAAGGCCCAGGCGGCATGAACCCAGCAAAGCGGCAAATCGCGCATTTG
>JACZSK010000095.1 GCA_022574255.1 Pseudomonadota bacterium
CATTGCCGCCGCGCGCCCAGAGCGTGTCGTTGCCAGCGCCACCGGTGAGGGTGTTAGCGCCGCCATCGCCGAGCAAAGTGTCATTAAGGTCCGAGCCGGTGAGGTTTTCGATCCCGGTGAGTGTATCGCCCTCCGCGTCGCCGCCGAGGCCGGTACCCAGCAACAGATCAACCCGCACACCCGCCGATGAGCCCGCGTAACTGGCGGTATCATTGCCCGCGCCGCCATCCAGCTTGTCGTTGCCGGCACCGCCGATGAGGGTGTCATCGCCGGCCAGCCCGGCCAGCCGGTCAATGCCATCGCCGCCAAAAAGCGTGTCATCGCCGCCGCGCGCCCAGAGCACATCGTTGCCGCCCCCGCCAGTGAGGATATTAGCGCCGCCATCGCCGAGCAGGATGTCGCGGTTGTCCGAGCCGGTAAGATTTTCGATTGACGTGAGCGTGTCACCTTCCGCGTCGCCGTTCAGGCCGGTGCCCAGCGCCAGGTCAACGCGCACGCCACCAGCAGAGCCCGCATAGCTGGCGGTATCACTGCCGGCGCCGCCCATCAGCCTGTCTGCCCCGGCGCCGCCGATGAGCACATCATCACCGGCGAGGCCGGCGAGCAGGTCATTGCCGTCGCCGCCGACAAGCGTGTCATTGCCGCCGCGCGCCCAGAGGGTGTCGTTGCCGCCACCGCCCGTGAGGATGTTATCGCCGCCGTTGCCGAGCAGAACGTCACCGAAGTCCGAGCCGGCGAGGTTCTCGATTGACGTGAGCACGTCGCCCGCCGCATCGCCGCCCGACGCTGTTCCCAGCAGCAGATCAACCCGCACACCAGCGGCGGACCCGGCGTAGCTGGCGGTGTCACTGCCCGCGCCGCCATCGAGAATGTCGGCGCCCTCGAGACCAATTAAAACATCGTCACCGCCGCCACCGACGAGAACATCGGCAGCGGCGGCAATATCCTTCACACTGGGCGGGGGAATAATTTGATTGGTGAAAACGCCGTCCCCGGAACCATCAATATCGGCACCAGCTGTCCATCCGACAATGATCGCGCCATTCGGAAGTGATATTGAGAGGAGATCGGATTCGTTGGCCTCCTGATTGGTGACAGTGCTGGCGGACCATAAAGTCGTGCCATCGGGGCTGAAGGCCTGAGCGGCTATGGTTCTATTTGACTCCGCTATCAAAACCACATCGCCGGATTGGGTAACAGCAAGCTCCAAGGCCCATGTTACCTCAAAAGTTGTGGCTATTACGTCGGAAGTGGGTACGAGAAACGGGCTGAAGCTTCGAAAGAGGGCGGTGCTGTTTCCGGCGCTCCAGGTAAAAAGAATGTCGCCATTCGGTGCCACAAATATGTCGTAGATAATGGGATTTTGATTCACCTCCAAGAGCGACGTTGCCGGTGATCGCGCCGTCCCGTCAGCATTGAATATTTGCGCAACGAGTTCTTCCGCAGTTGGATCAGATGGCGCATCGGTTCGCCAGACGACAATAAAACCGCCGTCATCCATCGCTGTCACAGTGGTATTACCGTCTTCTACCAGGCCGTCGACTATTGTAACCGGGCCGACGACCCGACCGGTACCGTTCAATAACTGGACATGAAGAGCACCATCTTGCCCCTTCCAAGCCACAGCAAAACCACCGTCGGCGAGTTGGTTGAACGCGATGTCGTGTCCACCGTTGGGCCCGACATCGACAATGACACCATCGGGGGTTCCGTCAGCTGCCAGAACTTGCGTAAGGAGACGTCCGTTCTCGAGCCAGACTGCCACGAAACCCCCGCCATCATTCGGGCGGACCTGGAGCAGGGCGGAAATCGCCTGATCCGGCTGCAGCAGTATGTCCGGGCCGAGCGCCGTGCCGTTTTCGTCGAAATGCCGTGCGTATTTCGAAAAATCATTACTCCGTCCCGGGACCGGCGACCAAGTCACCCAGTAACCGCCGCTGGAGTCGGCGAACATGCCTTTCAGCAATTGATCCCCGTCGGTAATGCCGTTCTGAACAAGGGCGGTATCGTAGCGCACGGAAAAGTCGTTGGAGAGCGATACGGTTGGGGCGTTTCTGCCAATCAGAAAATCGTCGTAGGCAGATCCAGTGATCTTTTCTATTCCGGACAAATAATCGCCTTCAGCGCTTCCGCCGTGTGCTTCGCCGCTGTCAAGATTGATCGTCACGCCACTTTCTGAATTGGCGTAAATGGCTTCGTCGAATCCTGGCCCGCCCAAAATGTGATCGCTGCCGCCGCCGCCGTCGATTTTGTCATCGCCAGGGCCGCCTATGAAAATGCCGTCTTGTGCGTCGCCTATAATTGTATCATTTCCGTCGCCGGTCTCCACTTCCTCAATGTTAAGAATACTACTTGTGTCACCGCCGGTTATCGATACGGTCCCGGCAGGCAGGTCTACAAAAACATCTTCGGAAAATCCTGCGAATGTGACTCTGTCGTTGCCGGAACCCCCATCAAAGATATTGGAGCCCTGGAAATCCGAGAGCAGATCGTTTCCCGCCCCTCCGGACAGGATGTCGTTACCTTCGTCACCAAAAAGGGAATCGTCGCCATCGCCGCCATCCAGTGTATCCGCCCCGGCGCCGCCTTCCAGAGTGTCAGCGCCGGCGCCACCAAGAAGCGTATCATTACCCAGTCCGCCAAAAAGCTGATCTCGCCCGTCTCTGCCCTCAATAATGTTGTCGGCGTCGTTGCCGGTGAGAAGATCGTTGCCGCTGCCGCCAATTATATTTTCTATTATCACTTCCGGCGGGATGTATACGGTGGGGTCAATTCTCCAGAGGACTCTGCCAAAGGCGTCTTCAAGTGTGACGGTCGTCCCAACGTCAATCCATTGACCCGGCTCAATTGATATATTGAGACCAGAGGTGTAGTTCACAAACTGAATGGTGTCGTTGCCGCCGGTATCCCACAGCGTCATGTAATAACGCTGGCCGACATCGAAAATGTAGGTGTCGTCGCCGCCTGAGGAGTTGAAGTCGGTGCCATAGAGATACTGCAGCGCCAGAATATCCAGATACATGAAGGTCTGGGGTTCCAGGTCTGTCGAGACAGCATCCTTTCTGCCTGAATGGATATTGGTGCTCATGACGGTCCAGTTGTTGCCGTCAAAGGCCGGGTCGATCGCGGGAAAGGGGTCGAAGGCATCGCCGGGATGCTTGAGCCCAAGCGCATGTCCCAGCTCGTGCATCAATGTTACGTTAAAAAAGGAGCCCGGCTCCGGATCACTGGACGTTGCAGTCGACAGCCAGATATCGGAAGAAAAAGGCGCTCCCGTAGGGAAATAGGCCCATGCGGCGGCGCCTTCGAAGACGAAATCCGTCCAGGCGATGCGCACCTCGCCGGCGCTGCTGCTGTTGTCGGGGATGACCTCGAAATTGATGTTGGTGAGGTTTTCCACCTGCGCCAGGATTGCCTGGAAAGCGCTTTGCTCCGCGCCGGTCAGGCCGGCCAGTCCAACCCAAGGCTCGGCGTCGCCATTCGTTGGGCCATAACCGGTGCTCGGGTCGATCGAAAAGGTTGCTCCTGCCTGGGGAAAGCTGACCGTAATCGTCGTCGTGGTGCTGTTCGGATCCTGCCAGAAAAAATCGCCTTCCAGCATGCTGGAGATGAGCGCATTATCAGGGATGAAGGCGAATCCAAAGTCGAAAAAGGACAACGGAGTGGTGGCGATATCGACCGGATCGCCGCTGTTTGCCGTCACGTCCGAAACACTGACCGTATAGGTGCCAAGTTCACCCCCGAATGCGGCGGCGGCAATGTAATAAGTGCCGGTCACCTGGGGAGAAAAATTGGTCGCGCCGTCGTGGGTGGCGTTATCGTCGTCATTCGAGGTGCCGAAAATCAGGTCGCCAACGGCATCGAATATACCGCCAAGCGTTGGGTCAATGAGCGTGCCGCCGGCGGTGTCTGCGCCCATGACCCGGATCGTGTAGGTGTTGCCGGCAGTCAAGCTGACGGCAATCCAGTCCACATCCGTGCTGTTGTCGATCTCGCCGGCGTAGCTGCCGCCCACGGACACCGTTGCCGTGGTGCTGATATCGTCCGGCACGGTGTCGATGGCATTGATGCTGATGCTCGCAGACTCAACCTTCGGCAGAGCGCTGCTGCGAAGGCTGAATTCACGGCTAGCGACAAAATCCTCAGGTTCGGCATCGAAATAAAGACCAGACTTCAAATTCCCCCCATCGCTTTGCTGGCCGCAGGGCACGCGCCGACAATTCGCGAGGGTCAGGTCCGGTCCGAACGGGCACCCGTCCTCACGTCTGCAGGCGGCGCTGTAGTCCAGGCGCGCCAGCGGCCCAGCCTACAACCGGACGATGTGTCTGCCAACCGATTTTCATGGTTAACCGGGTGCGGCAGGCCGCACTTCTTCAGGCGCAATCAAAACAGGAAATCATCCGCGGTGATGTCGGTGGCGGTGATGCCTTCCAGGATGATCGAGTTGCCGAAGGCGTCCTCGATCAGGGTATCGCTCGCCGACTGGCTGATGGTCAGGTCGGCGAAGCCGAGCCCTGAGCCGGAGAAGTCCAGGAGATCAACCCCGTCCTCGAAATCGGTGACCGTATCGTCGCCCCAGGTGCCGGAGAAGACGAAAGTATCCGCGCCCGCGCCGCCGATCAGCCTGTCTGCCCCGGCGCCGCCGATGAGCGTATCGTCACCGGCAAGGCCGGCGAGCAGGTCATTGCCATCGCCGCCGAAAAGCGTGTCATTGCCGCCGCGCGCCCAGAGCACATCGTTGCCAGCGCCACCGGTGAGGATATTAGCGCCGCCGTTGCCGAGCAGAACGTCACCAAAGTCCGAGCCAGACAAATTTTCAATGCCGGTCAACGTGTCGCCTTCCGCGTCACCGCCCGAAGCCGTTCCCAGTGCCAGGTCAACCCTGACACCCGCCGCGGACCCCGCGTAACTGGCGGTATCGCTTCCCGCGCCGCCGTCGAGAGTATCAGCACCCGCGCCGCCGATCAGGTTATCGGCGCCGGCACCGCCGTCCAGGAAATCATTGCCGCCGTGGCCGGCGAGCAGGTCATTGCCCGCGCCGCCGATAAGCGTGTCATTGCCGCCGCGGGCCCACAGCACATCGTTGCCGCCGCCACCGGTGAGGATGTTAGCGCCGCCATTGCCGAGTAAAGTATCTCTGAAATCAGAGCCGGTGAGATTTTCAATTGACGTAAGTGTGTCGCCTTCGGCATCGCCGCCCAGACCCGTGCCGTAATAAAGATCGACCCGGACGCCGCCAGCAGAGCCCGCGTAACTGGCGGTATCGACACCGCTGCCGCCGTCGAGACTGTCCGCGCCCGTGCCACCTTCCAGAAAATCGTTTCCGGCGTCGCCGTTCAGAACATCGTCGCCGGCCAGCCCGGCCAGCCGGTCGTCGCCGTCGCCGCCATAAAGCGTGTCATCGCCGCCGCGCGCCCAGAGCAGATCCTCGCCGGCATTGCCGCTGAGGATGTTGTCGCCGCCATTCCCGATCAGTACGTCGCCATGGATCGAACCGGAGAGGTTTTCGATGGAGATAAGGGTATCGCCCTCGGCATCACCGTTCAGCGCGGTCCCAAGAGCCAGGTCAACGCGCACAGCCGCCGTCGAGTTCGCGTAGCTCGCGGTATCAGAGCCACTGCCGCCGTCCAGTGTGTCGGCGCCAGCGCCGCCCTCAAGTGTGTCATCGCCGCTGCCGGCCAATATGGTGTCATCGCCGCTGCCGGTCGATATAGTGTCATTGCCGCCTCGGGTTTCAATGGTTCCGGTAATCGTGCCAAGGGTGCTGTCGATGACGTCGTCGCCACCGCCGAGGACCACATCGCCGTCGATGGTTCCCGTATTGGTCAGGGTCAGGGCGGCGCTGGCGGAGGTGAAATAAACCGCGCCCTCGATCAGGCCGCTATTGTCCAATGTGGAGGCCCCGGTGGCGAACAGGCTGATCGCATTGCCACCGCTGAGATTCGATATGGTGCCGGAATTCTGCAGGTTGATAACCGCCACATCCAGCAGGACCGTTTGAACGCCGTCTATGGTGTCCGGCGTTACCGCAGTCAGTTCGGCGCTTATCGTGCCGCTGTTTGTGAAGTTGATGCTGGTCAGGGAATAGACCTCGATCGCAGCGATCCAGTGGTACGCGGCGGGAATGTCGGGGTCAAAGATTCCCGAAGCGGTGATGTTGCCCTGGTTGGCGAGGGTAATTGCCTCGGTGTCAGACCAGATAAAGACGGCGACGGCACCGTTGCCTTGGGGGGAGCTGCTGCCCGCGGCCTCGATAAGGCCGGTCGCTGTGTTGGTGAGAGTGACGGTACCGCCATGCTCGCTCCAGAGATCGACGGTATATCCGTTTGAAGACAATGTGCCGGAATTGGTCAGGCTCGTTACACCCGGTCCGCCGTCGTGCCAGTGATTGATGAGGATCGCGTCTGTTCCGCCGGCAATGGTGCCTGAATTTTCGAATATGAATTGAGCGGTATCATAATTGTATGCGTCGACCGTCAATTCGTTGCTGCTTATGCTGCCGGAGTTGGTGAAGGTCTCGCCCTCGAAGAATACTGCGCTTGCCTTGCCGCCGGTCGCGGTGATGCTGCCCGAATTGTTGAAGCTGGCGCCGCGGCCCCCCAACGAAACAAGAAGGTCTTTGTACCCGCTGCCGGTCATGATTCCTGAATTGTCGAAACTGGCGTTCTGGCCCCAGATATCGACCAGTAAGCTGTTGCCCAACTGGCTTTCCAGCGTGCCGGTGTTAATGGTGACGCTGTTATCGCCGATCGACACAATTGCGCTGCCTGCACCGGCGATCAGAGAAATGGTGCCATTGTTGGTTATGCTGTTACCGATTCCGGAGGCATGAATTCCGTCTGCCTCGAAACTTGCTGTTGTGATCAAGCCATCGTTTGTGATGTTCAGCCCGTTGGCGATGGCATGGATACCGTCCGAACCTAACCCCAGAGTAGAAATCACGCCGGTCAGCGTGACGGTGATGGAAATGCCGTCGGTACCGGTCCCAACCGCATGCTCATAATTCAGCGTTGTTTCGATTGATGTGCTGATGACTGTATCAGCAGTCAAAACCAGGGTAGGCATGGCATGGTCTCCGCGTTCTAGAGTTCAACCAATGCCCGAAGAAAAAATACCTTTACCCGAGAGACAGGTTGTTTACAGACGCAGTTATACCAGCGTCCTCTTGCGGGAGTGATAACGATTAATAAAATTTGATTAGTGGATTAACGAACTTGAAGTCAGTTGACGGCGCGGCGTAACGGCGCACAGTCTTCCCCGTCTATGCCTCGGGGGCGAGGCGGCGGCGCATGTAATCATCGACCGTGGCGGTGATTTGCTCCAGGTTGCCTTCAAAAAAATGATTGGCGCCCTTGATCTCCACATGCTCCACGGTAATGGCCTTCTGGGTGCGCAGCTTGGTTGCCAGCGTGTCGACCGAATCCGGGGTAACGATCTCGTCCGCCGTGCCCTGAATAATCAGGCCCGACGCGGGGCAGGGGGCGAGGAAGGCAAAGTCGTAGAGGTTGGCGGGCGGGGCGACCGATATGAAACCCTTGATCTCCGGACGGCGCATCAATAATTGCATGCCGATCCACGAGCCAAAGGAAAAGCCCGCCACCCAGCAGCTGGAGGCGTTGGCGTTGAAACCCTGAAGCCAGTCCAGCGCCGACGCGGCGTCGGAAAGTTCACCGGTGCCCTCGTCAAATTCGCCCTGGCTGCGCCCGACACCGCGAAAGTTAAAGCGCAGAACGGAAAAGCCCAGCTTGAGGAAAGATTGATACAGGTGATAGACCACCCGGTTGTTCATGGTTCCGCCATACTGCGGATGCGGGTGCAGGACGATTCCGATCGGCGCGTTGGCTGTTCTTCCTGGCTGGTAACGCCCTTCCAGGCGTCCTTCGGGGCCGTTGAAAATAATCTCTGGCATAATTTGGACTTGATCCGGTTGTACAGGGATTATGGCATAATCCGGTTTGGCGCATTTTGGTTTCGCTGGCGGTCAGACCCCCCGTCGCCGTGCAGCGCGAGGGAGTTATATAGAAGTCTACCGCCAAAGTGCAAGGTTTGTGCGCCGGATCGGTGCGATCGGGCCCTTATGAACAGAAATAAGATCAGGCCCTTGTGAACAGAAATAATTTGAACGGGCGAGAGGATGGGACTATGTCTAGCGTCCCTGCTCAGGAGAGCCCGGGAAAACATGAAAACAATATATCTGGATTATAACGCGACCGCGCCGGTCAAGCCGGCGGTTATTGACGCCATGACCGCTGCGCTTGTGGAAGGCGGCAACCCGTCGTCGGTGCATGCCCCCGGGCGGGCCGCGCGCATGGCCGTTGAGGAGGCGCGGATCAAGCTGGCAGACCTGCTGGGCGCCGTGGCCGAAAATATCATCTTCACCAGCGGCGGCACCGAGGCCGCCAACCAGGCTATCTGCACGGCGGTGGGCATTGACCGGGTACTGATCTCCGCCATTGAGCATGATTGCGTGCTGGCGGCAGCCAACGCCTCGCGGTTGCCGGTGGAGGAAATCCCCGTCAACATCGATGGTCTGGTCGATCTGGAGGCTCTGGAAGCCATGCTGGCCAAAGGCGAGGGCGAGGAAAGCGGAGCGGGCAGGGCAGGCAGGGCGGGCAAGGCACTTGTCTCGGTGATGCTGGCCAACAACGAAACCGGCGTTATCCAGCCCATTGCCGAGGTGGCGGAAATTGCCCATGCCCACGGCGCCCTGGTGCATACCGATGCGACCCAGACGCCGGGCAAAATTGCCGTGGATTTCGCTGGCCTCGGCGTTGATTTGATGAGCATGTCGGCGCACAAGATTGGCGGCCCCCAGGGCATTGGTGCATTGATCCATCGCCCGGGACTGGAGGTCAGGCCCTTTATCGCCGGCGGTGGGCAGGAACGCGGTCGTCGCTCGGGCACTGAAAACGTGGCCGGTATCGTCGCCCTTGGCGTGGCGGCGGAACTGGCGGCCGGCGATCTGGAAAAAGCGGCCGGCATAGGCGCATTGCGCGACCGCATGGAGGCGGCGATCCTTCAAGCCTCGCCGGAGAGCAGGATTTTTGGCGCCCGATCGCCGCGCCTGCCCAATACCTCGTATTTCACCATGCCCGGCGTGCCCGGCGAGACCCAGGTAATCGCCATGGACCTGGCCGGTTATGCCATAAGCAGCGGCTCGGCCTGTGCTTCAGGCAAGGTCAAGCGTTCGCGGGTTCTGGTTGGCATGGGCGCCAGCGACAGCGACGCCGTCAATGCCATCCGGGTCAGCCTGGGGCCGGCGACAACGGATGAAGATGTGGACGGATTTCTGCGCGCCTGGACGGCATTGCTGGAAAAGAAGCGCAGCCAAAACCCGCTGGAGGCTGCTGAATGAGCATGGCCAAAGCGAAAACACCTATCTATCTGGACTACCAGGCGACGACGCCGCTGGACGCGCGGGTGCTTGACGCGATGACGCCATTCCTGGCCGAGAAATTCGGCAATCCCCACTCGGTGAGCCATCGTTTTGGCTGGGAAGCCATGGCCGCCGTTGATGTGGCGCGCGGGCAGGTGGCCGGGGTCATTGGCGCCGAGGACAAGGAAATCACCTTTTTATCGGGCGCCACGGAAGCCAACAACCTGGCGATCAAGGGCGTGATGGCGGCCTTCGCGGCCAAGAGACCGCATATGGTGACCCTCGTCACCGAGCATAAATGCGTGATCGAATCCGCCCGCTATATGGAAAAACACGGCCCCGCGGGCATCAAGGTGACTTACCTGGGGGTGAGGAAAGACGGCCTGATCGATCTGGACCGGCTGGCCCGCGCCATTACCGACAAGACGGCGCTGGTCTCGGTGATGGCGGTGAACAACGAGATTGGCGTGATCCAGCCGCTGGCTGAAATTGGCGCTCTGTGCCGCAAGCGCGGCGTGCTGTTCCACACCGACGCGGCGCAGGCTTTCGGCCGCATCCCGCTGGATGTGAAGGCCATGAAAATCGACCTGATGAGCATCTCCGGCCACAAGATTTACGGCCCCAAGGGGATCGGCGCCATTTATGTGCGCGCCCGCCCGCGGGTGCCGCTGGTGCCGCAGATGTCGGGTGGCGGACAGGAGCGCGGCATGCGCCCCGGCACGCTGGCCCCGGCGCAATGCGTGGGGCTTGGCGCCGCGGCGGCGATTCTCGCCAAGGAAGGCGCGGGCGAGACCCTCAGGATTACCGCTCTGGCTGTGCGTTTCCGCGAAAAAATCGAAGCCGCCTGGCCCGAGGCCATGATCAACGGCAGCCTGGAGGCGCGCTATCAGGGCAATCTGAATATGGTTTTTCCCGGCATTGACGGCGACATGCTGATTGCCGGGCTGCGTGATCTGGCGGTGTCGTCGGGCGCTGCCTGTGCTTCCGCAGAGACCGGGCCGTCATACGTGCTGAAAGCCATCGGACTGGACGATGCGCTGGCGGATTCCTCAATCCGCTTCGGCTTTGGCCGCTACACCTCCAGGGCGGACGCCGACTTCGCCGCCGATCAGGTGATCGAGGCGCTGAACATGCTGGGGCCGGCGTCGGGCACGGCACCCAAAAAACGCGCCGAGGGGTGAAGCCAGCAGTATGCCGCGCGTTATATTCGAAAGCCATGATGGCAAGGAACGCTTCGAGGCGGTGGCCGAGGCCGGTCAGTCTGTTCTCGACGTGGCCCATGACAACGACATTGATATGGAGGGCGCCTGCGAAAGCTGCATGGCCTGTTCCACCTGCCACGTGATCGTCGACAAGGCGTTCTTTGACCTGTTGCCG
>JACZSK010000183.1 GCA_022574255.1 Pseudomonadota bacterium
ACAGCATCACCTTCACCACCATCGCTGGCTGGCCGGGAAACTATATCGCCGCCGAAGGTCGGTACAGGGAGGGCGTGAGCGGAAAACGCGCCGCCATCTTCATCGGCCCCGAGTTCGGCACCGTCATCCGCGCCGATCTGACGGCGGCGGCGCGCGAGGCCCTCGATGCCCGCTTCGATGCCTTGATCGCCTGCGGCTTCAACTTCGATGCCCACACCTCGGAGCTGACCAAACTCGGCCCGCTGCCCATCCTCAAGGCCAAGATGAACCCCGATCTGCATATGTCCGACGAGCTCAAGAACACCGGCGCCGGCAACATGTTCGTCGTCTTCGGCGAGCCCGACATCGAGTGGGATTTCGACGCCGACGGCAACATCGTCGTCGAGGTCCTGGGCATCGACGTGTTCGACCCCAAGACCGGCGAGGTCCGCGCCAGCGGCAAGGACGATATCGCCGCCTGGTTCATCGACACCGACTATGACGAGGAAAGCTTTTTCGTCCGCCACGCCTATTTCCTCGGCGCCCAGGACCCGTACAAATCCCTCAAGATCAGCCTCAAGGCTGAGATCGACCGGGATGCCTGGGAAACGCTCTACCGCGACAAGTCCCGCCCGTTCCCCCGCCCCCCGACCGGCCGCTTCGCCGTCAAGGTCATCAACCACTTCGGCGATGAAGTGATGAAGGTGTTCGGGGTGTAGAGGAGGAAAGTCATGAGGATTGATCAAGCTTCAAAGATATTAGGCCGAATGTACCGAGGGGCGTTGCCCAAGGAACAAGCACTGTCCACTCATTTGTTCGGCATCAAGTACGCCGACGAGATTCGGGATATGTCCATAAAGGACATCGTGGTTGGCGCTGAGTTGCCTGAATCTTACAAGACAGAAATACGCAAGGGTATCAACCTCGCGAAATACGTTGAGGTGCGGCGGTAGAGTCGCTAGACCCATACATGGCGGTTCCTGCCGACCCAAAAATCTACCACATCGTTCATGTGGACCGACTGGCCTCGATCATCGCCGATGGTGAATTGTTTTCCGACGCACGAATGGCCGACCGTCCGGGGACAGGCACTGTGGTTGGGATGAATCGCATTAAAGAGCGCCGCCTTTCGGAGCTTACGCTGGAATGTCATCCAGACCTCTATGTCGGGCAATGCGTGCCATTCTACTTCTGTCCGCGTTCGGTCATGTTGTATCTCCTGCATATCGGGAATCATCCGGATCTGACATATCGTGGCGGCCAAGGGCCGATTATCCACCTTGAGGCCGACCTTCATGCCACGGTTCAATGGGCCAACGAAAATAACATTCGCTGGGTATTTACCTTATCGAATGCAGGATCGGGTTACTTCGAAGATAGAAATGATTTGAACCAACTGGATGAGATTAACTGGGAAGCAGTTGAGGCTCGTAATTGGAGAAGGAACAAGGCTGGGAAACAGGCAGAATTCTTGATTGAAACCGGATTTCCCTGGGAATTGGTAGAACGCATAGGCGTGCATTCGCAAGGGATCGGCAGAAAAGTGGTGAATGTGCAGCAACATTCCGCCCACAAACCGGGTGTCGAAATAATCCCGGAATGGTATTATTGAATAGGAGAACGCGGATGATCAAATTTAAAACAGGTGACATACTATCCGAGGATGCGGAAGCCCTGGTCAATACTGTTAATTGTGTTGGGGTGATGGGGCGTGGTATTGCGTTGCAGTTCAAAAATGCGTTTCCAGAAAACTTCAAAGCTTATGCCGCGGCCTGCAAGCGAGAAGAGGTGCAACCAGGCAAGATGTTTGTCTTTGAGGTTAATAAGCTAAACAATCCAAAATATATTGTGAACTTTCCCACCAAAAGGCATTGGCGGGGAAAAAGCCGCATCGAGGATGTTAGGGCGGGACTCGACGCGCTGGCGGAAGAAATTCGCATGCGGAATATCCGATCCATCGCCATTCCGCCGCTTGGAAGTGGACTTGGAGGACTGAATTGGGACGATGTACGGCCTCTCATGGAGGAGGCTTTGGGTGCGCTCGCCGATTTGGACGTAATTGTTTTTGAGCCCAAAGGCGCGCCGGAGGCCAAGGCTATGACGCGATCGCGTGATGTGCCGGCGATGACGAAGGGACGCGCGGCGCTTATATCGCTTATGCAACGCTATCTAGGCGGCTTGATGGACCCGTTCGTGACATTGCTGGAGGTTCATAAATTGATGTATTTCATGCAGGAGGCAGGTGAGGATCTAAGGCTAAAATACGAACAAGCTCATTATG
>JACZSK010000096.1 GCA_022574255.1 Pseudomonadota bacterium
CCGCAATTCCTTTTGAGCCAGTTCCTCAATTTCTTCAGATGAGAGACCCTGCCCGTCGCGGGCTTTCAAAAAAGCTTCTTTGGCAGCAGCTAAATATTTCCAGCGCAGGTCTTTGGCCAGCCTGATTTCCGAGGTTCCGAGCGATTGAGTTATCACCGCTTTGCCGAATCGCTTCTGCAAATCCTTCGGCACGGCGATCTGAAATGACCACCGCCCTCCCCTTTTTTTCAGATATCTGGTATCCGTCAAAAACCTGCTTCCCAAAAACTTCTAGTACAAAATCTAGACCACGGACTACGTCATAAGTCCAGTAAATCATTAAGCTTTTGGGAATATTAAAAAAACTTGGGGCGAGCGAGGGGACTTGAACCCCCAACCTCCGGAATCACAATCCGGCGCTCTAACCAGTTGAGCTACGCCCGCCACAGGTGCCGTCAGAAAGACCCTGAAGAGAGCCTGCCTGACCGGCGCTTCTTTTGCAATATTGGTTCCCTGGGGTCAAGCTGCAATGGCGGGGACGCGGCGCCCCTGCCCTTCCCGCCCTCGACCGCCCTCGACCGCCCGGGTGCTGCCTGTTTTTTGTGCAGTGCGCCTAAAACTTGTGCATCGGGCGCCCCATTCGCACCCCCCGCGCAGGCCGCCAGCCGCCGGAAAGAGCGGCTTTCCGCCATTTGCGCCAAGCCCGCGACTTTGGCACGGAACATGCAGTTTACTGCGGGCAAACGCCAAGTCTTTGCGCAACAAGTCTTTGCGCAAGCTGATACCGCGCCGAAGGGAAGCATAACCAGCCATGAAGAAAATTGAAGCGATCATCAAGCCCTTTAAGCTGGATGATGTGAAAGAGGCGCTGCATGACATTGGCATCAGCGGCCTGACCATTCTGGAGGCCAAGGGCTTTGGCCGCCAGAAGGGCCATACCGAGCTCTATCGCGGCGCCGAATATGTGGTCGATTTTCTGCCCAAGGTGAAAATAGAGGTGGTGGTGGACGACCCCATGCTGGAGGCCGCCATTGAAGCCATTCAACAGGCGGCCAACACCGGACGCATCGGCGACGGCAAGATTTTTGTCAGCACCATCGACGAGGCCATCCGCATTCGCACCGGCGAGACCGGGCCGGACGCCATTTAACCGCAATTGATGCAGTAACAGGGAACAGCCGCATGCCGCATTACACCGACCTTACCCCCGCCGATTTCATGAAAACCAAGAAAGACGAGGGGATTCTCTGGATCGACCTTCGCTTCACCGACCCCCGGGGCAAATGGCAGCATTTGACCATGGACGCCGACGTGGTGGACGAGGACATGCTCTCGGACGGCATTATGTTCGACGGCTCTTCGATCGCCGGCTGGAAGTCGATCAATGAATCCGACATGACCCTGAAGCCCGATCTTTCCTTCGCCCCCATGGACCCCTTTTCCGCCGACCCGACGATGATATTGTTCTGCGATATCGACGAGCCCTCGACCGGGCAGCCCTATATTCGCGACCCCCGCTCAACCGCCCGGCGCGCCGAGGAATATCTGAAATTCACCAAGATTGGCGACACCGCCTATTTCGGCCCGGAAGCCGAGTTTTTTGTTTTCGACGATGTGGTGTTCGAGGTGGCCTATGGCCGCGCCATGTACCGGCTGAACGATATCGAGGGGCCTTACAATTCGGCCGCCGAACTGGAGGGCGGGAATTACGGCCATCGGCCCAAGATCAAGGGCGGTTATTTCCCCGTGCCGCCGGTCGATTCCACTTCCGATCTGCGCGGCAATATGGTCACCGAGATGAAGGGCATGGGCCTGACCATGGACAAACACCATCACGAGGTGGCGCCCAGCCAGCACGAACTGGGCATGGTTCACAGCACGTTGCTGCGCACCGCCGACCAGGTGCAGATATACAAATATGTCGTCCACCAGGTGGCGCATACCTATGGCAAGACCGCCACCTTCATGCCCAAGCCGGTGCAGGGCGACAACGGATCGGGCATGCATGTGCATCAGTCGATCTGGGCCGAGGGCAAGCCCCTGTTCGCCGGCAATGGCTACGCCGATCTCTCCGACATGGCGCTCTATTACATCGGCGGCATTATCAAGCACGCCAAGGCGCTGAACGCCTTCACCAACGCCACCACCAACAGCTACAAGCGCCTGACACCGGGCTTTGAGGCGCCGGTGCTGCTCGCCTATTCCAGCCGCAACCGCTCTGCCTCATGCCGCATACCCTACGGCGCCAGCGCCGCCGCAAAGCGTGTTGAAGTGCGCTTCCCGGACGCCACCGCCAATCCCTACCTGGCTTTCTCGGCAATGCTGATGGCCGGCCTGGATGGCATCCAGAACAAGATCCACCCGGGCGAGGCCATGGACAAGGATTTGTATGCCCTGCCGCCCGAGGAGCTGAAGGACGTGCCGACCGTCGCCGGATCGCTGCGCGAAGCACTGGAAGAGCTGGACGGCGACCGCGACTTCCTCAAGAAGGGCGACGTGTTCAGTGACGACCAGATCGACGGATATCTGGCTCTGAAATGGGAAGAGGTGGAGACCTTCGAATTGTCACCGCACCCCATTGAGTTCGAGATGTATTACAGCGTTTAGAGGACAGCGCGCCGGGCTATTTGCCCGGTGCCTCCAGCCGGGAGCGCACATGGCCGCCCGGCTTGTCCATTACGCGGCGGGCGAACTGCGCCGGGTCCCCCTTCTGCTGCTTGCGCCGGTCGCGGCCAAAATCCTGCCGGTCCAGCAGCGACGGTTCCGACAACATCCGGCAGTCGCTTTCCTCGTCCATGCGGAACATGCGCACATGGGGCACCGCCTGCCCCAGCGGGGTATAAACCCGGTCCACAATCCACACATGATGGGCGCTTGAACGACGATAAAAGCGATCGCCTGCGCTGACTTTCAATTCGCAAGCCTCTATCGGCCGCCGTGCTACAAACCACTTGCTCCAGGTGGTCCGCCAACGCTCTCTCAACATACTTGCCCCCGGATGGTATTTCTTTTTATTGCGATTGCTGACGCGACCGGTATTTATCCACAAAGACAGCCGCCGGACAAGAGGATTCCGGATATGGCCGAGGGCAGATCCGCCGTTGCAAGCGTGCCCCGCGCCTGGCGATCCGGGTTAACCGAATATTCAGCGCGAATGGGGCAGACTGCCGCCAGGGGTCGATTTGCAATGCTAGCCACAGGTAAATTTGCAGCGCCATGCCCAATGCCGCGACACAGAATGCTGAAACAGCCTCTCTGCAGGAACGTCTGCAGGGCACCAATATCCATCCTGCTTCGTATCTGGCGACCGACTATCTGAATCATTTCAACGAAGTGATGATGCTGCTGGAAATGGCTATTGAAATGCCGGAAATGCTGGATGATGCCGCCGAGTGGGCGCCGAAGAGTTACGAACAACATTATCGGGACAGCCAGTTGGGCGAAAAGGAACTGGCGATTGAAGCCTATGCCGCAAGCGCGCCCGAATACCGGGAGCCCTTCGATGCACTGGTCGATGAGTTGAATGAAATGGTGCTCAGCACCATCGAGCAGGCCAAAGAGGTGGTCAACGACCCGAAGCCGGAGAATCTTGTCGGCCTGCTGGAAAGCAACATACCGGAGATGCGCAAAACGGCGGAATCAATTGCCGCAGTGGTCAATGGCGCCTCGGATGTGGGCGGTCAGCGGGGAGCCGACCAGGTGATCGCCGACGAAACAATCGCCCAGGATGATATCGACGCCCTGTTCGACTAAAGTCTGAATTTATAGATTCCCGGGACAATCAGTTCCGTATCGGCGGGTCCATATGCCGGCGTCGGTTTTCGGTTTCATTATTGAAAACCGGGTCGCGCCTTTCGCGGCGGTAAAGGCTGGTGTTCTGCAGCGTCATCGCGGAAACGACCTTGTTATCGGGAAAAGGCCCGCTGCGGGTAATGACCACATGCTGAATATCGCAGGCCTTGGGCGTACAAATACGCTCCACCGTCCATATCGACGGTCCCATGCCTGATTGATAGAAGCGATCGCCAACTTCAACGATCGATGACCGGCCTCCCCCAACGCCTGGCCCCATGCCGAGCATTTTGCGAAGAAGCTCCGGGGCCCACCCGAAATTCATCCCGATTCTCCAGAACTGTCTTGTTCATTCATCGAAATTCCATGATCCGCGCACGCGATTAAAATCAAATTAATAATCGCTCAAATTGTGCTGACCGGCAGCGATCCTATCACAGTCACGCGGCTACAAATAGCGCTACCTACAAGATATTGTTGTTTACGCGGTCCCGACTGCCCTATATTGGGTGTGCGAGCGGTCGGCCCGTTGTTCGAATGACTGCCGGAAACGGACCGCAAATGTAACAGAAGGCGTAAAACAAGCCAATGCCCGGACAAGCCATGGCCGATTTGTTCGACGACGCAAACGACGCTGGCAGCGCCAGCCAAGACTATTCCGCCAAGGACATCGAGGTTCTCGAGGGGCTGGAGCCCGTGCGCATGCACCCCGGCATGTATATCGGCGGCACCGACGAGCCTGCCCTGCATCATCTGGCCGCTGAGGTGCTGGACAACGCAATGGACGAGGCCGTGGCCGGCCACGCCAGCCGCATTGAGGTGGAACTGATGGCCGACGGCAGCCTCTGCGTCACCGATAACGGTCGCGGCATCCCGGTGGACCCCCACCCCAAGTTCAAGAACAAGTCGGCGCTGGAAGTTATTCTGACCATGCTGCATTCAGGCGGCAAATTTTCAGGCAGCGCCTACAAGACTTCCGGCGGGCTGCATGGTGTCGGCGTTTCGGTGGTCAATGCCCTGTCCGAGAGTTTCGAGGTGGAGGTCGCCCGCGAGCGCACCCTGTGGCAGCAGTCCTATTCTCGCGGCAAGCCGGTAAGCAAGCTGAAAAACCTGGGTGCTGTGCAAAATCGCCGCGGCACGCGCATCCTCTTTCGCCCGGACCGGGAAATATTCGGTGAAAACACGGCCTTTCGCCCCGCCCGGCTTTACCGTATGGCGCGCTCCAAGGCCTATCTGTTCAAGGGCGTTGAAATTCGCTGGCGCTGCGCCAGGGAATTGCTGAACGACAATGACCAAACGCCGGCCGAGGCGACCATGCATTTCCCCGGTGGCCTGACCGACTTTCTCAATGAGACACTGAAGGATCGCGGCTGCGTCACCGAGGAGGCTTTCGCCGGCACCGCCACGCTGGGCGACAAGAACGGCAACAAGGAAGGCGGCGAGGAGGGCGCCAGCGAGGGCAACGTCGAATGGGCCGTGCACTGGCCGCAATTTGGCGATGGGTTCTCCAATTACTATTGCAATACCGTGCCCAACCCGCAGGGCGGCACCCACGAAAACGGCTTTCGCGCGGCGCTGCTGAAAGGCCTTCGCGCCTACGGCGAGATGGCCGGCAACAAGAAGGCGACCCAGGTCACCGCCGATGATATTTTTGGCTCGGCCGCGATCATGGTGTCGGTGTTCATCCGCGATCCCCAGTTTCAGGGCCAGACCAAGGACCGGCTTTCAACTCCCGAGGCAACCCGGCTGGTGGAGAGCGCGGTCAGGGACCGCTTTGATCATTGGCTGTCGGGCGCGCCCGAACGCGCCAATGGCTTGCTGCGCTGGGTGCTGGAGCGCACCGAAGAGCGGCTGAAGCGGCGCGAGGAGCGCGAGATCAAGCGCAAGACCGCCGTGGGAAACAGGAAGCTGCGCCTGCCCGGCAAGCTCACCGACTGCAGCCAGCACGCCGCCGAAGGCACGGAGATTTTTATTGTTGAGGGCGATTCCGCGGGCGGCTCGGCCAAGCAGGCCCGCGACCGCAAAACACAGGCCATCCTGCCCATCCGCGGCAAAATATTAAATGTGGCCAGCGCCTCGGCCCGGAAAATTGCCGCCAACCATGAAATCAACGACCTGATCAAGGCCTTGGGCTGCGGCACCGGTGACAATTACGACACCCGGCATCTGCGCTACGAACGCGTGATCATCATGACCGACGCCGACGTGGACGGCGCCCATATCGCGACGCTGCTGATGACCTTCTTTTTCAAGGAGATGACCGGGCTGGTGCGTGACGGGCATTTGTTCCTGGCGCAGCCACCGCTCTACAGGATGGCGCAGGGCGGCAAGGTGCTCTATGCCCGCGACGACGCACACCGCGAAGCGCTGCTCAAAGCCGAGTTCACCGGCAAGGGCAAGGTCGAGACCAGCCGCTTCAAGGGCCTGGGCGAAATGCCTGCGAAGCAGCTCAAGGAGACCACCATGGCCCCCGACAAGCGCACGCTGCTGCAAATCACCCTGCCCGAGACCTATCAGGAAGAAACCCTGACCGCCGAACTGGTGGACGACCTGATGGGCAAGAACCCCGAAAAGCGCTTTGCCTTTATCCGCGACAACGCCAACCTGGCCGGAAATCTGGATATTTAGGTTCGCGACACCGTACGGGCAACAGCAATAGAACCTGTCACTCCAGACCCACTTTTTTCTTTCGTCATTCGCCGACCCCTTCCCTTTCGTCATTCGCCGACTTGATCGGCGAATCCAGCACCGCGCCCGCGATGTCGGGATAAGGGTCCTTCCAGCCTGGCCAGCCTGGATTTTCTGTTTCTACCAGTTTCCGTTTTCAGCCTCGCCTGTAGCGCTTCAGCGCCTTTTTGCGACTGATGGCGCCTCTGGATTCGCCGATCAAGTCGGCGAATGACGGGGGGGAGAGAGTGGCGGGTGACGGCGGGAGAGAGCCCGCAACCGACCCGCAGCCGGCATCAGCAGCGACGGCCCCTTCCTCTCCCGCAAGGGGAGAGGGTTTGCGACAGGCGCGCTCTCTTATCCCCTCTCCCTTGACGGGAGAGGGTCAGGGTGAGGGTGACGAAGAAAAGGAGCGTGAGGGTGGCGAAGAGAGCGAGTGCCCGCATCTGCCCCGTCTTATTCCACATCCAGCCAGGCCTTCAGCGCGCGGGTGGTTGCCGCCGGGCGCTCAAGTTGCGGCAGATGCCCGCAGCGCGGCAGGATAACAAGCTCGGAATCGGCTATTCCCGCCGCCATTTCCCCGGCCAGCGCCGGCGGCGTGCGTTCGTCGGCGTCGCCACAGAGCACCAGCGTCGGGCAACTGATATTTGCCAGATCCCCACGGCTGTCGGGGCGTTCAAGAATTATCTCCGACTGGCGGATAAAGCCCTCGGCGCCGGTCTTGTGGGCCATGCGATAAACGGTTTCGCGCAGGGCCTTGTTATCCAGCGCATCTTCATGGATGAAAGTTTTCATCAGCAGAGGCGAGACACCGCGAAATTTGCCGCGCTGCGCCAGCTTGATGAAATCGCGCCGCCGCGCCGCCATCTCCAGCGTATCCTGGCGCGCTGAAGTGGCGATCAGAGCCAGTTTTGTCACCCTGTCGCCAGCCTGCCGCATCACCTCAAACGCCACATAGCCACCCATTGAATGGCCGGCCAGCGCGAAAGGCCCGGGCTGGTCGTCGAGAATCTGCGCTGCCAGCTCGCTGAGACTCCCTGCCGCCCGATGATCGACAACGGTGATCGCGGTGACTTCCTTAAGTGCCGCTATCTGGAACGCCCACAGGTCGCCGGTACAGATCAGTCCCGGAACCAGCACCAGCGCCGGTTTCTTGTCCTCTGCCGGCTCGAATGTCGTCGCCGCGTCGGCCATTCGCCGCCCCCTTTGCTATACCCGTCGTCCACTTACCGGGGCATTTGCCGGGGCGTCAAGCCCGCAAAGCGAAGGCTGTGGACCGTCCCGGAATGAGCCTGGCGCCCACCGGAGCGGGCATTCAGGCAGCAGCAGTATACCGTGGGACCTGGTGGTGATATAATTGGCTGTTGGACCGCGATTACAGCGGAGAGGGCCGATGCGACACTGGGTGATGGGGGCCGGGCTGTTCCTGCTTCTTGGTGCGTTTGTCAGCGGGACAGCCGCGCAGGATAACCTTCCCATAATCGACATGCACGTGCACACCGCGGACGGCACCGTCCAGGATCAGGTCGCAGTGATGGATGAGTTCCACATTGTAAAAGCGTTTCTTAGCGGCTCGCTGGAGGAAGTCTACCAGTGGACAGCCGCCGCCCCGGGTCGATTCATTGCCTCGCCGATGTTCCCTGTGTTTGGCATAAACGGTTTTCCCGATATCGAAGCTTTGCGCGCTGAGTATGTTGCTGGCCGGCTTCAGGGAATGGGTGAAATTACCTCCCAGTATCTGGGTATTCCGCCCAACGCGCTTGTCTTGGAGCCGTATTTTGCATTGGCCGAAGAGCAAGACGTTCCGGTCCTCATCCATATGGCGGGCGGCGGCGCTCCATACCCAACCTTTCGCTTGTCAGCAGGGCGTCCGCTTCTCCTCGAAGAGGTATTGGTTCGCCACCCGAAGCTGCGAATCTATGTGGAAAATGCCAGCTATCCATTTCTTGACGAGATGACCGCCTTGATGCGCCGCTATCGCCAGCAGGTATATGCCGACCTGTCGACCATGACGCGGGCTAAGCAGCGCTCGGTCTTTCACAATTACCTCCGAGCCCTAATCCAACGCGGCTTAGGAAAGCAGTTGATGTTCGGGACCGATGGCGCACCCGCGCGGACCCCTCAAAATATTGAGGCCATCGAGTCCGCTTCATTCCTCACAGACGAACAGAAGCGCGACATTTTTTACAACAATGCGGCGCGGTTTCTGCGCTTCACCGACGAGGAAATCGCTGCGCATCACGACAGATGACGGTTGGCTGTGCTGTCCGCTTTGATCCATAAACAGACTCTTTTCGACATTAGGGTCTGAACTCAATTACCGGGTGGTGCTGTGTTGGCTCCGAAAGGCCCGGAAAACAGGAGAATACCGCAGGCGATACAGCGTATCGACGAGGATATTCGACGTATTTGCCCAGGTCTTTCGGGCCAATCCAGTCTGGACCGCGCCAAAATTGGCCGGAACAGCGTCAAAACCACTTCATGTAGATCACTACATTTCACCGTTTTCTCCTTGTTCCGGTCAATTTTGGCCCTGGGCCTTAGCCCTCAAAAAGGGGGGCACAGCCCTCACCGGTAATCGAGTCCAGACCCTTAATTAAACCCCGCAAAACCCGCGACCCGCAGCCCTCCCGCACCGCAGTTTTCTTCCACCCCGCGCAAATCACTGCAATTCATTGACAGTCCGGTGCAAACCCCTATCCTGCGCGGCGAAAACGGGGAACATCGGGTCCGATTGTCGGGCCCGCCACAAACCCCGCCCCGCCAGAGCCCGGAGGCCCTTAAACGCCCGCTGGCTCTTGAGTTAGAGTGCAAATGTCTTTTGAATATCTTGGATTGAGCGACGAGGTTCTGGCTGCGGTCAAGGACGCGGGCTACAGCGAACCTACGCCTATCCAGCGCAGCGCCATCCCCACGGTGCTGCAGGGCCGCGACGTTCTGGGCATCGCCCAGACCGGCACCGGCAAGACCGCCGGCTTTACGCTGCCGATGATCGACATTCTGGCGGTCGGACGGGCCAAGGCGCGCATGCCGCGCTCGCTGATCCTGGAGCCGACCCGCGAGCTGGCCGCCCAGGTGGCCGAATCTTTTGAGAAATACGGCAAGAATTACAAACTGACCATGGCGCTGCTGATCGGCGGCGTGTCTTTCAGCGACCAGGAAAAGAAACTGAATCGCGGCGTTGATGTATTGATCGCGACGCCGGGGCGGCTGCTGGACCATATCGGGCGCGGCAAGGTGATGCTGTCCGGCGTGCAAATCCTGGTCGTCGATGAGGCCGACCGGATGCTCGATATGGGTTTCATTCCGGATGTCGAACGAATATGCAAGCTGATGCCGCAAAAGCCGCAGTCACTATTCTTTTCAGCGACCATGCCGCCCCCGGTCAAGCGCCTGACCGACCAGTTTCTCAAGGACCCCAAGGTCATTGAAGTGGCGCCGCCCGCCACCACCGCCGAAAACGTCAGCCAGGAGCTGGTGCTGGCCGGCCCGCGCGACAAGGAACGCGCGCTGGTCAGGCTGATGAAAACCGAGGACATCCAGAACGGGCTCATTTTCTGTAACCGCAAGGTCGAGGTGAAGGCGATTTACGCATCCTTGAAGCGCGCCGGGTTCGACATCGCGCAGTTACACGGCGATATGCATCAAGCCGACCGCACGGACGTGCTGGCCCGCTTCAAGGGCGGCGAAATAAAATTCCTGATCGCCTCCGACGTTGCGGCAAGGGGCCTGGATATCCCCTCGGTCAGCCATGTATTTAATTACGACATTCCCATACATGCCGAAGATTACGTGCATCGGGTTGGACGCACCGGCCGCGCCGGTCGCCCCGGAAAAGCATTTTCCATCGCCACCCGCAGAGACCAGAAATATGTCGATGCCATCGAATCGCTGATCGGCAGGAAACTGATAATTATTCAAGACGGAGGCGGTGCCAAACCGGCTCAATCCGCCCCCGCATCTTCGCCGCCCCCGGCCCCCGTCGAGGCCGGTGAAACACAGCCTGCGAGGGGACAAAAATCGACCCGCAGCGAGGCCAGTGACGGAGGCCGTGACGGCTCTTCGGCGGACCCGTCGGAGGGCCGCACGCGGGGTCG
>JACZSK010000184.1 GCA_022574255.1 Pseudomonadota bacterium
CGAGGGAAATTGCGCACCATCTGCAGATATTTATTCAATGACCTGTCCGATTCGGTCATCACACCGGGTGCATATTTCAGCGTATGCAGCAGTGGCCGGTCATCGGTGACGATGCTTTTCCCCAGGCGGAACAGAATATCCAGGGTGGCCGCCACCCGGGCGTCATCTTCAGGTGTGCCGTCACTCTTGGTGGTGGCCAGCGAATAGAAGACCTGCGTTTTGCCGGGGGCCAAAAGCTGAAAGGCGGTCATGGCAAAAATCTTCTGCCCCATGAACTCGCCGTGCAGGCGAAAAAAGCTGGTGCCGAAGATTCCCACCCGTGCGTTCAACGATGGCCCGTCGCCGCCATCGAGTTTCGCGTCCAGGTCATATTCCATGGAATGGTCGGTCCAGGCGATCTTGTCGTAGAGCCACTCGTGATCGAAATCGAGCCGGTGGACCGCCTTCAGGTGCTGCCAGTCCGGCGTGTTGGCACAGACCACCCATGGATCAACCGGCAGCGGCGGCACGTCGTAATCGATCAGGAAAGCAAGGTCTTCCTCGGGCGTCGGGTAGTCGGGAATTTCCCACCAGGGTTCGGCGCCATTGAAGGCCCAGATCAGGCCGAATTTTTCCACCGAATGAAATTTATACAGGCAGGCGGTTTTGGGCGGCGGATCGCCCAGGCCGGTCTTCTCACACCAGCCGTCGGTGTTGAATTCCCATTTGTGAAAACCGCATTGGATACGGTTGTTCACAACCTGCCCCGCCGCCAGGTCGGCCCCCACATGGGGGCAATAGGCGGAGAATACACGGGCGATCCCGTCGTCTCCGCGAAAGACCACCACCCGGCCATCCATGAAAGGCCGTCCGACGATCTTGCCCTGGGGCAGCTCCTTGGACATGCAGATGGGGAACCAGGACTCCGTGAAAAGTCCATCGTCGCCCTCTGCGGGGATCGGCTTGCTCCTGGGACGCACGCGCTTGCGCTTAATCGGAGATTCGATCGCACTTTGCTTGTTCATATGGTCACCTCTGTGGCTTTTAGGGCATCATTTCCGGCGGAATGAGATTGGCGCCCTCCAAAACATACCCGACCCAGAACGCATCGATAGGATGTGGAGTGAAATCGACAATCACGTTGATCACTGCGGGTTTTCCGGACGCCAGCGCCTTTTCATAAGCCTCCGGAATTTCCTCCAGCGTCGTCACGGTATCACCATGACAGCCGAAGCCGCGCGCCACCATGCCGAAATCCACGTCGCCCAGTTTTGTGCCGAAGACCAACGGATTGTTCGACAAAATGCTCTCGCCTAAAGGCCGGTACATGCCCCAATGGGAATCGTTGAGGACGAAAGTAATGACGTTCAGCCCGTAACGCACGGCGGTCTCCAGCTCCTGCACCGTGCAGCCCATGGCGCCGTCACCGGTAATGCAGACAACCGGGCGATCAGGATGGGCAGCTTTTGCGGCATTGGCGGCCGGCAGCCCCATGCCCAGATGGCCCATGCCGGGGTTGAACAGAACATCCTCGGGGCTGGCCGGATGGTAGAAGGTATGGACCCATTCCATGATCTGTCCGCCGTCCACCGCCACAATTACATCGTCGGGCAGCAGCGAAATGATCTCGCGGGTAGCCGCTGCTTCATTCAAAATCTTGGTGCCCTCGGTAAATTTGGCGTCGGCTATGCCCGCAACAACGCCGCGGTACTCCGCATGGGCGCTGGCCATTTCTGCAATCCAGTCCGGGTCCGCGGCCAGCGAAGCGCCGTCGACTGCGGCGGAAAGCGCCTCGAGAAACTCGCGGGCATCCGCCAGTATGGCGATATCGGCCTTCATATTGCGGCCGGTGACGCGCTCCGACATATCCACCTGAATCAGCTTTTGCCCCGGGGGAGACGGATAAAGCGGCGGCTTGTTCAGCGGCATCCAGCTGGAAATCTTGCAGCCGACAGCGAGTACCAGGTCGGCTTCGGCAAATACTTTAACCACCGCCTCGCCACCAAGAATGCCGCCGCTGCCCACATGGGCAGGATAATCGGCTGGGATGATACCGCGCCCGTTCATCGATGTGGTGGCCGGCAGGCCGGTCAAATCGAGAAGCTGCCGGAAGGCGGCGGTTGCCCCCGAGCGCGCCACGCCGCCACCAGCTACCAGCACCGGGCGCTTCGCCGCAGACAGCAATTCCATCACCCGCGATATGTCGCTCGCAGAGGGCGCCGGGCGCGGCGCCTCTATTTGCGAGATCGACGCCGGATCAAAATCGCA
>JACZSK010000097.1 GCA_022574255.1 Pseudomonadota bacterium
GCGGCGGCGGTGCATTACGAGGACCAGCTGGCGTCGGAGAAAAAATGCGGCCATCTCGGTGGCAAGGTGCTGATCCCGACGCAAGCGCATGAGAAAAATCTTATGGCGGCGCGGCTGGCGGCCGATATATCCGGCGTGCCGACAATCATCGTGGCCCGCACCGACGCCGAGAGCGCCATGCTGATTACCTCGGACATCGACGAGCGCGACCGCGAATTCATCACCGGCGAGCGCACCCCCGAAGGGTTTTACCGTCTCAAGGAAGGCACCGGCGTCGATCATTGCATCAAGCGCGGTCTCGCCTTCGCCAAATGCGCTGATCTCGTCTGGTGGGAGACTTCAAAGCCCAACCTGGAAGATGCGCGGCGTTTCGCCGAGGCCATCCAGAAGGAGCATCCGGGCAAGATGATGGCTTATAACTGCTCGCCGTCCTTCAACTGGCGGGACAACCTGGATGAGGCGACCATCGCCAGCTTCCAGCGCGAGCTGGGCGCCATGGGCTATAAATTCCTGTTCGTCACGCTGGCCGGATTCCACAGCCTGAACCATTCCATGTTCGAGCTGGCCGCGGCCTACAAGGATGGCGGCATGGCCGCTTATACGGAATTACAGCAGGCTGAATTCGCGGCTGAAAAAGCGGGCTACACCGCCACCCGCCACCAGCGGGAAGTGGGCACGCAGTATTTTGATGCGGTGAGTAATGCGCTGTCGGGCGGCACTTCCTCGACCAGCGCCATGGCTGAATCCACCGAGGCCGCACAATTCGTCCAGGCCGCGGAATAGCCACGGCGCAATAGTCGCCGGATCAGGAAGTGGCCGCCAAGGGCTGCGCCCTTTTTCTGCCAGCTATAGCGTCTTCAGATAGGCGATCAGGTGAGCGCGGTCCCTGGCGCTTCGCATCTCGGTTGGCATGGTCGTGCCGCGTCCCAGGAACTCCCTGGGGTCTTTGAGGAAGCCGTCCAGGGTTTCATTATCCCAGACAAAATCCACATCCCTCAGGCCCAGGTAACGCTCAAAGCCGGTGGTGCCTGCTTTCATGCCGTAAATGCCGGCCATCGACGGTCCCATCTTGTGGGTATCGGCCTTGATGGCGTGGCAGAAACCGCATTTGGCCTTGAAGACAGCCGCTCCTTTTCGTGCGTCACCCGCTATTTCCTGGCTTGCCGCCGCTGGTGCCGCGCCTGCAACTGCAGCCAGCAGGCACAACCCCATCGCCTTGAGAATCGTTGAATTCGTCACGGTCTCGTCTCCTGTATTCTGCCGCCGGACAGCCCGCTCAATTGTCCTTCGCGCCCTGCTGCACCCAACGGCGGAATGCCAGCCGCTCGCATTTGGTCAGCAGCTTCTTGTTGAAGGGCATGTGAATCTCCGCCCGGCCTTCAATCATGGTTAGCAGGTTGCTTTCGATGACATTGCCCGGCACCACCATGGGGCCGAACCTGGTGCCTTTCATCAGGCCTTCGTAAGTCCGCAGGTCCAGGCCGCTGGCCTCATAGCCGGCGCCGCCGGGTATGTGGCAGGACAGGCAGCGAATCTGGATGATCGGATAAATGTCTTCCGCGAAGCTGGTGACTTCAGCTGCTTTGGTCATGGCGACCACTGCCATGACCAGGCCGACCGCAGTAATACCGGCCAAGGCTCTGTTTCTTGCGCGGGGATTGGCCATAGGAGACCTCCTTTCCTTATTAGCGCCATCAACCCTGGTGATGGCGCAGCCTAATAACCCTCCGGCAGTTTGTGGGCGACACCCTTATGGCAGTCGATACATGTCAGCTTGTTTTCGATCGCCATCGGGTGTGCGTTTTGGGCGACCTCGCCCTGTTTCTTGAAATCCATCGCTTCATAGGAATGGCAATTGCGGCATTCCCGGGAGTCGCTTTTTTCCATGCTTGCCCAGACTCTTTCGGCCAGATGCAGCCGCCGCGCCTCGAACAGCTCCTTGTTGTCGATGGTGCCAATTATTTTGTGATACAGCTCGTTAACCGACGCCGCCTTGCGCAGCATTTTGGGCAGGAAGGCTTTGGGCACGTGGCAGTCGGAGCAGATGACGCGGACGCCTTCGTGGTTGGTATAGTGGCTCGACTGCTGATATTCGGGAAACACTGTTTCCTTCATGTCATGACAGGAAATGCAGAACTCGAGCGTGTTGGTATATTCGATGTAAGCGGTCAGCCCCGTCATGGAAGTTATGCCCATGGTCATGCCGACGATGAAGACGGCGCCCCACGCGTATTTCTTGCTGGGCCGCCAGAACCAGTTCTGGAATTTCTTAAAAATGATATACTCCCGCGCGCTGTTCAGGCTGCGGGAACGGGTCCGACCAACCCGCTCGTCGCAGCGGATTTGGGACCTCCCAAAAGATATCTAATTATAAAGCATCTTGAATTTAAGTGCGCGTGACCAATAGTCGCAGCAGACGGATCAGGAGGCCGCTGTTTTCCTTTTCATAGCCTCATCGTCTGGTTCATAGCCTCATCGTCTGGCGTCGACCGCATGACGCGGTTTCGCCCGGCTTCCTTGGCCTGGTAAAGAAGGCTGTCGGCGCGTCCCAGGAAGGAACCGGGATCATCGCCCGGCTTAAACAGGGTCAGCCCGCAGGATATTGTTATTCTGCCAAAGGATTTGCCTGATTTTCGGTGCGTTACCTCTTTGCGGCTGATCATAATTCGAATCTTTTCGGCCATGACAAGCGCCGTATGGTCGTCAGTGTTTTTCAGCAAGACAACGAACTCTTCGCCGCCGTAGCGGCAGGCGAGGCCCCGTTCGCCCACGCAGTCGCTTATCTGCCAGGCCACCAGCCGCAGCACGATATCGCCGGTATGGTGACCATGCTTGTCGTTGAAATCCTTGAAACGGTCGATATCGATGAACATCAGCGAGAGCGGGTCGTTGCCGGCCTCGGCCTCGGCGACCGCCTTGTCGAGTTCCACTTCAAAATAGCGGCGGTTGGGAATGCCGGTCAGCGGGTCGGTCACCGCATCCTTGTTTGCTGATTCCAGACGGTTGCGCAAGTCCCGGACAAGCTTGGTGGATTCGGCCAGCTTGCTTTTCAAATTACCGGTCTGCTCGCGCACCTGTACCGTGTCGACGACAATTTCCTCGAGTATCCGCGTGATATCCGCAGCGCTGTCGGCGCTCTCAAGCCGTTCCGAATAGTGATCCAGCCTTTCATAAAACTCCAGTTGGCCGAGTTCAGTGGCGTCGAATGCGTCCTGGATGAAGCGCAGTGTCCCCAGCAAATCATGTGAAATCAATCGCGCCTGCTCGGCCCCTGAATCCTGATCGCCGAAGCGGTCAAAAAGATCTCGGCTCACGTCTGTGGTGAAGTCGCTTCCTGCTTCGATAAGTTGGTCCATTTGCGCGGTGAGCTCCGGCGATGTGCCGGCGGCGTAGGCGAACCAGATTTCGAAATTCCGGGGGCCGGGCGGCACGCCGTTGCGCGACA
This sequence comes from Pseudomonadota bacterium, assembly GCA_022574255.1. Lineage (GTDB taxonomy): Bacteria > Pseudomonadota > Alphaproteobacteria > Sphingomonadales > SMXR01 > JACZSK01. The sequence goes on from JACZSK010000097.1 coordinate 3,446, forward strand.
TGTTGTTCAGCGCCGCCTGGGCAAAGATTCTGGCATCCTTGATATCCGGAAATTCAGACATATTCATGATCTCGGGGAACTCACTCGACTTATTCTCGATTGTTGACCACCCCAAACATAGTCCGGGATATGTGAATCATTTGTTTAGGGCCGGGATTCAAACCCATGATCCGGCTGAATTCTGTCTGACAGCGAAAATGCGTGCAAGAGGGGCTGAAAAGGCTGCTGATCGAAAGTTTGCACCGGAAAAGAGCCTGAAGAGGTCGCAAAACGGCTGTGAATCTTGCGTTTTAGGCATTTTTCTGGCAATATTGTTACCAGTGTGAATATCGGCAATTTCGATGGGCGTCCGGCAAGGGGGGACGCCGCCCGACGGGCGATCACCACACACTTATATTCAAGATAGCGACGGACACGGGTTTCGTCGCATGAGGAGGTATTGCGTGTCCACACGTATGCTGAAATTTACCACCACCGGACGGGCGCTTCCTGGCAAGCGCGCGGCTGATGTGCGCCGTGAGGATTTCAGCGAGATTTACACCCGTTACAGCGCCGCGGCTGCGGCCGAACAGGCGTCGCGCTGCTCGCAATGCGGTATTCCCTATTGCCAGATAGGCTGCCCGCTGCAGAACAATATTCCCGACTGGCTCAAGCTGGCCGCCGAGGACCGGCTGGAAGAGGCCTATCAGATTTCGTCCGCGACCAACAATATGCCCGAGATTTGCGGGCGCATCTGTCCGCAGGACAAATTATGCGAAGGCAGTTGCGTCATTGAAAAAGACTTTGAGGCGGTCACCATCGGCGCTGTCGAGCAGCATATTACCGACACCGCCTGGGAAAAGGGCTGGGTAGAGCCCCTGCGGGTGGCCCGCCAGCGCGATCAGTCGGTGGGCATTATCGGCGCCGGTCCCGCGGGACTGTCGGCGGCCGAGGAGTTGCGCAAGCGTGGCTATTCGGTCGCCATTTATGATCGCTATGACCGCGCCGGCGGCATGCTTATGTACGGCATTCCCGACTTCAAACTGGAGAAGCAGCTTGTGATGCAGCGGGTGGACCGCCTTGAGGAAGGCGGCATCGCGTTTCATCTGAATGTGGAAATCGGTCGCGATATCACCTTTGCCGAGCTGCGCCAGCGCCATGATGCTGTTCTGCTGGCCACCGGCACATACAAGGCGCGCAGCGCCTGTCTTCCCGGTGCCGCCCTGGCCGGGGTCGAGCCCGCCATGGCATACCTGACCGCGGCCAACCGGGTGGCGTTGGGCGACGACGTGGCGGAATTCAATGACGGCAGGCTCAACGCCGCGGGGAAAAAAGTGGTGGTGCTTGGCGGCGGCGACACGGCCATGGATTGCGTGCGCACGGCCGTGCGTCAGGGTGCCGTATCGGTGAAATGCCTGTATCGCCGCGACCGCGAAAACATGCCGGGATCGCGCTTCGAGGTGGGCAACGCCGAGGAAGAAGGCGTCGAGTTTGTCTGGCTGTCGGCGCCAAAAGCCTTCCTGGGTGATGGCCGGCTGGTCGGTGTCCGCGCCCAAAGCATGCGTCTCGGCTCGCCCGATGTCTCGGGGCGGCGGGCGCCACAACCGGTGCCTGATTCCACCTTTTCGATGGACGCGGACCTGGCCATTGAGGCCCTCGGTTTTGACGCCGAAGCCCTGCCCGAATTATTTGCGGCGCCCGATCTTATGGTTGGCTCTGGCGGCATTGTGGAGACCGACCCGGATACGCTGATGACCGGGCTGGACGGCGTTTTTGCCGCCGGAGATGTTATGCGCGGCGCCTCGCTGGTGGTCTGGGCAATCCATGACGGGCGCAAGGCGGCGGGTCGCATTCACCGCTTTTTGCTGAACAAGGCGGGGCTGGAGAAACCGGCCAGCGCCGACGCCTTCCTCAAGACCTTTGAGCAGGAATACGCAGTCTGATGGCCTCTGATCGAAATTATCCCGGCGGCGGCATGCCTGCCTTCGGCCTCTATGATCCGGGCGATGAACATGAGGCTTGCGGTGTGGGCTTTGTTGCCGCCACCGATGGCAAGCCCCGGCGCGCCGTGGTCGAGCGGGCCATCGAGGCGCTTAAAGCGGTGTGGCACAGGGGTGCCGTAGGCGCCGACGGCATGACCGGCGACGGCGCCGGTATTCATGTGCAAATTCCCCAGGATTTCTTCAAGGAGCATGTCGAGCGCACCGGTCATACGCCGATGGGCGGAAAGCTGGCCGTGGGCATGGTCTTTCTGCCGCGCACCAACCTGGCGGCACAGGAAGCCTGCCGCACCATAATCGAGACCGAGATTCTCCGCCGCGGCTATTACATTTACGGCTGGCGGCGGGTGCCTATCAATATCGCGGTAATCGGCGAACGCGCCCAGGATACCCGGCCCGAGATTGAACAGATCATGGTCGCCAATGTGCGCGGCCTCGACGATGAAGCCTTCGAGCGCGATCTCTATCTGATCCGCCGCAGCATCGAGCGGGCGGTGATCAAGGATCAGATCCGCGGGCTTTATATTTGCTCGCTGTCCTGCCGTTCGGTGGTCTACAAGGGCCTGTTCCTGGCCGAGCAGTTGTCAACTTTCTATCCCGACCTTCTGGATGAAAGGTTCGTCTCGAATTACGCCATTTTTCACCAGCGCTATTCCACCAACACCTTTCCCGAATGGTGGCTGGCGCAGCCTTTCCGCACGCTGGCCCACAATGGCGAGATCAATACCATACGCGGCAACAAGAACTGGATGCGCTGCCACGAAATCCAGATGGCGTCGATTGCCTTCGGCGACCGGTCAGAGGAAGTAAAGCCGGTAATACCGGCGGGCGCATCGGATTCGGCGGCCCTGGATGCGGTGTTTGAAGTGATGGTGCAGGCGGGCCGTTCGGCGCCCATGGTCAAGACATTGTTGATTCCCGAAGCCTTTGGGCAGAAGCCGACCATGCCGCCGGCCCACCGCGCCATGTACAATTATTCCAATTCCGTGATGGAGCCCTGGGACGGGCCCGTGGCCCTGGCCGCCACCGACGGGCGCTGGGTTATCGCCGGGTCGGACCGAAACGGCTTGAGGCCGCTGCGCTATACGCTGACCCGCGACAAATTGCTCTGCGTGGGCTCCGAGACAGGCATGATGCCGGTGTCCGACAAGAAGGTGGTGGAAAAAGGCCGGCTGGGGCCGGGCCACCTGATCGCCGTTGATCTGGAGAAGGGTATTTTTTACCGCAACCGCGAAATAAAAGATCGCCTGGCCAGCAGCTATCCCTTCGATCAGTGGCTGGATGGTTTCAAGGATTTTGCCGATATTCTGCCCGACAGGATGCCGGTGCAGAAGCGCATGGCGCGGCCCGACCTGCTGCGGCGCCAAACCGCGGTGGGCATTACCCATGAGGATATGGAGATCATTCTGCATCCCATGGCCGAAGAGGCGAAAGAGCCCATCGGCTCAATGGGCGACGACACGCCGCTTGCCGTTCTTTCAACGCGCTACCGCAGCCTGGCGCATTACTTCCGCCAGAGCTTCAGCCAGGTTACCAATCCGCCCATCGACAGCCTGCGCGAACGCCGCGTCATGGGCCTGAAAACCCGCTTCGGCAATTTCGGCAACGTGCTGGACAAGGACAATCCGCAGTCCAAGGTGTTGATCCTGGACAGCCCGGTACTGGTAAGCGCCGAATACGCGGTGCTGAAAGATCACTGGGGCGAAGCGGCGCTGCGTATTGATTGTACCTTCGATGCCGCGGGCGGCCCCGGCGCCCTGACGCGGGCGCTGCAGCGCATTCGCGATCAGGCGGAAAAAGCGGTCCGCGAGGGGCGCAGGCACCTGTTTCTCAGCGATGAGGCGATGGCTCCCGACCGCGCCGCGATCCCCATGATCATGGCCACCGGCGGTGTCCATTCGCATCTCATGAACAAAGGCCTGCGCAGCTTCACCAGCCTGAACGTGCGCAGCAGCGAATGCCTGGACAGTCACTATTTCGCCGTGCTGGTCGGGGTTGGCGCCACCACCGTGAACGCCTGGCTGGCCGAGGAAGCCGTTGCCGACCGCCACGCCCGCGGGCTGTACGGCAAGCTTTCCCTGGATCAGGCGATTGCCAATTACAAGAAGGCCATTGAAGAGGGTCTCTATAAAATTATCGCCAAGATGGGCATCTCGGTGATCAGCAGTTATCGCGGGGGCTATAATTTCGAGGCTCTGGGCCTGTCGCGCGCTCTGGTGGCCGAGTTTTTCCCCGGCATGCCCTCCAAGATTTCCGGCATCGGCCTGTCGGGCATCAAGAAAAAGGTGCTGGACCAGCATGCGAGGGCATTTGTCGGCGACGTGGTCACCCTGCCCATCGGCGGCTCTTTTGTTTACCGCGCGCAGGGCGAGACCCACGGTTTTGCCGGCAGCCTGATCCACACCCTGCAGAACGCCTGCGAGAGCAACAGCCAGAAACTGTACCAGCGCTATGTGAAGGGCCTGGCCGACCTGCCGCCCATCAATCTGCGTGACCTTCTGGATTTTCGCAAGGGTCCGGCGGCGCTGGAGATGGAAAACGTCGAATCCGTTACCGAAATAAGAAAGCGCTTTGTTTCGCCGGGCATGTCGCTGGGGGCGCTGTCGCCGGAAGCCCATGAGACCCTGGCCATTGCAATGAACCGCATCGGCGCCAAGGCGGTGTCGGGCGAAGGCGGCGAGGCCCCCGAACGCTACAAGCCTTTCGACAACGGCGACAATGCCAATTCGGCGATCAAGCAGGTGGCGTCGGGGCGCTTTGGGGTGACCGCCGAATACCTGAACAATTGCCGCGAGATCGAGATCAAGATTGCCCAGGGGGCGAAGCCGGGCGAGGGCGGCCAGCTTCCCGGTTTCAAGGTCACCGAAATGATCGCGCGGCTGCGCCATTCAACGCCCGGCGTTACGCTGATTTCGCCGCCGCCGCATCACGACATCTATTCAATCGAGGATCTGGCGCAGCTGATCTACGACCTGAAACAGATAAATCCAGAGGCGCGGGTCTGCGTCAAGCTGGTCTCGTCTGCGGGCATCGGCACCATTGCCGCCGGCGTGGCTAAAGCCCATGCCGACGTTATCCTCATATCGGGCCATTCGGGCGGCACCGGCGCCAGCCCCATGACCAGCATCAAATACGCCGGCACGCCGTGGGAAATCGGCCTTGCCGAAGTCAACCAGGTGCTGACATTGAACGGGCTGCGCGGTCGGGTGCGGCTGCGTGTCGATGGCGGCATCAAGTCGGGCCGCGACGTGGTTATCGCCGCCATTCTGGGGGCCGAGGAATTTGGCATCGGCACGGCGTCGCTGGTGGCCATGGGCTGCATCATGGTGCGCCAATGCCATTCCAACACCTGCCCGGTGGGCATTTGCACGCAGGACGAGGCCTTGCGCGCGAAATTCGCCGGATCGCCGGAAAAGGTGATCAATCTTTACAGCTTTATTGCCGAAGAGACGCGCGAGATACTGGCGCGGCTGGGCGCCGGCAGTTTGCGCGAAATCATTGGCCATACCGAGTTGATGCGTCAGGCCAACCGGGGCGACCCCCATCTCGATGACCTGGACCTGAACCCCTTGCTGGCCCAGGTCGATGCGCCCGAGAACATGCGCTATTGCCAGGTCAAAACCCGCAACCCGGTGCCCGACCCCCTGGACCTGCAGATGATCGAGCAGGCCGAGCCGGTTTTTGCCCGCGGCGAAAAAATGCAGCTCACCTACACCATTCGCAACACCGACCGGGCGGTGGGCGCGCGCTTTTCTTCAAAGATCGTGCGCCAGTTCGGCATGTATGGCCTCAAGCCCGGCCATGTGGAACTTATGCTCAAGGGCTCCGCCGGGCAGTCGCTGGGGGCCTTCGCGGTGCAGGGACTGAAGATTGTTCTTGAGGGCGACGCCAACGATTATGTGGGCAAGGGCCTGTCGGGGGCGACCATCGCGATATTTCCGTCGAACCGCACGCGTTTCGTGGCGGCGCGCAACACCATTATCGGCAACACGGTTCTTTATGGCGCCACATCAGGCAAGCTGTTCGCGGCGGGGCAGGCGGGCGAGCGGTTTGCGGTGCGCAATTCCGGCGCCACGGCGGTGGTTGAAGGATGCGGCGCCAACGGCTGCGAATATATGACCGGCGGCCGGGTCGCCATATTGGGCTCCGTGGGCGATAATTTCGGCGCCGGAATGACCGGCGGCATGGCCTTCGTGATGGACAAGGAAAAACGCTTCGAGGATCGTGTCAACCCGGATTCCCTGGTTTACCAGCGGCTGGCGTCTGACCATTGGGAAGGCGTATTGCGGGCCCTGATTGAAGAGCATGCGGAGCAGACCGGATCGGTTCAGGCCAAGCATATTCTGGCCAACTGGGAGGCCTCGCTGGCCCGCTTCTGGCAGGTCGTTCCGAAGGAGATATTGCCCCTTCTGGAGCATCCTTTATCTGACCCCGGCGAGGCGCAGGAAACCGCCTGAGCGTCTCGTATCTCAAGATAAACTTCGGGCAAAATACCGCTCACGAGAAAGTGCGCTGATTTGAATGGCGAAGGGGCGGTTCATCGTCTATTTTCCTGCCTGTCATTCATAAACTGATCACCGGAGACGTCATGAAATTCAAGAGCGAACTTAAATCGGCCACCGCGCTGCCCATCGTTGTGGCGATGGCGGGGCTGGCCATTACAATCTCGGCGACGAGTGTTGGCATGGCGCGCCCCGGTGCCGCGCCGGCTGAGAACCCGGTGGCCGTAGCCGCTCCTGCGCATGCCCAGAGCCAGGCAGTGCAGAGACTGGCAATGGGGGAAAAGCCCAGCGAAGGCTGCAGCCCCTGTAATCCTTGCGCGGCGGGCGGCTGTAATCCCTGCGCGGCGGCGAACCCCTGCGCGGCGGGCGGCTGTGGCGGGTGTAATCCCTGCGCGGCGGCAAACCCCTGCGCGGCCGGTGGCTGTGGCGGCTGTAATCCCTGCGCGGCGGCGAACCCCTGTGCAGCGTCCGGCGGCTGCAACCCCTGCGGCGGCTGTAATCCGTGCAATCCTTGTGCTGCCGGTGCGTCGAACGACGACGTCAGCGCCGAT
>JACZSK010000185.1 GCA_022574255.1 Pseudomonadota bacterium
GCCACCTCAACGGCCTGGCCATGGATTATGGTTCGAACGGGGCTTCGAATGGCGGCCGCCCGGCCTACGTCACGGCGGTCGGCCAGAGCGATGTCGCCGACGGCTGGCGCGACAGGCGCCAGGACGGCGGCTGCGTCATCGACGTGGAAAGCGGCGAGATCGTCGTCTCGGGGCTCTCCATGCCCCATTCGCCGAGGCTCTATCGCGACAAGCTGTGGCTGCTCGATTCAGGCACCGGGTTCTTCGGCCATGTCGATACGGCGGCGGGCAAATTCGAACACCTGACCTTCTGTCCGGGCTATGCGCGCGGCCTCGCCTTCATCGGCGACTTCGCGGTGATCGGGCTGTCCAGGCCGCGCGGCAACAAGACCTTCTCGGGCCTGGCCCTCGACGACAACCTGGCGAGCCGCGACGCCGAAGCGCGCTGCGGCCTGCTGGTCATCGATCTGCGCAGCGGCGATATCGTCCATTGGGTGCGCATCGGCGGCGTCGTCGAAGAGCTCTATGACGTGGTCGTCCTGCCCGGCGTCACCCGGCCCATGGCGCTGGGCTTCAAGACCGACGAAATCCGCCGCACCATTTCGATTGAAGAACAGGGCGCATCCTCGTTTGTGACGAAGTCAAATTTGTTTCATTGAGAGTGGGATTGGGTATCGTCGGATACGGCTTGAAGGTTATCTGTTTGCCTGTTTCGGGCTTGCTTGGAGGCAAGCTTGGAGAGGCGGGCTACATGACTTTCGCCTGAACTCCGGCACAGAGTAGTCAGAAAGAGTCAGTCATTTCATTCAATGAACGCCATAACTCCCTTCATGCCGCTATAGCTTTACACAAGCAAGGGGACCTCGATGGCGCGGAGGCATCCTATCGGCGATTCCTGGACAACTGGCCCGACGATCCGGATGCTTGGAATAACCTTGGGCTTATATTGAGATCCCGTTGCCGGATTGAAGCCTCAATCGAGGCCTTGCGAAACGCGGTGCGGAACCGTTCAAACTTTCATAGCGCCAGTTACTATTTGGCGATGATGTTGCTGCTTGACGGCCGTTTCGAAGAAGGCTGGCGCCTATACGAAAACCGTGACGATCTGGTCCGGTTTAACTCAAAAAACCCCGATCTTGTCCGGAAAAGCTGGGATGGAAGCCCGTTGAAAGGCCGCACACTCCTGTTGATTTCCGAACAAGGCTTTGGCGACATGATCCAGTTTTCCCGTTTCATCCCAGAGGTGACCGAGCGGGCCGGATCGGTCATAGTAGATTGCTTTCCCGAGTTGACAGGCTTGTTTCAGGCCTCCTTCCCCATGGTGAAGCAGTTTGTTGAACGGGGGGCGCCTATGCCGAATTTCGATTGCCAAGTAAACATGATGAGCTTGGGACAAATCCTCAGCGTCAATGAAAAGATGGTGAGTTCAACCTCAATCCCTTATCTGACTTCACCTTCTGAACCCATTGAATTGTGGGCGAACAGGATCGCCGGGAATGACGAGATTCAGGTGGGGATCGCCTGGCAAGGGCGCAGCACATATTTTGAGGACCACTTACGCTCCATATCCTTGGCAGCCCTGATGCCGGTATTTAAACTGACCGGCTTTCGATTTCACAGTCTGCAACCGGACGAGCATGCCCGGCGGCAGATTGCATCCCTGCCCAAGGGGATCAAATTGGCCGACACGGGTGCGGCGATCAGAGATTATTCCGATACGGCGGCTGTTGTCAGTCTGTTGGACCTGGTTATCACCGTCGATACATCGGTGGCGCACTTGGCGGGCGCGCTGGGAAAACCTGTGTGGATCATGCTCCCATTCATCCCCGATTGGCGCTGGCTACTGCATCGAAACGACAGCCCCTGGTACCCCACTGCACGCCTGTTTCGCCAGCAGACTCCCGACGATTGGGGGCCGGTGGTCGACAGCATTGCCACGGCATTGGGAGCGTTACGACGATGACTACAATCAAGTTCGGGCTTATCGCAGCGGTCCCCGTTCCGAGGCTTACTCTAAAATGTAGGCTTGGTTGTCAGATTTATTTAGTCTGTCGTGAAAAATCCACGACCTATTGAATAGATTTGTGAATATCCTGTTTTTCAGGTGTTTTATTTGCCAGGAATCGTGTCCGTAGCTGCATAACCTTGCAATTTTCGTTTGTCTTTTCGGTATGATTCACTGTTCTGAAACTGACGGAGATTTGCCATGAAGCGACGGGAACCGAGAGAGAGCGGCCAGCATGATATGTTCCGCTCGCGCCAC
>JACZSK010000186.1 GCA_022574255.1 Pseudomonadota bacterium
CGGATATATGGGGCGGGATTCGGAGTCACAAAAAAACGCCCGGTCAGAAACCGGGCGAAGAAATCACTCACGACACCTTGCACCACTCTCAGGGACATGGCCCCCAGGCAGCAAGGAGGGCGAGCAGATCCGTCACATTGATGGTGCCGTCACCTCCAGGAGGCGCCATATCACAGGAACCGGTTGACCCCCATCCCGCAAGTAATGCCAGCAGGTCCGTCACATTGACCTGGCCATCCGGAACGATTGAACAATCGGCGGGGCATGGCGGCAGGCAGGCGGAATCCGGGGGACCGTCGCCGACGCAGACAATGCCTTCGCCGAGCCAGGTCGCCATCTGCAGGGCGCCTTCGGGGAAGCGATCGAGATAATTCTTGATCAGCAACCCTTCAACCCGAAGGCTGTTAATCACCAGTTGCCACAGGTTCGTGGGGCCGGGCTGCGGCTCGGTCTCGTTATAGATCGAGATCAGGCCGCACACCGGGATGCGGCCGAACTCGTTCATATTGTCGAGGGCCGCTTCCAGCATATCGCCGCCGACATTTTCGAAATAGATATCCACACCGTCGGGGCAGGTTTCTTTCATCTTCGCCGACAATTCCGCCACGCCGTTGCATTCTTTGTAATTGAAGGCCGCATCGAAGCCGAGTTCGCCGGTGATCCAGTCGCACTTCTCCTGTGAGCCGGCAATGCCCACCGCACGGCAGCCCTTGATCTTGGCTATCTGCCCGACCAGAGAGCCAACCGCCCCGGCGGCGGCTGAGACCAGAACGGTTTCCCCCTCCTTGGGCTTACCGACGTCAAGCAGGCCGAAATAACTGGTCAGCCCCACCGCGCCGAGCACGCTGAGATAATTGGAAATCGACGGCACGATTGTCTCATCTATCACATTGGTAAAGCCCGCTCCCGGTGTGATCGAATATTCCTCCCAGCCGTTGAGGCCCAGAACATACTGGCCTTCCTTGAAGTCCGGATGGTTGCTCTTGACCACCTGGCCGACGGTGGTGCTGCGGATAGGCTCGCCGATACCGATCGGCGGAAAGTAGCTTTCCACGTCGTCCATCCAGCTCCGGATCGCAGGATCCAGGGAAAGGAATATGTTGCGCACCAGAATATGATCGGCGGGCGGATCCTGCAGGTCTTCTTCAACATGCTCGAAATTCTGCGGTCCGGGCAGGCCCTCGGGCCTCGATTTCAGCAATATTCGGCGGTTGGTAGTCATCTGGTGAGTTCCCTTATATTTTTATCAGGCGGCACAATAACCGCCATCGACGGGCAAGGAGATGCCCGTCACTTTTCTCGCTTCGTCGCAGGCCAGGTAAAGCACTGCGTTCGCTATATCGCTGGCCTCGGTCAGACCGAGGGGATGCAAAGAAGCGAACCCTTCAAGCATGGCGTCGTAATCCTCGGCCTGCTCAAGATACGCTTCCATCATCGGGGTTCGTGTGGCGCCGGGCAGAACCGCATTGACGCGAAGGTCGTAACCCTGCTCGGCACAATGCAGCGCCGTGGTCTTGGTCAGGCTGAGAACCGCCGCCTTGCTGGCTGCATATGCCGCCAGCGTCGACGTTGGCCTCAAGCCGACCGACGACGCAATATTGACAATCGACGCGCCAGCCTGGTCCTTGATCGCGGCAACGCCATATTTAGAGCCGAGAAAAACGCTGTCGGCGTTGACCTGCATGGTTTGGCGCCAGTGATCCAGCGTCGCCTCTTCAATGCTTGCGGGTACGCTGATGCCCGCCGAATTCACCACGGTCGTGAGCGGGCCAAGTTTTTCGGCAGCTTCGGCCAATCCCCTCTGCCAGTCGGCATCGCTGGTGACGTCGTGCCTGATGAATACCGCTGCATCGCCGATCTCGCCGGCCGTTACGAGTCGGGCCAGCCCGTGCTGTGCAGCGCCGAAACGACCACCGGCACGCCGGCCAGTCGCGCCGCGAGCGATTCAGCAACCCGTCGCTTGTTCTCAATGCTCGGCTGCTGATACCCCTGAGTCGTCAGGACGCTGGCGTGTCCGGCAAAGTCTCGGAGCACGTTTTGATTCAATCCGGCGTCCTGGCCATCGGTCAGCGCCGTTACCCGCAAGTCTCGAATCGTGCAGTGCAGTATGCCCGAAGCCTTCACCGCTTGGTTGAACGCACGGTTCACATCGCCGACCCTACGAAACACCAACGGCTCTTTCGGCTTGTACTCACCGTCCTCGACAACCTTCTCCGCCGCGTCGTGCAG
>JACZSK010000098.1:5000-10306 GCA_022574255.1 Pseudomonadota bacterium
GAATAGGGCGACTTAGTATCATGAATTAGACCCGAAACCCGGTGATCTAGGCATGAGCAGGCTGAAGGTGCAGTAACATGCACTGGAGGGCCGAACCCACCTATGTTGAAAAATGGGGGGATGACTTGTGCCTAGGGGTGAAAGGCCAATCAAACCGGGAGATAGCTGGTTCTCCGCGAAATCTATTTAGGTAGAGCGTCGAGTGTTTACCTTCGGGGGTAGAGCACTGGATGGGCTAGGGGGGCGCGAGCCTTACCAAACCTAACCAAACTCCGAATACCGAAGAGTATAGCTCGGCAGACAGACTGTGGGTGCTAAGGTCCATAGTCGAAAGGGAAACAGCCCTGACCGCCAGCTAAGGCCCCTAAATGGTATCTAAGTGGGAAAGGATGTGGGACGACCAAAACAGCCAGGAGGTTGGCTTAGAAGCAGCCATCCTTTAAAGAAAGCGTAACAGCTCACTGGTCTAAACAAGTTGTCCTGCGCCGAAGATGTAACGGGGCTCAAGATACCTGCCGAAGCTGCGGGTGTGACACTTCGGTGTCACGCGGTAGCGGAGCGTTCCGTAAGTCGATGAAGCGACCTCGTGAGGGGTCGTGGAGATATCGGAAGCGAGAATGCTGACATGAGTAGCGACAAAGAGTGTGAGAGACACTCTCGCCGAAAGTTCAAGGGTTCCTGCGCAATGCTAATCAGCGCAGGGTTAGCCGGTCCCTAAGGCAAGGCCGAAAGGCGTAGTCGATGGGAACTCAGTTTAATATTACTGGGCCTGGTGGTGTGTGACGGATGCCGGAAGCTGTTTTCTCTTATTGGATTGAGAGAGCGGCCTGGGTGTCCCAGGAAATAGCCCCACCGTATAGACCGTACCCCAAACCGACACAGGTGAACAGGTAGAGCATACCAAGGCGCTTGAGAGAACGATGCTGAAGGAACTCGGCAAATTGCCTCCGTAACTTCGGGAGAAGGAGGCCCTGTCAGAAGGCAACTTTTGGCAGGGGGCACAGAGTAGGGGGTGGCGACTGTTTACTAAAAACACAGGGCTCTGCGAAGCCGTAAGGCGACGTATAGGGTCTGACGCCTGCCCGGTGCCGGAAGGTTAAGGAGAGAGGTGAGAGCTTTGAACCGAAGCCCCGGTAAACGGCGGCCGTAACTATAACGGTCCTAAGGTAGCGAAATTCCTTGTCGGGTAAGTTCCGACCTGCACGAATGGCGTAACGACTTCCCCACTGTCTCCAGTATCGACTCAGCGAAATTGAATTCTCCGTGAAGATGCGGAGTACCCGCGGTTAGACGGAAAGACCCCGTGCACCTTTACTACAGCTTCAGAGTGGTATTAGGGGCGATATGTGTAGCATAGGTGGGAGCCTTTGAAGCGTTGGCGCCAGTCGGCGTGGAGGCAACAGTGAAATACCACCCTTATCGTTCCTGATATCTAACAGCGATCCATGAATCTGGATCCTGGACCCTCTGTGGCGGGTAGTTTGACTGGGGCGGTCGCCTCCCAAAGAGTAACGGAGGCGCGCGAAGGTAAGCTCAGGCCGGTCGGAAATCGGTCGTTAGAGTGCAATGGCATAAGCTTGCCTGACTGCGAGAGTGACAGCTCGAGCAGAGACGAAAGTCGGTCATAGTGATCCGGTGGTCCCGAGTGGAAGGGCCATCGCTCAACGGATAAAAGGTACGCCGGGGATAACAGGCTGATACTGCCCAAGAGTCCATATCGACGGCAGTGTTTGGCACCTCGATGTCGGCTCATCACATCCTGGGGCTGGAGCAGGTCCCAAGGGTTTGGCTGTTCGCCAATTAAAGTGGTACGTGAGCTGGGTTTAGAACGTCGTGAGACAGTTCGGTCCCTATCTGCCGTGGGCGTTGGAAACTTGAGAGGAGCTGCCCCTAGTACGAGAGGACCGGGGTGGACATACCTCTGGTGGACCGGTTGTGGCGCCAGCCGCACTGCCGGGTAGCTATGTATGGAAGGGATAACCGCTGAAAGCATCTAAGCGGGAAGCCCCCCTCGAGATAAGGTTTCCCTTGAGAGCCGTGGAAGACCACCACGTTGATAGGCCAGGTGTGGAAGCGCAGTAATGTGTGAAGCTAACTGGTACTAATTGCTCGATAGGCTTGATCCAAACATCATCATGTCTGGAGATCAGGATAAGTCTTGATCCCCTGATACATGTGGCACTTAAACAAGACACATACCCATTGTTCAACACGCCGGACGCTTTTCCGGCTGCATACCCATATGCCGTATACCAATGCGGCAGAAGTGATTATCCGGCTTTTGCTAGCCTGGTGGCGATAGCGCAGTCGAACCACCCGATCCCATCCCGAACTCGGCCGTGAAAGGCTGCTGCGCCGATGGTACTTCAGCTTAAGCTGCGGAAGAGTAGGTCATCGCCAGGCTTGCAAAGACCGGATAATCAGATCCCCGAGGGCTTCAGCCCGAGGCAAGCGCGACTGCGCGCCCGAGCTGATGCGAGGAAAGCCAAGCGAACGGATGTTCGCGCCCAATGCGCATCGCGCAAGAAGGGACTGAGGGACCAACAAAGAAGAAACCCATTCATAATCTCAAAGACACCGAGACTCAAAAACCCCGCTTTATGGCGGGGTTTTTCTTTGGGCGCGCCAGGGCGGTCAACAGCAAAGCTGTCACTGCGGGCCAAAGTGCGCCACGCAAGAGGGCCCGGAGTCTATTGCCCTCTCCTGCGCCGCCGGCGTTTTCATTGTTAATTGGGGACAGTATCTCGTCGGGCAGTGGTGTGGCCCACTGACTTTACAATAATACTGTCCCCAATTAACGGGGTGACGAAAGTGAATCGCGCGCCCGGTAATTACGTACAGGGCGCGGGTTTTTTGCTATCCATGCCCCATGCGCGCGCTTGTCCAGAGAGTAACCTCGGCCTCGGTTGCCGTTGACGGCGAGACAGCCGGGGAAAAGATTGCGGAGATCGGCACTGGTTTGCTGGTGCTGGTCTGTGCCATGCGGGGCGACGATGACGCCGCCGCCGATTATCTGGCCGGCAAGATCGCAAAGCTGCGCATCTTTGCCGACGAAAATGCCAAGACCAATCTCTCCATCCACGACGTTGGCGGGAAGGTTCTTGTGGTCAGCCAGTTCACCCTGGCCGCCGAATGGCGGAAGGGCAACCGCCCGGGCTTTTCCCGCGCCGCGCCGCCCGAGGAAGCCGAGCGGCTCTATGATCTTTTCTGCGAGAAACTCCGCGATGCCGGGCTGGAGGTTGCAACCGGGCGCTTCGCCGCCATGATGCAGGTGTCGCTGGTGGGCGACGGCCCCTTCACACTGTGGATGGACACGGCAGCCGGCGCATGACCGCGCGACCTTGACAGATTTGGCCCGATATTGCCCCATCTCCCGGGGACAGGGAAATCATGGGCGCCAAAGAAGGCACGACAAACGGAATTGTTGCCGCCGGGCATCCGTTGACCGCGGGCGCGGCGGACGAGATTTTACGCGCCGGCGGCAATGCCTTCGACGCCGCGCTGGCGGCGCTGGTCACCGCCTGCGCCACCGAGCCGGTGATGGCCAGCCCCGCCGCCGCCGGGTTTCTGCTGGCTCTTCCGGTCGAGGGCAAGCCCCGGGTCTATGATTTCTTTGCCCAGACCCCGGCGCTGCGCCGCCCCGAGAGCGAGATAGAATTCGAGCCCATCATTGCCGATTTCGGCGAGGCGCAGCAGGAATTTCATATCGGCAAGGGCACCGTGGCGGTGCCGGGCATGGTGAAAGGATTATTCGCGGCCCATGGCGATCTGGGCGCGCTGCCCATTGCCGAGATCATGGCGCCGGCCATTGCCCTGGCGCGCGGCGGCGTCACCATCACCCCCTTCCAGGCCTATCTGTTTGGCGTTATCGGGCCAACTTTTCTGGCCACCAAAGCCAGCCGCGCCATATTCGGCAGCCCCAATGGCGAAGGGCTGGTCGGCGAGGGTGAGATTCTGCGCCAGCCCGAGTTGGCGGATGTGCTGGAGGCCCTGTCGCGCGAGGGCGCAGCGCTTTTCTACGAGGGCGAGATCGCCGACCGGATTGCCCGGGACATGGCCGGCACGCCCGGCGGGCATATCACCGCCGCCGACCTTGCCGCCTACCAGGTTATTCTGCGCGAACCGCTGAGCTTCGAATACCGGAACGCGCGCATCCACACCAACCCGCCCCCGGCGAGCGGTGGCCTGATGGCGGCGTTCGGCCTGAAGCTCCTGGAGAGCAGGGATGTGGCGGCATTTGAATTCGGCTCGGCTGACCATGTGGCGCTGATCGCCTCGGCCATTCGCGAGACCGGCGAAGCGCGGCTCGACATGGCGGCCAGGGGCGGAGGAGCGGGCGAGGCAGGCGAAGCCATGCTCGATGCGGAGTTTCTCGATATCTATCGGGCGCGCCTGACCGGCCGGCCCCGCGCGCGGCGCGGCACCACCCAGATCAGCGTTATCGACAGCGCCGGCAATCTCGCCAGCCTGACCGTTTCCAACGGCGAGGGGTCCGGCTATGTGGTGCCCGGCACCGGCATTGTGATGAATAATATGCTCGGCGAGGAAGACCTTAATCCCGGCGGCTTTCACCGCTGGCCAACCGCCCGGCGCATGGCCTCGATGATGGCGCCGACAGCCGTTGAATGGCCGGCGGGGGCGGGCCCTGGCGCGGTCGCGGGGCGCAAGGTGGCCACCGGGTCGGGCGGCTCCAACCGCATCCGCTCGGCGCTGTTGCAGGTGCTGGTCAATCTTATCGATTATGGCATGCCTTTGGGTGAGGCGGTCTCGGCGCCGCGCCTGCATGTGGAGGACGGCCTCCTCAGCATCGAAGGCGGTTTCGAACTCGATCAATTGGGCGCGGTTCTGGAGGCCTGCGCTTCGGTTCAGATATGGGACCGGCGCAACATGTTTTTCGGCGGCGCCCATTCTGTTGAGGCGCTGACAAAGGATGGCCGGCTGTTCTTTTCCGGTGCCGGAGACGAGCGCCGGGGTGGCTCGGTGTTGCCATGATGATCCGCCTTTGTCCGGCTTGGTGGCCGCGCCAAAAATAGCGGGAATCTGGCCGTTGCGGGCCTTGCAATTGGCCCTGCGGGTCGTTACATAAGGCACTCGGAATTCGCGGCCTGCAGCCGCTGCCGGGCTGGTCCGCCAGACAAGGGCCTGTCCGGATGAGAGAGTTTAGCGCGGGCCCTTGCGACAAGGGAGAGCAGTCCCGCCAAGCGGAGGCCTCAGGGGCCGAAGTGGAAAACAAAAAACTGCTACCGGACTTGCCCACCAGATCAGGGCTTGTCCGGAGAGAAGAGTTTAGCGCGGGCCCCGGAAAA
>JACZSK010000016.1 GCA_022574255.1 Pseudomonadota bacterium
ACTCTGCAAGAACCCAATCTCAGACCTCAGCGTGAGAGCTCGCTCCTAATAAGATACTGCTGAGGCACTCTGCAAGGAACCAATCTCAGACCTCAGCGTGAGAGCTCGGTCCTAAAAAGAGACTGCTGAGGCACTCTGCAAGGAACCAATCTCAGACCTCAGCGTGAGAGCTCGGTCCTAAAAAGAGACTGCTGAGGCGCTCCGCACGAACCAATCTCTGACCTCACCCCGGCTCCGCCCCCTCTCCCCAGCCCCGGCTCCGCCCCCTCTGCTCTGCCCTGCCCCGGCCCCACTCGCCCGGGCACTGGACTAATCCTGCAATAGGCCCGATAACCGGGCGGACAAAAACCGCCGGAGTTAGCTGGGTTACGCGTGCGATGCAAGACAGTCGAGAGAGCCAATCCGTCATCATTCTGGGCGCCGGGCATGCGGGAGGCACCGCCGCGGCGGCGCTGCGCCAGGCAGGATTCGAAGGCACCATAACCCTGATCGGGAAAGAGCCGCTGGCCCCTTATCAGCGCCCTCCCCTTTCCAAGGAATGGCTGAAGGGCGAGACCGACGCCGCAAGGCTGCGGCTGAAGGGCGAGAATTTCTACGCCGACGCAGGCATTGACCTGCGGCTGGGGGCGCGGGCAACCGAAATCGACCGCGCGGGCAAGACCGTTCAGATTTCTAATGGCGAGACGCTGAACTACGGAGCGCTGATCATCGCCACCGGCTCGCGCCCGCGCAAACTGAACCTGCCCGGTGCCGACCTTGCAGGACTGCTGACGCTGCGCAGCATGGCCGACGCCGAGGCGCTCAAGTCTGTGCTGGCGGCGGGCAAATCGCTCGCCATTGTCGGCGGCGGCTATATCGGGCTTGAGGTGGCCGCTTCCGCCCGGGCGCTGGGGGTTCAAGTCACCGTGATCGAACAGGAAGACCGGCTGCTGGCCCGCGTCGCCTCCGGGCCGGTGTCCGCTTTCGCCCTTGGGATGCACCAAGGGAACGGCGTCAGGGTTCTGCTGTCATCAGGTGTAACCGGCTTTAAAGGCAGCAATGGCCGGGTCTCGGCGGTGCGGCTTGCGGGCGGCGAGAGTGTTTCCGGCGACGCCGTGCTGATCGGCATCGGTGCGGTGCCAAATGATGAAATAGCCCAGGCCGCTGGGCTGAGATGCGATGGCGGCATTATGGTTGATATCGCGGCGCGCAGCTCCGACCCGGATATTTACGCCATAGGCGATGTGACCAAACGCCCCCTGCCCCTTTACGACAGGATGTTTCGCCTGGAAAGCGTGCCCAACGCGGTTGAGCAGGCACGCCAGGCCGCCGCGGCCATTGCCGGCGCGCCGGCGCCCAAAGAGGAAGTCCCCTGGTTCTGGTCAAATCAATATGACTGCAAGCTGCAGATCGCCGGGCTGCCCTTTGATCGCGACCGCATCATCACCCGCGGCGACCCCGCGGACGGGAAATTCTCCGTCTTTCACCTGAAGGGCGATCTTATCCAGACCGTTGAGGCAGTCAGCGCCCCGGCGGATTTCATGGCCGGCAAAAGAATGATCGCCAACCGCACGAAGATAGACCCCGTCAGACTTGCCGACTCCGCCGTGCCCATAAAGGAAGTTGCCGCCGAATAACGGCTTTTCCGATATTCCAGATTGAAATTTGTGTATAACAGCCACGGGCAGGTGCAGGTGCAGGCGAAACAGACCACAAAATCAACAGGTCCCGTTCACCACATATACAGCGAGGCACAAGGCAATGAACAACCCTATATTGGTGGGCGTTTCCGCCCTTTTGATTTCCATGACATCTGCTTGCGACACCGCACCGACGCCGGATAACGGCGCCGGGACAGACACAGAAACAACTGCTGAAACCGCGGCCATGAATGAAACACCGACCGAGACCGCAAACCCGCTGCTGGCAGACTTTGCCGGTCCTTACGGCGGCGTGCCCGCATTCGACAAGATGGACCTGGCGGCGGTGAAGCCGGCGCTTGAAGAGGGCATGGCACTTACCCTGACCGAGATAGACGAGATTGCCGGCAACCCCGAGCCGCCCACATTCGAGAACGTGATTGTGGCGATGGAGCGCACCAGCAGCGCCCTGAACAATGCGTTCGTGTATTGGGGGCTATGGAGCCGCAGTCTCTCGTCGCCGGAATTCCGCGAAATCCAGGGCGAAATGGCGCCGAGACTGTCTGAATTCAATTCGAAAATAACCCAGAACGCGGCCCTGTTCGCGCGCGTCCGCGCGGTTTATGAGGGCGACGAGATGGCGATGCTGCGCCCCGACCAACAGCGCCTGGTGGGGTTGGTCTATGACGGCTTTGCCCGCAATGGCGCGACCCTGGAGGGCGACGCCAAGGCGCGCTATGCGGAAATAAACCAGCGTCTGGCGGCACTGCATACCGACTTCGGCAACAATGTGCTGGCCGACGAAGAAGGCTACGTTACCTACATTACCCGGGATCAACTGGACGGACTGCCGGCCTCCTTCGTTCAGGCCGCTGCCGCCGCGGCTAAAGAGCGCGATCACGAAGGCGAATATGCCATCACCAACACCCGCTCATCGATGGCGCCTTTTCTTACCTATTCCACCGAGCGCGACCTGCGTGAGGCGGTCTGGCGTACTTATTACAATCGCGGCGACAACGGCGACGAGCATGACAATAACGCCATCGTCGCGGAAATCCTGAACCTGCGCAACGAGCGTGTGCAACTGCTTGGGTATGATAATTATGCCGCGTGGCGGCTGGAAAACCGCATGGCGAGAACGCCGGCGCGTGCCTACGGGCTTATGCAAGCCGTGTGGCCGGCGGCGCTGGCCCGCGTGAAGGAAGAAGTGGCCGACATGCAGGCCATTGCCGACGCTGGGGACGCAAGTATCACCATCGCGCCGTGGGATTACCGCCATTACGCCGAGAAAGTCCGCCAAGCGAAATATGATCTCGATTCCGACGAGGTGAAGCAATATCTGCAACTCGACAAGCTGCGCGAGGCGATGTTCTTCGTCGCCGGCGAATTATTCGGTTTCGACTTCGCGCCGGTGCCGGAAGGCGCGGTGAGCGTATTTCACCCCGACGTAAAAGTCTGGGAAGTCACCGACCGGGCGTCAGGCGATCATATCGGCCTGTGGTATCTGGACCCCTACGCCCGCAAGGGCAAACGGTCCGGCGCCTGGGCGGTCAGCTATCGCAGCCATGAAACCTATGACGGAAAGCAGACTGTTCTCTCGTCCAACAATTCGAACTTTATCAAGCCGGCGCCGGGCGAAGCCGTGCTCATTTCATGGGACGACGCCAGCACTTTTTTCCATGAGTTCGGCCATGCCCTGCATGCGCTGTCCTCCAACGTCGCCTATCCAACCCTGAATGGCGGCGTCCGCGACTATACCGAGTTCCAGTCGCAGTTGCTGGAGCACTGGCTGTCAACCGACGCGGTCATCAACCAGTTCCTGGTGCATCACGAAACGGGCGAACCCATGCCCGCCGCACTGGTCGCCAAGATCAAGAAAGCCGCGACCTTCAACCAGGGCTTCTCGACCACCGAGTATCTGGCCTCGGCGCTGATGGACATGGCCTATCACACCATGGACCCGGCGGGCCTGGACATCGACGCCTTCGAGCGCGCCAAGCTGGCCGAGCTGAACATGCCGGATGAAATTCCCATGCGCCACCGCACGCCCCACTTCGGCCATGCCTTTTCGGGCGAGGGATATTCGGCGGGATATTACAGCTATATGTGGGCCGACGTGCTGACCGCCGATGCGGCGGAAGCCTTCGCAGCAGCGCCCGGCGGATTCTACGATAAGGAACTGGCGGCGAAGCTGGTCAAGCATCTGTTCGCGCCGAGAAACTCGGTCGACCCGGCGGAAGCCTACCGCGCCTTCAGGGGCCGCGACGCCGATATCAGCGCGCTCCTTCGCGATCGGGGTTTTCCGGTTCCGGACGCAACCGAATAGGCAAAAATATTCTTGAGATCGGGGGGCGGGATTTCCCGCTCCCCGGTATCTCCGCACTGAACGAAATATCAGGCAATAATACCCTCCAGCGCATCCAGGGCCCGATCAATCTCGGCCTCTGCATTGTAATGGGCAATGCCAATCCTCACGACGCCCTCATCTTCCGGAATGCCGAGTTGGCGAACTATCTCCGGCGCGTAATTATGTCCGCTCCAAACAAATATATTCCGATCCGCCAGACGCTCGGCAATCTCTGCAGGCTTTCGTTGATCACAAGTGAAGGCAACCGTGGGAACGCGGTGACCCATCCGGTCGGGATTGGTAATTCCGTGAATGGTTACGCCCGGTATGCTTTGAAGCCCTGAAATCAATCGTGTAACCAGCAGCGTTTCATGGGCCTGCGCCATCGCAAAACTCGCCGCTATCTGCGCACGCCTGCCACCGCCTTCGCCAGCCTCGGCGCCCAGCCAGGCAAAATAATCCACCGTTGCCGCAAGTCCCGCCTGCAGTTCAATCTGGGGGGTTCCGGTTTCGAACTTGGTAGGAAGTTCGTCAGAGACGCAACGACACTGATAGGCATGCAGATCTTGCAGCAATTCCCGCCGACCCCATAGCAGGCCCATGTGGGGTCCGAAAAACTTGTAGGACGAGCAGGTGAGAAAATCACAGCCCAGATTCTGAACGTCGATCAGCCCGTGCGGGGCAAACTGGACCGCATCCACATAAACCAGGGCCCCCGCCTGTTTAGACCGCTCGGTCAGCGCCTTTAAATCGTTTATCGAGCCGGTCAGGTTGCTGGCATAATTGAGCGCCACCAAGCGC
Organism: Pseudomonadota bacterium; assembly: GCA_022574255.1. Lineage (GTDB taxonomy): Bacteria > Pseudomonadota > Alphaproteobacteria > Sphingomonadales > SMXR01 > JACZSK01. Next base: position 4,768 of record JACZSK010000016.1, read on the forward strand.
GTGCGATCGCTCAGCAATTCCTCCAGCGCCGCGGGCTCCAACTGCCAACTCTCGGGATCGAATCGCAGCCAGCGGATGATGAGCTGTTTTTCCTCCGCCATTTCAAGCCAGGGCGCGATATCACCTTCGTGATCCATTCGCGTCAGCACAATTTCATCTCCGGGCGCGAAATCCTTGCAGATGCTGCGCGACAATTGAAAAGTCAGCGATGTCATGTTCGCCCCGATTATGATCTCGTCAGCCCCGCTGGCTCCAACAAAATCTGCAGTGGCCTCATGTCCCAGCTGCACTACTTCGCCCGCGCGTTGGCTGCTGGCGAAGAAGCCACCCAGATTTGCGTTTGACTGAATCAGGCAAGAGGCGACCGCGTCGGCCACCGTTTGCGGCACCTGAGTGCCGGCGGGGTTGTCCAGGTAAATGCGCGCCTTCCCGGCGTCTTCAATGGCAAGGGCCGGAAAACGCTCACGCACAAGATCAATTGGGAAAATCATCTTTTGTTATCTCCTTGCGCAAGGCAGCATTTGTTGCGCGTCGCCATCCATGGGAAGTGATTGCGCCGACAGTCCGGATTATTTCTGTGCTCGTCAAGCTGCTTGGCTGGACCGTAAAGCAGCGCCATAGAGTAAGCATCGTGGCGCATCCGATGCCAGCCTCTTCGTTTGTTCCTGTGGCGTTGAGTTAGTAGGACGCGCCCCTATTTCTTGGCCAGCTTTTCCAGCTTTCTGGCGCGGATGGTATTGCGCTTGAGGGCCGCGTCCTTGTCGGGGTCCATGCCAAAGGCCACCGCCATCAGCTGGCTGTAGAAAATGACCGGGATGTTGAACTTGGTGCCGAATTTCTTGTTGATGGCATCCTGATACATCTCGACGTTGGTCTGGCACAGCGGGCAAGGGGTGGTAATCACATCCGCTTCGGCATCCTCGGCGGCCTGCAGGATATCGCGGATCAGGTGCAGCGTGCGGTCGGGGCTCATCACCGCCACCGAGCCGCCGCAGCAGGAGGTCTTGAGATTGAAATCCACCGCCTCGGCACCGCAGGCCTCGGTAAAATCATTGAGAAAATCCGGGTCTTCATAGGTGTCGTAATTGCCGCCGCCATCGGTGCTGGAAAAGGGCCGCACCGTCTGGCAACCGACGTAACCCGCCACCTTCAGGCCGGTCAGCGGATTGGTGACCTGTTCCCTGATCTTGTCCATCCCCACGTCGTTGACGATCACCTCGCACATATGCCGGACCTGCAGGTCGTCGTCATAGGAAAGGTCGGCCGCCGAAAGCGCGTCGTTGACCTGGCGGCGCAGCTTGACGTCGCTCTTGATCTTTTCGTTGCCCGCATGGGTGTTCAGATAGCAAGCGGCGCAGCCGGTGACCACGTCCTGCTTGCCCTGTTGCTGGGCCTTGGCCAGATTGCGCCCGGTCAGCGCCGTGTTGGGCAGCGACCCGCCGCCAATATGGCCCACCGAGGCGCCGCAGCAGTTCCAGTCGTCCAGCTCTTCAAGCTCGATGCCGATTTTGGGCGCGATGGCGCGCAAGCTCTCGTCCAGATGTTTGGCGCTGCCCTGCGAAGAACAGCCCGGGTAATAGCTGAATTTCATTTTAGAGCTCATCGTTGGCCTCTTCAGCTTCAATCTCCGCGGCGCGCGCCAGGATGGCGGTCAGGCCTTTTATGTCTTTGATCTTGTGCGGCATGCCCAGATGCATGCGGCCGGTCCTGACCATGCCCAGAGCAATTTTCAGATTTGCCAGCCCGCGCCTGATGCCCTCAAGGAAGCCCAGCGAGAAATAATATCTCGCCGTCACCAGGCGTTCGTCGGTGCGCCCGAAGGCGCTGGTGCTCCACCAGAATGATTTGGCGAAAAGCGCGTTTTCTTTTTTGTCGGCGTAACCGAATTCCACCGCCTTGGCGGCCAGATCCTGAATAATGGAAGTGACCGGGATGCCGCGCGGGCAACGCACTGTGCAACGATAGCAGGAGGTGCAGTTCCACAGGGTGTTGGAAGACAGCACCTCGTCTTTCATGCCCGCCCGGATCATGGCGATAATTTTCCGCGGCCCATGATCCATCTGGGTGCCGATGGGGCATGACCCCGAGCAGGCGCCGCACTGCATGCACAGGGAAAGCTTGTCGCCGCCCTCGACATTATCGCGCACCCAGCGCGCAAAGCCCAGGTCATAGCGGTTTTCAGCGGTCTCTGGTAAAGCTGCCGTCATCGCCTAAAATCCCTTGAAGGGGTTGTAGCCGATCGCCTTGATCTCGTCGGCATAGTCATTGAGCAGGGCGGTGACGCGCGCCGAGTCGGCGATTGAGACCTCCTCGGTCCTCACCCTTTCCTTCTCCAGCATCATGCTCTCCAGCGTCGCGCCGACGCTTTCCATGCGCTCCTGGGCAATGGCGCTGCCCTTGACGAAATGGCACTGGTAGTCGTCGCCCGACTTGCAGCCGAGCAGCATGATGCCGTCATAGCCGGATTCGAGCGCCGTGGAGACCCATGTGGCGCTGACCGAACCCAGACAGCGCACCGGCAATATCCGCACATAGGGGGTCAGCTGGTGGCGGTTGATCCCCGCCATGTCCAGCGCCGGATAGGCGTCGTTCTCACAGGCGAAGACAAGAATACGTGGCTTCTCAGCGAACTCGTCGGGCACGTCCACCGCCTTGATCATGTCGGTGATCATCGAAATATTGTAGTTCTTGAAATTGATGGTGCGCACCGGGCAGGCCCCCATGCAGGTGCCGCAGCGGCGGCAGCGCGTCGGGTTCAGCACCGGGTAGCCGTCTTCCATCTCATCGATGGCGCCGAACGGGCACTCCACCGTGCAGCGCCGGCATTTGGTGCAGATATCCAGCCCGAATTCGGGATAGGACAGATCACCAACACGGGGATGCACGGACACCGCCTTGTCGGCGGCGCGCATCGCCTGAAAGGCTTTGAGCACAGCGCCCTGCGCGTCTTGCCGCGCCTCGGCGACCGACATTGCCCGGCGCACCGGCCCGCAGGTGTATATGCCCGTGCGCCGCGTCTCGTAGGGGAAACAGATGAAGTGCGAATCCGCATAGCCATTGGCCAGCACCGGCAGATGCGGCCCCTGGCGGTATTGCAGGTTCAAAATCGGCCCGCCCGGCATGGCAGCCTCGCCATTTGCGCCGTCTTGGTCAGCCTCTTCCGAAGTGTCGGGCGCGGGGGCCTCTTCGGCTTTCTCTTCACCATCCCCGGCCTTCGCCGCGGCAAGCAGCGCCGCCAGCGGATTAACGTCATCCACCAGTTGATCGGCGCCCTTCGCGGCGGGCTCAAGGTCGACATTCGTGGAATTCGGCACCATGCCGGTGGACAGCACCACCATGTCAAAGCCGGACATGGGCACGTCTTCGCCGATCAGCCTGTCTTCCAGCGTGATCGTCAGGTCGGCGCCCACCGACTTGACGACGCCATTCTGGAAGATGATGCCCGCCTCCTGGGCCTGGCGGTAAAACTCTTCCGCCATGCCGTGGGCACGCAAATCCTCGTGCATCACATAAATCATGGCCTCGGGCACAGCTTCCAGAAGCTGCAATGCCTGCTTGATGACAATGCGGTCGCTGAGGCCCGACGAATAGGGCATGCGGTCGCTGTCGCCGGAAATTATGAAGGCCACAGTGTTCAGCGCGTCGCCATTCGACTTGCGCTTCATCTCGCCGCTGGAGAGAATCTCTTCAAACTCGATATCGCTGACCACGTCGGGTGAGGCGCCATAGCCCAGGCCTTCCAGCAGCGAAGGGTCGTAGGGGCGCCAGCCGGTTGCAACTACAATGGCGCCAACGCTTTGCGACTGGTTCTTGCCGTTTTGGGTGAGCGTTACGTCAAAGGCGCCGGGGCCGCCCGCCGTGCTGGTGACCAGGGTATTGGTCATGACGGTGATCGCCTTGTCGCCCTCAACAGCTGCGATCAGGTCGGCAATATCGTTGGGCTGGGGGTCGCGGTAAGGCGGGCGCTCGGGCAGCAGCCTGCTCCATTTCCGCGTCCAGCCGCCGAGCGTATCGGTTTTCTCGACCAGGATCACCTCGGCGCCGGTATGTGCGGCTTCCAGCGCCGCGGTCAGGCCGGTTACGCCGCCGCCGACCACCAGCAGCAGCGCGCCGGCGACTTCGGCCTCGGCATGGGGCTCGGGGGGCGAGAACTGCCCTGCCTGGGCCACCGCGATACGCAACTGGTCGGCGGCCAGCATGTTGGTGTCTTCCTCGCCGGGGGGGTGGCTCCAGATCACTTGTTCGCGCATATTGGCGCGAATGATCTGGGCGCCGGGGAAGTTGAACCGGTCGGTCATCACGCGCGGCGAGCAGGCGGCGATAAGCACCTGGTTCACGTCGCCGTTTTTTACGTCCGCGGCAATCTCGGCGACGCCTTCGGCGCTGCAATAGGCGGCATGGCGCTTGCAGTGCGGCGTCTTCAGGTCGCCCGTAGCTAAAGCTTCCAGCGCGTCCACGTCAATGGCGTCAGCGATGCCGCAGCCCTCGCAGAGGTAAATGCCGGATTTCTTTTCAATCACCATGGTTCCACCGTCCGGCATCGCTCAACCCGCCCTTACTGCTTGAATGGCCTTCAGCGCCGCGGCGGTTGCCGATTGCGTGGACAGCGCCACGTCGAATGGCCCGCCGGCCACGCCTGCCGAAAATTGCCCGCCGTCATTTCCTACGGCGGGAATGAGAAAGCCATGCTCGTCCTGCTCCACATCAACCGGCTGGTCAGCGCCCGGCGCCCGGCTGGGCTCCATTCCCGTGGCCAGCACCACCAGGTCATAGGGTCTTTGGTATATTTCGCGTTCGATGATCTGCTCGCCACAGACCAGGGGCCGGCCATCCTCGCCGACCACAATATGACCGGGCTTTGATTTGATGAAATTGATGCCCGGATCATTTCGCACGCGCTCGTAAAAGGATGACATTTTGTCGTGGGCGCGGATGTCGATGTAATAGATATCGACTTCGGCATCCGGGTATTGCTCGCGCACATAGGCGGCGTGTTTCAGCGAGGCCAGGCAGCAAATCATTGAGCAATAGGGCAGATGATTGACGTCGCGGGAGCCCGCGCACTGGATCATCGCCACCCTCTTGGCCGGCTCGCCGTCCGATGGCCGGATGATCTTGCCATCGGTGGGGCCATCGTGTGCCGCCAGCCGCTCCATCTCAACATTGGTGATGATATCGGGGCTGGAATCGTAGCCGTATACATCCAGCTTCGAGGCATCATAGGGCCGCCAGCCCGTGGCCCAGATGATGGCGCCGGCATTCAGATCAAAGGTCTCTTCCTGCTGGTCCAGTTCAACCGCGTTATATTTGCAGGATTCTTTTATCTTGTCGGCCTCGGGCGTGCCGATCACTTCGGGGGAGATGATATAACGCATGGGAAAAGCATGCTCGTGAGGCAGGTAAGCCACCTTCACCTTGTCCATCCCGTAATTGAAGGAATTGTCGATCTCGGTCTCCGCTGCTTGAGCGCAGGCCCCGCAGGCGGTGCAGTTGGCATTTACAAAACGCGGCGTTTTCCTGACGGTCAGCAGGTAGTCGCCGCGCACGCCCGTGACCCCCTGCACTTCCGACATGGTCATCAGCTTGATGCGCGGGTTTTTCTTGATCCGCTGATAATTGATTTCCAGCCCGCAGGTGGGGTGGCAAAGCTTGGGGAAATAGCGGTTCAGACGCGTCACGCGACCGCCCAGCGACGGCCCCTTTTCCAGCAGCACCACGTCATAACCCATTTCGGCGGCTTCCAGCGCTGCGGTGATGCCCGCGATGCCGCCGCCGACGACCGCTATGGTCTGGCTTTTGGGTGCCCCGTCCGTCATATAGCCGGTTCCATCCTTGATCGAATCCCTTATATATATCCGTACCTTCGCCCGTCGAGAAGTCCGTATATCAGTTTTTTCGAATATAAACTGTCCTGTTTCAGAGCGGACTCGCCGAAAGGGCGATGTGGCGGGAGCGGTAAACCGGTCGTACGCCGGTAAAGTAGTCAAAAACAAAGGGAAAATAATGTCGAATCTGGTTCCGCCACACGGTTGCGAAAGCCTTATGCTGCGGCTGTTGCCCGAGACGGAGCGCGCCGACGCTCTCAACCATGCCAAAACGCTGAAGCGGGTGCCCATGACCAGCCGCGAGGTATCCGATTTGCTGATGCTGGGCATGGGAGCCTACACGCCGCTTGAGGGCTTCATGGGCGAAGCCGACTGGCGCGGCGTCTGCACGGCCATGGAGCTTTCGTCCGGCGTCTTCTGGCCCATTCCCATCACGCTCTCCGCCGGACAGGCGTTGGCTGATACCATTGGCATCGGCGAGGAGGTAGCGCTGGTCGATGCCGCGAACGACGAAATTCTCGGCGTGCTGACGGTTACCGGGAAATACGGGATCGACAAGGAGCTGGAATGTTCCAGCGTTTATCGCACCACCGACCCGCAGCATCCCGGCGTCGCCAAGGTTTTGGCGCAGGAAGAAGTAAATCTTTCCGGGCCGGTAGCGGTATTGTCGGAAAGCCATTTCCCCGAGACCTATGCGGAGCTTTATTTCCGCCCCGAAGAGACCCGCGCCATGTTCGCCGAAAAGGGCTGGTCGACAGTGGCCGCCTTCCAGACCCGCAACCCCATGCATCGCAGCCATGAATACCTGGCGAAAATTGCCGTCGAAATATGCGACGGACTTTTCATTCACCAGGTGCTGGGCGCCCTGAAGCCGGGCGATATTCCCGCCGATGTGCGCACCGCCGCAATCAGCGCCCTGGTTGATAATTATTTCGTGCCGGGGACTGTCATACAGGCCGGCTACCCCATTGAAATGCGCTATGCCGGCCCCCGCGAAGCGTTGCTGCATGCGGTGCTGAGGCAAAATTTCGGCTGCTCGCATTTGATTGTCGGGCGCGACCACGCCGGGGTTGGCGATTATTACGGCCCCTTTGACGCTCACCATATTTTCGACGAAGTACCCGAGAGCAAACTGCGCACAAGGCCGCTGAAGATCGACATTACCTTCTATTGCTATAAATGTGATGGCATGGCGACCGGCCGCACCTGCCCCCACGGCGAAACCGACCGGCTGCATGTCTCGGGCACGGGCTTGCGAAAAATGTTCGCCGACAAGGAAGCCGTCCCCCCCGAGTTCAGCCGCCCCGAGGTGCTGGAGGTGCTGCAGGCCTATTACGATAGTTTGCCGGAGGATTAGGGTCTGGACTCAATTACCGGTGAGGGCTGTGCCGCAGCCAAAATTGGCCGGAACAAGGAGAAAGCGGTGAAGAATAGTGATCTATCTGAAACGATTTTGACGCTGTTCCGGTCGATTTTGGCGCGGTCCGGAACGGATTGGCCCGAAAGGCCCGGGCAAAGGCGTCGAATATCCTCGCCGATACCCCGGCATCGCCTGCGGTATTCTCCTGTTTTCCGGGCCTTTCGGAGCCAACACAGCTCCACCCGGTAATTGGGTTCAGACCCTAGAGGAGGCTTTGGAACCTTGGCCAAATCGCACCGTTTTTTCCTCTGCCCGCCCGACGGCGGCGCTCTGATCGGCATAAGCGGCCTGAAGCCCGCCCGCGAGGCGGCGCAGCGCCTCGGCAACGGCACCATGATTGTCGATACCATGGCGCAAACTTATCGCCCCATGCTGCAGGAATGCCGGGACGGCGAGCTGGTCTATGCCGGCTTTGGCGGCTGGGACACAGGCAAGTTCGGAGTGAATCGCGATTTTATTGAAAGCATAAAAAAGGGCAATGTCCTCATCACGCGCGCCTTTCTTGCCAAGGGTGCGAACGTGAACGCCGTTGACGGCAACAACGGCCCTGCCCTGCATTGGGCGGTGGGCGGCGGCAAACCCGAAATCGTGCAATTACTGCTGGATCAGGGAGCGGATATTTCAGCCACCGACGCCTATGGCCAGACGGCGCTGGAACTGGCCAGAAAGAAGGGCCGGCAGGAGATTATTGACGTCCTTACGCAGTCGTAAATGACAAGCAGACCAACAATTTCGCTTTATATTCGATAATTATGATATACACTTTTGCTGGTTCAGAAAACGCATTCAAAATGCGACCCGGGGGGAGACGATGCCAACTTTTGTATATACTGATAAATGCGACGGCTGCAAAGGCGGTGAAGTCACCGCCTGCATGTATATCTGTCCGCATGACCTGATGAAGCTCGATACAGAGCGGATGAAGGCCTATAATCAGGAGCCGGAGCAGTGCTGGGAATGTCAGTGCTGCGTCAAGGTCTGCCCCAAGAACGCCATTGAGGTACGGTCCTTCCAGGACTGGGTGCCCATGGGCGGCGCGGTCATACCGCTGCGTACGGACAGCACTATCATGTGGACCATCAAGTTCCGCGATGGCGAGGTGAAGCGGTTCAAGTTTCCGGTCCGCACCACGCAGGTGGGAACGATCGACCCCTACGGGGGCAAGCCGGAACCCGGCGACATCAGCGGTCCGAATTTTTTCACTGAAGAGGGAGCGCTTCCGGTCATCTGATTGGCTGGAAGCCGGATGTCCGTCTGATTGCACCAAGCCGCCGACAAGCGGCACCCAAGACAGAATATATCTGCGGTGCGGGATGGCGTTCACGCGTAAAGGATACGAGCTATGAGTGAAGGTACTTTTGTCGACCCCGAGATCGTCGAGTTTGAAACCGACATCCTGATTATCGGCGGTGGCATGGCGGCCTGCGGCTGCGCCTACGAGGCCAAGCGCTGGGCCGGCGACGACGTCAAGATCACACTGGTCGACAAGGCGGCATTGGAGCGCTCCGGCGCGGTGGCCCAGGGCCTGTCCGCCATCAACACCTATATCGGCGAAAACGACATCGAAGATTACGTGCGCATGGTCCATGCCGACCTGATGGGCATTACCCGCGATGACCTGGTCTATGACGTGGGCCGGCATGTGGACGGCACGGTGCATCTGTTCGAGGAATGGGGCCTGCCGATCTGGAAGGACAAGGAATCCGAAGGCGTGCCGCTCGCCGAGGGCGGAAAACCCGTTCGCTCGGGCCGCTGGCAGATCATGATCAACGGCGAAGGGTACAAGACCATCGTCGCGGAGGCGGCAAGAAAAGCGATCGGGATGGAAAACATCCTGGAGCGCGTTTTCATCGTCAAGCTGGTGCTCGACAAGAACAACCCCAACCAGATTGCCGGCGCCATCGGATTTTCGGTGCGCGAGAACAAGGTTTATGTGTTCAAGGCCAAGGCTATCCTGAATGTCTGCGGCGGAGCGGTGAACATTTTCCGTCCGCGCTCAGTCGGTGAAGGCATGGGCCGCGCCTGGTATCCGGTATGGAATGCCGGCTCCACCTACGCCATGGCGGCCCAGGTTGGCGCCGAGCTGACGATGATGGAAAACCGTTTCGTGCCGGCCCGCTTCAAGGATGGCTACGGCCCGGTCGGCGCCTGGTTCCTGTTGTTCAAGTCAAAGGCGACCAACGGTTACGGCGAGGATTACATGGTCAAGAACGCGGACATGCTGAAAGACTACGCGCCCTATGACACCGCCGCTGTTGTGCCAACCTGTCTGCGCAGTCACGCCATGCTGAAGGAAATGAAGGAAGGCCGTGGCCCCATCTACATGGACACACCAACCGCCATGGCCAAGCTGGCGGAGACCATGACGCCGTCGGAGATCAAGCATCTCGAGGCCGAGGCCTGGGAGGATTTCCTCGATATGTGCATCGGTCAGGCGGGCGTCTGGGCGGGCCTGAATATTCGCCCCGAGCAGCATAGATCCGAACTGATGCCAACCGAACCCTATTTGCTGGGCTCCCATTCGGGCTGCTGCGGCATCTGGGTTTCGGGCCCCGAAGATTTGAACTCACCCGCCGAATGGAAGTGGGGCTATAACCGCATGACCACGGTCAAGGGCTTGTTCACGGCGGGCGACGGCGTTGGCGCCTCGGGCCATAAATTCTCCTCCGGTTCCCATGCCGAAGGCCGTATCGCAGGCAAGAACATGGTCAGATATGTGCAGGACCATAAGGATTTACAACCTGTCCTGAAGGAGAACATCGACGATCTGGTTGAAGAAATCTACAAGCCGGTGCGCACCTATATGGAGCATAAAGACAAGACGACGACGGAGGACGTGAACCCCTATTACATCCTGCCGAAGATGTTCCAGATGCGCCTGCAAAAAATCATGGATGAATATGTGGCGGGCGTGTCCACCTATTACCAGACCAACAAGATTTTGCTCGAGGAAGGCCTGAAATATCTGATGATGCTGAAGGAGGACAGCGAGCATCTGCGTGCCAAGGATCTGCACGAACTGCTCCGCGCCTGGGAAAATAACCACCGCATGTGGACGGCGGAAGCGCATCTCAGGCATATCCTGTTCCGCGAGGAGACCCGCTATCCGGGCTTCTATTATCGCGCCGACTTCCTCGACCTGGACGAGGAGAATTGGCATTGCTTCGTCAACTCCCGCTACGATCCGGAGACCGGCGACTGGGACGTGTTCAAGCGCGAGTGGACCGGCATGGTCGATCACGGGCATTGATCGGCACGGCTGCGCAACGGCAATAGAGAATTTGAGAGGCGCTTCCGGTTCGGGGAGCGCCTCTCGCCTTTTGCCGGGCGCGGTTTCAAAAGCATGGTGAAACGGATATAATGCCGCCGCACCGCCAGGCCGGGCAATGGCGCGCGAACCAAGAGAGATGGAATGATGCAGGATAATGACGATATCGAAGGCCCCGGCCTGTCGAAGAAAAGCGCTGACGAGGAAATGGCCAACCGGCTGGACCGTGGTTCAGAAGTCGAAACCACCCTGTTCGAAGGCGTACGCGGGCTGGACGACAAGCCGGTGCAGCCGGTGCGCTACAAAACGACGGACAGCTTCAAATTCCGCTGCCATAAGGGCGTCTCCTGCTGGAATCTCTGCTGCCATGGCGCCGACGTGACATTGACGCCAATGGATATTCTCACCCTGGCCGAGCATTTCGACATGCGCCCCGCCGAGTTTGTCGGCCGTTTTACGGTGCCCGACCTGCATCCCGGCTCTGGCCTGCCGGTGCCCAAGTTGGTAATGACCGGCAAGGAGGGCAAGGGGCCCTGTGTGTTCCTGGATGATGAAACCGGTTGCACGGTTTATGACTCGCGCCCCGTGACCTGCCGCTACTACCCCCTGGGTCTGGGGGCCATCAAAATGAAGGGCCACAAAGACCGCCAGGACATGTATTTCATGGTCAAGGAGAGCCATTGCGAAGGCCACAAAGAAGAAAAAGAGCAGACCGTTGGCGAATTCCGCAAAGAGCAGGGTGTCGAGGATTATGACCAGATCAACCAGGGATGGGTTGATATCCTGATGAAGATGGCTTCCTGGCGTTCGATGGGCGGGCCCATGGGCAAGGATGTCAGTACCCAGACCAAGAAGATGTTTTACATGATTTCAACCGACATCGATGCCTTCCGCAAATTTGTTTTCGAGAGCAAGTTCCTCGACACCTACGAGATCGATGACGAACTTGCCGAGGCGATCAAGACAGATGACCAGGCGCTCCTGCAACTGGGTGTTGGCTGGCTTCGGAATGTGATGTTCAACGAGGCCACCATCGCCATGAAGCAGGATGTGCTGCAGGGCGCGATCAGCGCGGCCCGCACCGAATTTGGCGCCAGCTAGGCGCGTTTTCCGGGGACAGGGGCAGATATGGCGGTCTATACGGAAATCACCGAGCGCCAGCTGGCTGACTTTCTCGTGCATTTCGACCTGCCGCCGCTGCGCCGTTATACCGGCATCGCCGAGGGCATTGAAAATACCAATTTCCTGCTCGAAACAGAGGACGGGCGATATGTTCTGACGCTGTTCGAGCGGCGCACCCCCGGTGAGGATTTACCGTTCTTTCGCGATCTGATGGCGCATCTGGCGGCCGGTGGCCTGCCTTGCCCGCTCCCGGTATCCGGCGCTGGCTCCGGAAAGGCGCCAATCGAACTGGCGGGGAAACCCGCTCTCGTGGTTTCGTTCCTGCCCGGTGCGCAGAATACCAACCCCACGGAAAAAGAGGCTGGTGCGGTCGGAGAAATGCTGGCGCGCCTGCATCGGACAGCGGCGGATTTCAGCCGTTCGCGCGGCAACAGCATGGGGCCCGCGGCCTGGCGCGAAATGGCCGACAAAATCGCATCCGGGGCCCGGGATGTTGCGCCTGACCTGCTCGATCTGTTCGCCGCCGAGCTGGATTTTCTTGAAGCCCACTGGCCGCGGGGTTTGCCGTCCGAATTACCAGCGGGCATCATCCACGGCGATTTCTTTCCCGATAACCTGCTCTGGGAAGGCGGCGCGATCAGCGGCGTGATCGACTTCTATTTCGCCTGCAAGGAGGTACTGGCCTATGACCTGGCTGTGACGCTGAACGCCTGGTGCTTTGGCCCCGCCGGGGAATTCGACGAGAACCGCGCCGGAGCAATCGTCGCCGGGTACGAGGCCGTTCGCCCGCTGACCGCGGAGGAAAAAGCGGCCATGCCCCGGTTCCTGCGCGGTGCGGCGCTGAGGATTCTGCTCAGCCGCACCCACGATCAGCTGTTCGGCGTCGAGGATGCCCTGGTCACGCCCAAGGACCCGGCGGAATATCTGGGAATTCTCAATTTTCATCGGGGCAGTGAATAAACCCAGGCCCGGTAATCCTGACACGCCAGGGCGCTGCAACCTTGACCTTTCCCCCGTCTCAAGGCAATAAATGGCGGCTATGAAAAACAAGCTCGCCATTGTCAAAACCGCGATGCCGCACCCGGGAAGCGCGGCGCCGGATATTGCGGGCAGGATCAACTGTTAGGCCAGAGTTAGTAAACACTCTCACCAAGGTTAAGCCCGCAACGACAAGATTCGCTGCGGGATTTTTTTACAGCTCCAGACGGAGTTCAGGGAACGCGGGATTTGATGTCAGACATTTTCGACATAAGCGACAGCAAAAGCATCAGGCGCATCGTTATCAAGATCGGCTCGGCGCTGCTGGTAAACCCGGAGAGCGGGCGGGTGCGCGATGACTGGTTGAAGGCGCTGGCCGCGGAGGTGGCGCGGCTGATGGCGCGCGGCCAGCAGGTGCTGATCGTTTCGTCCGGTGCGGTGGCGCTGGGCGGCCAGCGCCTGGCCCTCGATAACCCGCGCAGCAGCCTGAGCCGCGCTCAGGCCGCCGCCGCGGTGGGGCAGATTGCGCTGGCCCATGCCTACGAGGAGGCTTTCGCCGGCCAAAAATTGCAGGTGGCGCAGGTTCTTTTGACCATAGGCGATCTGGAAGACCGGCAGCGTTATCTCAACGCGCGCGCCACGCTGGAAACGCTTTTCGAGTTCGGGGCAGTTGCCCTGATCAATGAAAACGACACCGTCGCCACCAGCGAAATTCGCTTTGGCGACAACGACCGGCTGGCGGCCCGCGTCGCCCAGCTTGCCGCCGCCGACCTGTTGGTTCTTCTCAGCGATATCGACGGACTTTACACCAGCGACCCGGCGAAAGACCCGGACGCCATACATATTCCCCTTGTCGAGAACATCACAGCGGAAATCGAAGCCAGCGCCGGACCGTCGGCGAACGCCGGTTTCGGCTCCGGCGGCATGATTTCCAAGCTGGCGGCGGCGCGCATTGCAACGGAATCCGGCTGTAACGTTATTATCGCCGATGGCCGGGAGGCAGCGCCGATCACCCGCTACGAGAAGACCGGCAGGGGCACGCTCTTTCTGCGCCACACCTCGGTGCCCACCGCGCGCAAGGCCTGGCTGAAAACCCTGCAGCTTGCGGCGGGAACGCTCCGTGTTGATGCCGGGGCCGGGTTGGCGCTCAAAGACGGCAAAAGCCTGCTCGCCGCCGGAATTAGCGGCGCCCAGGGCCCATTTCAGCGCGGTGATTTCGTTCTCGTGAAAACCGATTCCGGCGAGACGCTGGGTCGTGGCCTGGTGGCCTATACAAGCAGCGAATGCGAGCGCATCATGGGCACCAGGTCGGGCGAGCACAGCGCATTGCTGGGCTACCCCGGTCGGGGACCAGTGATCCACCGGGATAATTTTGTGCTGGACGGTTCGGAAGCAGAGAAGACAAGAGAAGAGACATGAGCGATCAGGATCAGGCGGAAAACGAGCTGAGGGAAAAACTTGAAGCCATCGGCGGCGCCGCCCGGAAAGCCGCTGTCCTGCTTGCCGCCGCCGGCAGCAAGGCCAAAAACACGGCGTTAAAAGCGGCTGCGGAAGCCATGCGCGCCGGCACCATCGCCATTATTGAGGCCAACGACAAGGATGTGGCGCTGGCCGGGGAAAAGGGCCTCTCGGCTTCAATGCTTGATCGCCTGCGCCTGGACGCCGAGCGCGTCGAGGCCATCGCCTCGGCAATGGAGGCGGTGGCCGAACAGCCCGACCCGGTGGGCCGGGTGCTGGATGAACGCGAGCGCCCCAACGGCCTGAAAATATCGCGGGTCGCGGTGCCGCTGGGGGTCATCGGCATCATATACGAGAGCCGCCCCAATGTGACCGCCGACGCCGGGGCTTTGGCGCTCAAAGCAGGCAACGCGGTGATCCTGCGCGGTGGCTCTGAGAGTTTCTTTTCCAACCGCGCCATCCATATCTGCCTCACCGAAGGGCTGACAAGCGCGGGCCTGCCAAAGGGCGCCATACAGCTGATACCGGTGCGCGACCGCGCGGCGGTGGGTTGGATGCTGGGCGCGGTGGATTTTATCGACGTCATTATTCCCCGCGGCGGGCGCTCACTGATCGAGCGGGTGCAGAACGAGGCCCGCATTCCGGTGCTGGCCCACCGGGAGGGGCTGTGCCATGTCTATGTGGACGGCGCCGCCGACGCCGAAAAGGCCATTGCCATCGCGGTCAACGCCAAGATGCGCCGCACCAGCGTTTGTGGCGCCATGGAGACGCTTCTCATCGACCGCAAGGCCGCCCATATGGTGCCTGACATCTGCAGGGCGCTGGAGGAAGCGGGCTGCGAATTGCGCGGCGATGAAGCGGCGCAGGCGCTGTTTCCCTCAATGACTGCGGCCAGCGACGAGGACTGGAGCACGGAATATCTTGATGGCATCCTCTCCATAGCCATGGTCGAGGGCGTCGCTGGCGCCATGCAGCATATCGCCCGCTATGGCTCAAACCATACTGACAGCATTGTCACTGAAGACCTTGATATCGCAGCGCAATTCCTGGCCGAGGTGGACAGCGCCATTGTCATGCATAATGCCTCGACCCAGTTCGCCGACGGTGGCGAATTTGGCATGGGCGCCGAGATCGGCATTTCCACCGGACGGCTGCACGCCCGTGGCCCTGTTGGCGTGGAGCAGCTGACAACATACAAATACGTGGTGCGCGGCGACGGCCAGATACGACCGTAATTCCTGTTGCGTCAGGATGCCTCCTCCTTATCGGCGCGCTGCCGCCAGACCTCGAACAAATCCGCCATCACCGATTCCGCCGTCGGCCAGCGTCCGGCGCCCTTGCCCGACAGAGAGATCACCGCGCCGGAGGCCATGGTTATCCGGATGCGGTTTTGCTCGGCCACCGCGCCGGCCAGGTAATCATCCGCGTCCAGGGCGCGGAGAGAAACGCTTGCGCGAAGCTCTTCGTCATCCAGTTCGCAGGTGCTGACCTGCTTGTACAGCTTTCCTTCGCGCAGGGCCTGCTGAACCGCATCGGCGGGCAAATCTCTGAGACTTTGGCATTTAACAGTATCTGCGGTCAGCGCGACGCCAAAGGCATGACGGATGATGATGACCAGCTTCTCGGCGGCGTCCAGCCCATCCACATCCGCCGACGGCTCTGCCTCGGCAAATCCTTTCTCCTGCGCCAGGGCAACCGCCTGGTCCAGGTCGTCGCCCTCCTCCAGGCGCCCGAGCACGAAATTGCAGGTGCCGTTTATCACCGCTTCAACTTTTCTTATCTGTCCCAAGGACCGCGCCCGGTCCAGAGATTCCAGCACCGGCAGGCCACCGCCGACCGCCGCGGAATATCTCAGCGAAGCGCCCGATGCCTGTGACGCGGCTTCCAGAGCCGGCCATTCGCGGGCCACCAGCGACTTGTTGGCGGTGACCACATCAACGCCGCGCAGCAGAGCCGCCTTAACCAGGTCACTGGCCTGGTTTACCCCGCCCATGAGTTCGACAACCAGATCGGCGCCGCAGAGCGCAATCGCCGCCGGGTCATCGGTCAGCAAGCCGGGGTCCGATACCTCGTCGCGGTGTCTGGCGGGGTCGCGCACCAGCACCTTCACCAGCTCGAACAATTCCGGGTATTTCAGCAATTGCCGGTAGACGCCGCCGCCGACCGTGCCAAGCCCGAGCAGCGCCACCTTCAGCCGACGCGGCTCGGAAGCCGGCACCGCTTGGTCCTCGAAGGCGCCAATGCGGGTCGATCGGGCGCTGACGCAGGCGGCAATCTCGAACGGGCGGCCGGCGCGCCGGGCCACGTCCAGCGCCTTTTCCTGTACAACCTCGCCGCCCACCGCCCGGGCTGTTTCCCAGCCGGCGCGCAGATATCGCTGTGCCGAGGCGCCATCCTCATTGGGGTCGCTGTCGTAAAGGCCGTCCACATCTTTCAGAAGAATCATGCGCTCGGCGAGCAGCGCATTCGCCAGGTAGATGGCGGTCAGGTCGGTCCCGCCCCGGCCCAACGCCACAAGATTCCCGTTCTGGTCATGGGCGACAAAGCCAGGCACCACCAGCACTTCGTATTTGGTCAATAAATCCAATAGCTTGGGCAAATCCACGCCGGCCAAATCCGCATCCATTGGCCCGCCCCGCGCCAGCAGGTCAATCTCGTGCGGATCAACAGCATGGCATTCCACGCCCAGGTTCGAGAGCGCCAGCGAGACCAGCGCCGAAGAGCGGAACTCGCCAATGCGCAGCAGCTTGGGCAAGGCAGGCGAGTCCGGCTCAAAGAATAAATCATCGCTGATCTTGAGAAGCTCGGAGGTCTCGTTGCCGATCGCGGAGACCACCGCGACCACCTTGTAGCCCTCGCGCAGCCGCCGGTAAATCTCGTTGCAGGCGACCGAGACATGGTCGACAGACTGCAGAACGGAATGGCCGAACTTCAGCACCGCGACGGGCTGAACCGCGCCCTCTTCATTCAGATGCGGAAAGCGCAGGCTGCGGCCGCCGAGGCCCTGCCTGTCAAACCCGGCCGCCGGGACTTCCCCGGCCCTGCCAAAATACATATGCGGCAGTTCCGCATCGGGAAACAACGGCGGCTGGCTATTACCCGCTTGATTTCTGTCTGCCATTTCAAAGGCCGGTTTCATTGTCAGTAACTCCAAATAAAAAACCCCGCTTCCGGTTCCGGGAGCGAGGTGCTGTAAGCTGATATTCCTGTTTGAATTTCGCTAAGCGCCGTTCGCCCCCAACTCCGTGGTTGTGGTCATCGTGGTGGTAATAATAATGGTCATGATCGAGCTTGGCGCGAGAAGAGCGTGCGCGGAATCGGCGGGGGAATGGCTGGTCGCCATGCTCCGCGATATCATCCCTGTATGCGTCTTCTTCATCATCAAAACTCTTGTGCACCGGGTTGGTGCCAACGAACCCCGGGCGGCTTTGCCCGTGAATTGAAGCGGCATGGTGCAGACTCATGATGCAACAGTCAATCCGAAAAATTCGTTAACGTCATTCGGCGCAGCAAATTTCCTCTCCGAAACCCGCTGAAAACAGCCATTTTTTATGCAGAAGAAATTCTTCATTTTGCGCCTTCCACCCTCCCTTAACCACACAGGGCTTGTAATTTCACATCGTCCCGGCCACTTTCGCTGTCGGTTTCCGGGTCAATCCGGAGCGCGGCCAGACCCCGTTGCAGGTCGGCGATCAAATCGTCAACGCATTCGATTCCCACCGACAGGCGCAGCAAGCCCTCACCGATTCCGGCTTCCTTGCGGGCCTCGGGATCCATTGCGGCATGGGTCATGGACACGGGATGCGCGATCAGGCTTTCGACCCCGCCCAGTGATTCAGCCAGCGTAAACAGCGACAGGCGGCTGGTGAAAGCCTTCACCGCGTCCAGCCCGCCGGCCAGCTCGAAGCTGAGCATGGCGCCAAAGCCAGACTGCTGACGGGCGGCAATTTCATGGCCGGGATGCGCCTTGAGGCCGGGGAAATAAACCCGCGCAATGGCCGGGGCCGCATCCAGAAAGCTGGCAATAACGCAGGCGCTTTTCTCCTGCTGGCTGAGCCGCGCATAGAGAGTCTTCAGGCCGCGCAAGGTCATATAGGCATCGAACGGAGCGCCGGTAACGCCGGTGCAGTTGGCCCACCATTTGAGATGCTCGTGCAACTCCGCCGTCGCCGCAATCACCGCACCGCCGACCACGTCGGAATGGCCATTGATATATTTGGTCGTCGAATGGATCACCAGATCGGCGCCAAGGGCAATGGGCTGCTGGCGGGCCGGCGACAGGAAGGTGTTGTCCACCGCAACCAGCGCCCCCGCCTCTTTGGCACGGCGGCAGAGGGGCGCGATATCGACAATACGCATCAGCGGGTTGGTCGGGGTCTCGACCAGCACCAGTCTGGGATTGCGCGCGAACACAGCCGCCAGTTCCCCGGGGTCGGATTGATCGACAAACACCACATCAAAGGCGCCCTTCTTGCGCCGCGCTTCCAGCAGGCGGTAGGTGCCGCCATAACAATCCTTGGGCGCGACCACCAGGTCGCCGGGGCCGGCCAGGGTCAGCGCCAGATCGACCGCCGCCATGCCTGAAGAGGTAATCACGCCGCCGACGCCGCCTTCGAGGTCGGCCAGCGCCTGGCTGAGCAGCGTCCGGGTCGGATTGCCCGATCGGGTATAATCGAACTCGGGTGCGGCGCCCGGCTCGGGGAAGCTGAAATTGCTCGACAGGTACAGGGGCGGCATGACCGCGTTATGCGCCGTGTCGGCTTTGACACCGGCGATTACCGCCAGCGTTTCTCCCTTTAGCTTACCGTTCATGGGGTCTCTCCTTCACAAAATTCATGCAACAGGGGCGCCAGGATTTTGGTCTCCAGCAAAAAAGCGTCGTGCCCATAAGTTGATTGCAGTTCCACAAGCTCTGCCGGGCCGGCCAGCGTGGCGACCAGCGCCCGCATATCCCCGAGCGGCACAAGCCGGTCGCTCTCGACGCCAATCACCAGGGTCGGCGTGGCAATGCGTCCGGGGTCGACGCGGTGCCGGTCCATGGAATCGGACAGCAGCAGTAGCCGCTCGACTGGCATTTCGCGGGCGAAATCCTCGCCCCGGGAAATCAGGTATTCGCAGACGTCGTATGGGTCGCCGGCTGAATCGCCTTGGGGAATCGAGGCAAAGCGCAGCGCAAACTCGTCTTCCGTGCGGTAGGTGGTCATGGCCAACTGGCGGGCAAGGGCAACGCCCTCCTCCGCGCAACCCCTGGCGCTGGCAAATTTCAGGATGCGGCGCTGGATGCCGCGGATGGCGGTCGCCATGGGATGGGCGCGGTGCGCCGCCGAGATTACGCAGAGACGCCCCAGCAATTCCGGATATTCCGCCGCCAGGGCCAGCCCGACCATGCCGCCATACGACGAGCCGACGAAGGCATGCAGCTTCGGTTCGCCAATGAACTCAAGCGCATGAGCCAGCGCACGCGCCTGGTCGCCCGTGGTAATCGCCGGAATCCCGGTCCCGTCGCCAGGCAGAAAGTCGAAACCCAGAACGCGGAATTTAGAGAGGTCAATGCCGCCAGAAATCGCCACCAAGGCTGACCACCAGCCTTTGTTTGAGGCTTCATCCGAAACAAAGCGGTTGGCCGAGATGCCCCCCGACACCGCAACCAGCGGCGCCCCGGCGGGGCCGGTAATGCGAACAAGAAATTCAGCGCCGTCCAGCGTCGCGCCGCAATCCAGCTCGAACCCTGCCGGTTCGGACCCGTTAAACAGCGGCACGGCAATATCCTGACCCGTCCAGCGATCTGGAACCGGCGACGCCACCCGAATTTTCTGTTCCGCTAAGCCTGCAACACCTGGCATGTCGATTCTCCACAAAAAAAGCGCCTCAAAAAGCGCTCATCAAAAAACTTGCGGAGATGCACAGCGTGCGACAAAGTTTGTCGCCACCTCATCTGTCAGTGGGCGTAAACGCCCCCGCAGGAATTGGCACCGTAACAAATAATCGCGTTGCGATTACCTGCAGGTTGCCCCGGCTTCTAAGGGCCTGTCCCTCAGCCGGTCTTGATGAGTGATTTCCCAATACGCTGAAGAATACCGTGCCGTCAACTTTATTTTTGAAATTTTCCTTTACTTCTTTTTAACGTTCAGCAATATAAATGCTTAGTACCGCAAGAAACTTACGTTTCTGGGGCGGCACTTTTTTTTAGCCTATTTTTTTTAGCCTGATGAGACAAGTAATGACCGCAATGAATCAAATGATGCTGCAGAGCATTTCACAGACCGCCAGCCCGGCTTCGGGCCTGGTGTCTGATTCGTCGCGCGCGCTTCTCTCGCTTCTTATTCTAGTAACCATTCTTGTATCGATTCTTGGGATCACCCAGAACGGAGGAAGCACTTAGGCTAAAAAAGAACATAGCCACGGCAACGACAACGCCCTGCTTCCTCAGACCGGAAGCGGGGTTTTTTATTTTTAACGGACCAGTTGAGCAACCAAGGCAGAAAACGAACCGAAGAGCATGACCGAGCAGAAGAAAAACAGCGACCAGATTACCCGCGGACCGGCGCGCGCACCGGCCCGGGCAATGCTGCGCGCCACCGGCATGACCGACGCGGACTTCGCCAAGCCGATGGTCGCCGTGGTCAACAGCTATTCGTCGGTGACGCCCTGCAACATGCATCTGAGGGAACTGGCCGGACCGGTCAGCGAAGGCGTGCGCAAAGCCGGCGGCGTGCCTATCGATTTCAACACCATCGTGGTATCCGACGGCATCACCATGGGAACCGAGGGCATGCGCGCTTCGCTGGTGTCGCGTGAGACCATCACCGATTCAATCGAGCTGGCGGTCGGCGGCCATGCGCTGGATGCCGCGATCATCCTGGTCGGCTGCGACAAAACCATCCCCGCGGCGGCAATGGCCTTGGCGCGGCTGAATATTCCCGGCCTGATTCTCTATGGAGGGTCGATCATGCCGGGCCGCCACAAGGGCAAAGCGATCACCATCCAGGACGTGTTCGAGGCGGTGGGCGCCTGTGCCGCCGGCCGGATCAGCGAAGAGGAACTGGGCGAAGTCGAGCGCGCCGCCTGCCCCGGCGCCGGGGCCTGCGGTGGCCAGTTTACCGCCAACACCATGGCCATGGCGCTGACCTTCATGGGGCTTTCGCCGATGGGCGCCAACGATATACCAGCGGTGCATCCAGACAAGTTCGCCGCCGCCGAGCGCTGCGGGAAACTGGTCATGGATCTGGTCAAATCCGGCACCCGCGCCCGCGAGTTTATCACCACGAATTCCTTGCGCAATGCGGCAACCGCCGTGGCCGCCACCGCCGGATCAACCAACGCGGTCCTGCATCTGCTGGCCATCGCCCGCGAAGCCGGACGCGATTTTTCCATCGACGAGTTCGACGCCGCCTCTCGCAACACACCGGTAATTGCCGATCTGAAGCCCGCCGGCCGCTATACCGCCGCCGAGCTGTTCGAGGCAGGCGGCACAGCATTGGTGGGAAAAACCCTGATGGATGCCGGACTGATTTCTGACGGGCCGACGGTCTCTGGCCGCAGCCTGTTTGACGAACTTGCCGAGGCCGTCGAGCGCCCGGGGCAGGATGCCGTTCTCTCTGTGGGCAATCCTGTTCAGGCGCGCGGCGGCTTTGGCATTCTCTATGGCTCGCTGGCTCCCGGCGGCTGCGTCGCCAAGCTGGCGGGCCATAACCGCCTGACCTTCGAGGGTCCGGCGCGAGTTTTCAATTCCGAGGAGGAGACATTCGCCGCTGTTGAAAATGGCGCCATTCAAGCCGGTGACGTTATCGTCATTCGCGGCGAAGGCCCCAAGGGCGGCCCGGGCATGCGCGAAATGCTGGCGGTGACCGCCGCCCTGGTCGGTCGCGGCCTCGGCGATTCAGTGGCCCTGGTCACCGACGGGCGCTTTTCCGGCGCCACCCACGGCCTGATGATCGGGCATGTCACGCCCGAGTCCGCCTGTGGCGGACCCATATCCAAGGTCGCCGACGGCGACCCCATCCGTATCGATGTCGATGCCCGCAGAATAGACGTGCTGGCCGATATCGATGCCAGACAGCCGCACCCGCATCCCCCCTTTGCGGGTGCGGCCACCGGTGTTCTGGCCAAATACGCCCAGCTCGTTTCATCGGCCTCGGAAGGCGCGATCACGCGCGCGACCGGCCCCGACAGCACCCAATCGAACGCCCAGCAGGAAAGGATAGTTCCTTGAAACTATACACTGAAGACGACGTTAACCGGGAGTCTCTGAAAGGCCAGACCATCGCCATTGTGGGCTATGGCAGCCAGGGCCGCGCCCACGCGCACAATCTGCGCGACAGCGGGCATAGGGTAATCGTCGGCGCCCGCGAGGAGGGCAAAAGCTCGGTGGTGGCGGCCAAGGAAGGCTTTGATGTATTCTCGCCCGCCGAGGCTGCGGAGAAAGCCGACTTCATCGCCATCCTGACCCCCGACATGGCGCAGCAGGATCTGTTCAACGACCATATCCGGGAAGGTCTGAAAGACGGCAACACCATCATGTTCGCGCATGGTTTTTCCATCCTCTATGACCGCGTCACGCCACCGGAAAATGTCGATGTGGTGCTGATTGCGCCCAAGGGGCCCGGGGCGCTGGTGCGGCGCGAATATGAGCGCGGCCGCGGCGTGCCCTGCCTGGTGGCGGTAGAGCAGGATGCCTCGGGCGGCGCCATGGACCGTGCCGTTGCCTACGCCGACGCACTGGGCGCCACCCAGGGCGGAATTATCGAGACCACCTTCCGGGAAGAGACAGAGACCGACCTGTTCGGTGAGCAGGCGGTGCTGTGCGGCGGCCTGAGTGAGCTGATCGTCCAGGGTTTCGAGACCCTGGTGGAGGCCGGTTATCAGCCCGAAATCGCCTATTTCGAATGTATGCACGAAGTGAAGCTGATCGTCGATCTGCTGCATGAGGGCGGGTTGAAAAAAATGTACGAATTCGTCAGCGAGACCGCCAAATACGGCGATTTCGTCAGCGGCCCAAGGGTCATCAACGGCGAGACCCGCGAGCGCATGCGCGAGGTATTGAAAGACATCCAGAGCGGCGCATTCGCCCGCGAATGGGTGCTGGAAAACCAGGCCGGCCTGCCGGTCTACAAGGCCATCGAGAGAAAAGACCTGGAGCAGGATATCGAGAAGGTTGGCGCCAAGCTGCGCGCCCGCATGCCCTGGCTGAACCGGGAACAGTCGAATTTCGCCTGAGCGGCGAGCGAGAAAATGGAAGAGAGAGTGGAAGCAAGTAGCGGCATATTACAGGAAGCTCCGGCCCAGCCCGAGCAAAAGACGGCGACCGCCGCCGCGTTGATGATCCGCGCGCTGGAGCGCCAGGGCGTGGAGTATATTTTCGGCTACCCCGGCGGCGCCGTTATGCCGGTGTATGACGCCCTCACTGATTCGCCGATCCGCCATATCCTGGCCCGCCACGAACAGGGCGCCGGCTTTGCCGCTGAAGGTTACGCGCGGGTCACCGGCAAGGTTGGCGTTTGCCTGGTCACCTCGGGGCCGGGCCTGACCAACCTGTTGACCGGCATTGCCGACGCCTACGCCGATTCGGTACCCATGGTCGCTATTGTCGGCCAGGTGCCAGAAGCCCTGATGGGCACCGATGCCTTCCAGGAAGTCGACAGCTTCGGCATCACCATGCCCGTGGTCAAGCACAGCATGATCGCCCGCGACCCGGCAAAGCTGCCGGCGCTGGTGACCGAAGCTATGCATATTGCCGCCTCGGGCCGGCCCGGCCCGGTGTTGATCGAACTGCCCAAGGATGTTGGCGCCGCCACAGTGAGCGAGAGCGACGATTGGCCGGCCCCCCCCGCAGCGCCGGTCGCCGACCCGCGCGCCAAGCTGGACCTTGCCGAGGCGATGATCCGCAACGCTTCGAAGCCGTTGTTTTATGTCGGCGGCGGGGCAGCGATCTCGCGCGCTTCCGAGGCCGTGCGAAACATCGTGGAGCGCACCGGCATCCCGGTGGTCGCGACACTGAAAGGCCTCGGCGTGCTGCCCACCGACCATCCGAATTTCATCGGCATGCTGGGCATGCACGGACGCAAGGCCGCCAATTACGCGGTGCAGGCCTGTGATCTGCTGATCGCCGTGGGTGCGCGCTTCGACGACCGGGTGACCGGCAAGGTCGATACCTTCGCCCCCGGCGCGCGGGTCATCCATATGGATGCGGACGCTGCCGAGATCAGCAAGATACGCACCGCCGACCTGGGCCTGTCGGGGCTGCTGCCCGCCAACCTGGAAGCGATCAATCCCGGGCCGCTGGACATCGAACCCTGGATCTGGCGCGTCGACAGCCTCAAGGAGAAGCATCATCGCAGTTACGATGCGCCGGGCGATGGCATCTATGCGCCGCGCCTGCTGCGCGACCTGTCGGTGGCCGCCGGCGACAGCATGATCATGACCACCGACGTCGGCCAGCACCAGATGTGGGTGGCCCAGCATTGCCGCTTCATCCGCCCCGAAGCGCATCTGACCAGCGGCGGCCTGGGCGCCATGGGCTTTGGCATACCCGCCGGTATCGGCGCCATTCTGGCCGAGCCCGATGCCTGTGTAATCACCGTTACCGGCGACGGGTCTATCATGATGAACATTCAGGAGCTGGCGACCATAAACCGCTACGGCCTGAACCTGAAGATCCTGCTGCTGGACAATTCCTGCCTGGGAATGGTGCGCCAGTGGCAGACTATTTTCTACGACGGCAACCACAGCGAGGTTGATCTGTCGGACAATCCTGATTTCGCCGCCATTGCCCGCGCCTTTGGCCTGGAGGCCTTCACCATAGAGAGGGCCACAGAAGTGCCGGGCGCAATTGAGCGGCTGCTGAATACGCCAGGCGCTGTCCTGATGCATGTAAAAATTGACCCACGCGAAAACGTTTGGCCAATGGTGCCGCCCGGCGTCGCCATATCCAACATGATGGAGGAAGAACCATGTCCTACAACCTGAATATCACCATAGACCAGACCCAGGGGGGACTCCTGCGCACAATCGGCCTTATCGAGCGCCGCGGTTTTTCCATTCTTTCCGTCAACCTTCCGGGAGGCGCAGGCAGCACGCAGGAGCTTAGCGTGCGGGTGAAGGCGATTGACGCCAATCGCTCGATTGAAGTCCTTGCCCGCCAGATTGAGCGGCTGGAAACCGTCCGCAGGGTGGAAATGACCAGCGCCCAGGGCACTGCCCAGGCGGACAGCCAGATCAACAGCAGGAAACCCGGCAGGGCCATGAGCATGGCGCGCGCCGTGGCTTCCATGGCCCCCCGCCGGCCCGTATTCGAGGATGTAGCAACATGACCCGCATGAATGGAAATGGCCAGGAAGCCGAACCGGCAGACAACCGGGTAAGCGTATTCGACACCAGCCTGAGGGACGGCGAGCAGTCGCCGGGCTTCAGCATGACCACCAGCCAGAAAGTGCGCATGGCGCGGGCTCTCAGCGCCCTGAAGGTGGATGTGCTGGAGGCGGGATTTGCCGCTTCGTCGCCCGGCGATTTCGAATCCATACGGCAAATTGCGATTGAAGCCACCGACGCCGGGGCCCCGGTCATTTGCAGCCTGGCAAGGGCAACCGAAGCCGATATCGAAGCGGCGGGCGAGGCACTGGCCCCGGCTGCAAAGAAGCGAATTCACGTTTTTCTGGCGACCAGCCCCATTCACCGCAAGGCCAAGTTGAAAATGACCCGCGGCGAGGTGCTGAAAGCCACCGTTGAGGGCGTGGCCATGGCCCGCAGCATAACCAACGACGTTCAGTTCAGCCCCGAGGACGCGGGCCGAACCGAGATGGATTTTCTGGTTGAAGTTGTGGGCAGCGCCATCGCCGCCGGCGCCACCACCATCAATCTGCCCGACACGGTTGGTTACCTGACGCCCGAAGAAATGGCGGAAATGATATCCGAAGTGCGCACCCGCGTGCCCAACATCAACCAGGCGCGTATCAGCGTGCATTGCCACAATGATCTGGGCCTGGCGGTGGCCAATACTCTGGCGGCGCTTGGCGCCGGCGCCCGGCAGGTGGAATGTACCATCAACGGCATAGGCGAGCGCGCCGGCAACGCGGCCCTGGAGGAGATTGTCATGGCCCTGCACACCCGCCCCGAAGCCTTCGGGCTGGAGACCGGCATCGATACGCGGCAGCTCTATCCGGCGAGCAGGCTGCTGGCGGAACTGACCGGCAACCCGGTGCCGCGCAACAAGGCGCTCGTCGGGCGCAACGCCTTTGCCCATGAGGCGGGCATTCACCAGCACGGCGTGCTGCAGGATGCAGCCACTTACGAGATCATGCAGCCGCGGGATGTCGGCGTGCCCGAGAGCCGCCTGGTGCTGGGCAAGCACAGTGGCCGTCATGCCCTGTCAGCGCGGCTGGCGGCGCTGGGTCACAGCCCCATCGACGACGAGTTCGAGCGCCTGTTCGCCGATTTCAAGATCATGGCGGACAGGAAACAGGAAATCACCGATTCCGATCTGGAGAGCCTGGTGCAGGAAATTATCTGCCCGGCCAACCGGGCCCGGGACCATGTATCAGGCTCGATCCGCGCGATTTACCGGTGAGGCCCGGCAACTCCTGAGTAACAAGTTTGAGGAAAAAGAATGCCCATCAAAGAGAGCAGCGTCATCTGGAAGAACGGCGAATTCCTGCCCTGGCACCAGGCGACGACACATGTGTTGTCCCATGGCCTGCATTATGGCACCGGCATTTTCGAGGGCATTCGCGTTTACGATACTCCCGGCGGCCCCAGGGGCTTCCGGTTGACCGACCATATGGAGCGTATGCAGGATTCGGCGCGCATCTATCAAATGCCCATGCCCTACAGTGCCGAGGAAATGGTGCGGGCCAGTCATGAACTGATCAGGCTGAACGGGCTGACCAGCGCCTATATTCGCCCCATCGCCTATTTCGGCTATGGCAGCATCGGCGTGGTGCCGGAAGAGGAGACTCCGCTGGATGTGGTGATCGCCGCCTTCGAGTGGGGCGCCTATCTGGGCGACGATGGCCAGCAGGAGGGCGTTGATGTCTGTGTCTCCTCATGGAACCGCGTGGCGCCCAACACCATCCCCGCCGGGGCCAAGGCCACCGGCAATTATCTTTCCGGCTATCTCATCAGCCGCGAGGCCAAGAGCCGCGGCTTCCGCGAAGGCATTGCGCTGGGCGTTGACGGACGGCTGAGCGAGGGCGCCGGCGAGAATGTCTTTCTTGTGCATAGGGGCAAAATCCTCACGCCGCCCGCTTCCTCGTCGGTTTTACTGGGCATTACGCGGGACTCTGTGGTGACATTAGCCAGCGACCTGGGTTATGAAGTGGTGGAGCAACCAATACCCAGAGAAATGCTTTATGTGGCAGACGAAATGTTCCTGACCGGAACCGCGGCCGAAATCACAGCCGTTCGCTCGGTTGACGGCGTGGCCTTGCGCGCCGGAGCGCCGGGGCCGGTGACCCGCCGGTTAAGCGAGGCCTTTTTTGGCCTGTTCGACGGGCGGACAGAAGATCGCCGGGGCTGGCTGGAACCCATCGAACCTGCTGAAAGCAAAATCGCGCCCACTGGTGCGACCGGTACGATGGAGATACGCAATGGCGCCGCGGTCACTGTTTGACAAGGTATGGGAAAACCATCAGGTGGTCCCGGAGACCGCCGACCATCCGGCGGTGCTCTACATTGATCTGCATCTGATACATGAGGTCACCACGCCTCAGGCTTTCGACGTGCTGCGCGCCCGCGGCCTGGCGGTGCGCCGGACCGACCGCATCTTCGCAACCATAGACCATTCGACGCCAACCGGCGCGCCGGGCGCCGACGGCTCTCGCCCCTATGGCTCGGACGCCAATCGTCATCAGGTCGAGGAAATGGAGAAAAATTGCCGGGAGCACGGGATTGAGCTGCACGGCTGGGACAGCCCGTTGCGCGGCATTGTCCATGTGGCTGGCCCGGAATCCGGTCGCGTGCACCCCGGCATGACCATTGTTTGTGGTGACAGCCACACCGCCACCCATGGCGCCTTCGGGGCGCTGGCCTTTGGTATCGGCACCACCGAGGTCGGCCATGTGCTGGCCAGCCAGTGCCTGCTGCAGCGGAGACCCAAACGCATGGCGGTGACGATAGACGGCGCGCTGGCCCCGGGCGTATCCGCCAAGGACATGATTCTCGCGATCATCGCCAAGACCGGCATCCACGGCGGCGTCGGGCATGTCATCGAATACCGCGGAGAGGCGGTGCGCGCGCTGACCATGGAAAGCCGCATGACCCTGTGCAATATGTCGATCGAGGCAGGGGCGCGGGCCGGCATGGTTGCCCCTGATGACGTGACCATTTCCTGGTTGCGCCCGCATATGAGCGATATGCCGGAAGCGGATTTCAAGCGTCGCGCCGAGGCCTGGCTGCAATTGAAAGGCGATGACGGCGCAGTCTTCGAAAAAGAAGTGATTATCGACGCCGGCGCAATCGCCCCCATGGTTACCTGGGGGACCAATCCCGGAACAGCAATTGGCGTTGATCAGCCGGTGCCGGCCGCGGATAACGACGACGACCGCCAGGCGCTCGAATATATGGGCATCGAGGCGGGCAAACCCCTCCTGGGCCTGCCGGTAAAGACTGTTTTCATCGGCAGCTGCACCAACGGCCGCCTTCCCGACCTGGAGCAGGTTGCTGCGGTACTGAAAGGCCGCTCGGTTCATCCCGGCCTGCGCATGCTGGTCGTTCCGGGGTCGGAACAAACCAAGCGCGACGCCGAGGCCATGGGTCTGGATAAAATCTTCATGGAGGCCGGCGCCGAATGGCGCGAGGCCGGTTGCTCCATGTGCCTGTCCATGAACGGCGATATAGCGCCACGCGGCGAAGTCATCGTCTCGACCAGTAACCGCAATTTCGTCGGCCGCCAGGGGCCTGGCGCGCGCACCATACTGGCCAGCCCGGCCACCGCGGCGGCGGCGGCGGTAACCGGGTGTGTCACCGACCCGCGCAGGCTGATGGGGGACAGCCAATGACCGGGAAAACGAAGGGCTTTGAATGTACCCGCGCGACCATGGTGGTGTTGACCCAGAACAATATTGATACCGACCAGATTATTCCCGCCCGGTACCTGACAACCACCGTACGCGAGGGGATGGGTGAGTTGTTGTTTTATGACTGGCGACGCGACGGCGAGGGGAATTTGCGCGATGACTGCCCGCTGAACACACCCGAGGCGGCGCGCGCCGGCGTATTAGTGGCGGGCAGCAATTTCGGGTGCGGATCAAGCCGCGAACATGCGCCGTGGGCGCTCGGTGATTTCGGATTCAAGGCCATTCTGAGCACTGATTTCGCCGATATTTTTCGCGCCAACTGCCTGAAAAACGGGCTGCTGCCGGTGGCCATAAGCGCTGAAGTCTATGAGTGCCTGGTGGCCAATCCAGACGCCCGCATCACCATCGATCTGGAGAAACAGGAACTGCGCTATGGCAATGATGGCATGTGCGCGTTCAAAATCGATTCCTTTTCCCGCCAGTGCATGCTGGAGGGAATTGATGAGCTGGACTTCCTGCTCAGCCACCAGGACGCAATAGACGCCTTTGAGGCCGGACAGCCGTGAAGGCAACCATCGCCTACCTGCCCGGCGACGGCATAGGTCCCGAGGTTGGCGGCATGGCCATGGCAATTCTTGACGCCGTGGCGGCGCGCTTCGGCCACGAGTTCCATATCAACGAATGCCTGGTGGGCGGAGCGGCAATA
Source organism: Pseudomonadota bacterium (assembly GCA_022574255.1). Classification (GTDB taxonomy): domain Bacteria; phylum Pseudomonadota; class Alphaproteobacteria; order Sphingomonadales; family SMXR01; genus JACZSK01. The sequence goes on from JACZSK010000016.1 coordinate 34,553, forward strand.
GATGCTACTGGTGATCCACTGCCCCCGCAGACCAGAAGCACTTGCGAGGCCGCCGATGCGATCTTTCTCGGCGCCGTCGGCGGGCCAAAGTGGGACGGCGACGGGCCACGGCCCGAGAGCGGCCTGCTGGCGCTGCGCAAGCTGCTGGGCCTTTACGCCAACATTCGCCCGGTGCGCCCGCATCCCAGGGCCGCCGCCGCATCGCCCATAAAGCCGGAAATCCTCAAGGGCGTGGATATGGTGGTTGTGCGTGAGCTGACCGGCGGCATTTATTTTGGCAAGAAGAGCCGCGAGACAGACAGCGCCACCGACGTTTGCACCTACACGCGAACAGAGATCGAGCGCGTGGTGCGCCGCGCCGGGAAGTTGGCTCAAGGCCGACGCGGCAAGATAACCTCCGTGGACAAGGCCAATGTGCTGGAGACCAGCCGGCTGTGGCGCGAGGTGACCACCCGGGTGATAACGGAAGAATTTCCGGCGCTGGAACTGGAGCATATTCTGGTCGATGCCGCCGCCATGTATCTGCTGTCACGGCCAGCGGAATTTGATGTCATCGTCACCGAGAATATGTTCGGCGATATCCTGACCGACGAAGCCTCGATGCTGGCCGGATCGATGGGGCTCTTGCCTTCCGCTTCGCTGGGCGACGGACCACGCGGCCTTTACGAACCGATCCACGGCTCGGCGCCCGATATCGCGGGCAAATCCCTGGCAAACCCGATGGCCTCGATACTCAGTGGGGCAATGCTCCTCCGACTGTCGCTGGGACTCAATACGGAGGCAGAAGCCATAGAAAACAGTATCGACTCGATACTCTCGGAAGGCTACCGGACCGACGATATCGCATCGAATGGCGAACGACCGCTCACGACCAGCCAGGTGGGCGACATGATTGCCGGACTGGTCATGGGTTAAGACCGGCTTCGGCGCTGCATGCGAAAGCCCCGGTCAATCCAGTTCGTCGGAACTGTCACCCCATATCGCGGTGTGCGGATTAAAGTCCCGCCACGCCCAGTCGTACGCCGAAACGTACGGTGCGCGCTGCAACAACGTCCCTCTGAGCGGGCCATCTGTGGCAATTCCCCTCTCGATATCCCACGTTGAGCCCGTCTCCACGTCTCTGATATCACGTGTGCCGGCCAGTTCGACAGAATCGGTTAACTCGAAAGTCAAAACATCCGGCAGATCTCCCGGCCCGCTGAGTCCCCGCCTCGGCGACCTGAGAAAGACGTGTATAACGCGGGTTTCTTTGTCGGTGAACAGTACGACCGGAAAATCCCCGACCGAGCCGTTGACAACCCCTTCGTTGGCAGCTGAAGCGAAATAAAAGCCGGTCGCGGCCTCGCCGATCGAAACGCCGATCACGAACCGGTCAATCGCAATCCGGCCGCGATACTTGAGATCAGCTCGTTCGTCGACGAGCACTTTCGTACCTGGATGCCTATCGAGCCAGGTGCGCCAGGGAACGAGCTCGTAGGGCAACAGTGTCAGGCGGGTGCCGGTCAACTCGCCACGAACGGCCGCCCCCCAAGGTTGCGACCAGACGCTCTCGGTCTCCCAGTCCCACCAGGTCATCGCGTTCATAAACAGCAGCCCTTCGTTTCCAAACGTATGGGCCACTCCCTCGATTCGCCGGTCATGCACGAGACCGGTGTAGCAAATCGGTCACCAGGTGACCAGCACCGGCGTGCCGCCGACCCTGTCGTTGACCATTTCGCGTATCCGCATCATGCCCACCGGGTAGGCCCGGGCGTCTCCGTCGATCTCGAGCCCCATGACAAGCTCTTCCGGGTTCAACGCGACTTCGCCCGGAGAGACGAATTTTGGCGAGTAAACAGGATTGATGGCGTCGCGGGGGATTCTTTCTTCATCGGAAAAAGCAAACCCGCCAAGCGGATTGACCTCGGGTTCGAGTACGCGGAGCTCAGGGTCGGGGTTTATTCGAGCAAAAGCGGCGACGTCGAATTCCGGAACCTGTAGTACATCCGCCACTTGAGTTGCACCCGTCAGCTGGATTCCATTCGAAATCGGGGCTTCGCCCAATTTCTGGGTCTCATCGGGCAAATTTGAACCTATTTCTTTGCCGTTCTCCGGCACCGGCAAGTTGGGCGAGCAGGCGGCAACAGCTCCAAAAAGCAGTGTTATCGCGCCGAGAGTAATCGCCCGGTTGAATAGTGCCGGCCACCGCAGGTTGAGTTCTCCCATGCTGATTCGATGCGGACGACACAAGATTCGTTGCTATGCCCGGCAGTTTGCGTGGACAGCGGTCTGCCGTTCCACTAGCCGCCGTCGGGATGCTTCCCCGCGAAATCCTCGGTGGGATCGATTTCATGGGCGGCCAGGAAATCGGGATCCAGGTTGACGCCCAGCCCCGGTCGGTCGGAGACATAAAGATCACCATCCCGGATGTCGAGCGGGTGGTCGATCATCATGTCGTAGCCCGAAAGGTCGTAACGTGTGGTCTCCAGTTTGTAGAAGTTGGGCACGCCCATCATTACGTGCGCCCCGGCGATCACGTTGATCGGACCCGATGCGTCGTGCGGCGAGATCGGCACGTAGTACGCCTCGGCCATCGAGGCGACTCGTTTGGCCTCGGAGATTCCGCCGACCCAGCAGATGTCGAACATGCAAACGTCCATCGCCCTGCGATCGAGCATCTCGCGGAAGTGCCAGCGGGTGGCTACCATCTCGCTTGCAGTGACGGGGTGGTCTACGTGGCGCCGAAAATCGGCCAGGGCGTCGATGTTGTCCATCCGGACCGGGTCTTCGAACCACATCGGGTTGAACGGGGCGACCTTTCTGGCGATCTGGATTGCTGTCGGCAAGTTCCAGATCGAGTGCATCTCCAGGGCCACGTCCATCTTGTCACCCACCGCGGCCCGGATTTTCCGGAACGGCTCGGCGCCTTCGTCAAGTTGCTCGGGGGTCAGGTGCTGGCCGTTGTTCTCTTCTGCGAACTGGTCGAACGGCCAGATCTTCATGGCGGTGATGCCCTCTTCGAGAAGCTCCTCGGCGAGCGCGCCGGCGTCGGTCAGGAAGGCGTGCATGTCTTCGAGCGGTCCGCCCTGCTCCGGATTCAAATACGCCCGCCGGTTCATTCCGGGGGCGGCGCGGCCGTACGTGTTGCCTGCGCATGTGTTGTAGACGCGGATGCGATCGCGGGTGAGGCCGCCGAGGACCTGGTACAGCGGTGCGCCTATTCGGCGGGCGTAGAGGTCCCAGAGGGCCATATCGACCGCGGAGAGCGCCCGCATCTCCGTGCCGCGCGAACGGTTGGTGATTCCGAGCCGGTTGATCTCACGCCAGTGCCGGTCGAGCTTGTTCGGGTCCTTGCCGAGCAGGTAGGAGGCGATGTCGTTGTGGATGAACGCCTCGACCGACTCGGGTCCGAAGAAGGTCTCGCCGTGTCCGGTGACACCGTCGTCGGACGTTATGTTGACCCATATAAGCCTCGGATAGAGAGGGTGGATCAGAG
>JACZSK010000099.1 GCA_022574255.1 Pseudomonadota bacterium
GTGATGAGCCCACCCTTCCGCCCATGTGATGGCCTTTCGGGCGGAAGGGTGGGCTCATCACATGGGCGGCGGCGAAATCCCAGTCGGGATTCCGGTAGACGCTGTCGTCGATCAGCAAATGCCCGGCCAGCACCTCGCCGAAAACGCGCTGGCCCTCCAGCCGCGCGCGAGTGATGGCTTTCAGCGAATCCTCGCAGCTTGTGTGGACAACATAGATCGGCACATCCAGAACCTGGGCGATGCGAATGGCGCGGTCGGCGGCCTCACCCTCTACTTCCGGCGGACGCGACAGGGGATGCGCCTCGGGGCCGGTCATGCCCTTTGCCAGCAATTCCTGCTGCAGGTGATAGACCAGATCGCCGTTCTCCGCATGAACAGTGCAGATTGCCCCCAGCTCGCGCGCCCGGGTGAAACTGTTCACCAGGATTTCGTCGTCGGCCATGATGGCGCCCTTGTAAGCCATGAAATGCTTGAAGCTGTTGACGCCAAAGTCACGGGTCAGGGTGCCCATTGCTTCCCTGACGCTGTCGTCCCACCAGGTGATGGCCACATGGAAGGAATAATCGCCGGCGGCCTTTTCCGCCCAGCCGCGCCAGTTGTTATAGGCCTCGAGGATGTCCTGCTGCGGATCGGGAATAACAAAATCGATGATCATTGTGGTGCCGCCACACATGGCCGCCGTGGTACCGGTGAAAAAATCCTCGGAAGTCACGGTGCCCATGAAGGGCAGTTCCATATGGGTGTGGGGGTCAACACCGCCGGGCATGACATAACAGCCACCGGCATCGATAGTTTCCACGCCCGCCGGAATATCCAGATCTGAGCCTATGGCGGCAACAATCTCGCCCTCCACCAGAACATCGGCCCGCTCGGTCTTGTCAGCCGTAATGATTGTTCCGCCTTTGATGTGAATAGCCATTATGCGATTCTTTCTTCCTGCTGGTTTTGCTGCTCCTGTCGGCGCTGCAGCAGCAAATAACTGCCGCCACCAATTATCAGGCCAACAAACCAGGCGTAAGAATAAATACTATCGAAAAATGCCGGTACGCTGTCAACAAAGCCCGCCGCATGGGCAAAGCCGGGCAGATTGGGCAGAATACCCAGTACCAGCGCCGTGATCCCGGCCCGGTTCCAGCCGTTATTGCCGCCATATATGCCGTCGTGGCGGTATAGTTCATCGACCTTCAGTTCGGTTTTGCGGACGATAAAATAATCCACCATCATAATTCCCGCGATCGGTCCCAGCAAAGCCGAATAACCGACCAGCCAGACAAACAGATAATTGCCGGCGCTCTCGATGAGTTTCCAGGGGAATATCGCAATGCCGATGCCGGCGGTGATATAGCCGCCCATCTTGAATGAAATTCTCCGCGGCGAGAGGTTGGAGAAACCATAGGCCGGCGCCACAACGTTCGCCGCCATATTGGTGGTCAGCGTTGCCACCACCAGACCCGCCAGGGCGGCGATGGTCACCCATCCACCCATGCGCCCGGCCAGTTCCACCGGGTCCCAGATCGCCTCGCCGAAAATGACCACGGTGGCAGACGTCACCGCAACGCTGATAAAGGCGAACAAAGCCATGGGCAGCGGCAGGCCGATGGCCTGACCGATAAACTGGTCCCTCTGGCTGGTCGCAAAACGGGTGAAATCGGGGATATTCAGCGCCAGCGTTGCCCAGAAGCCGACCATCGCCGTCAGGCTGGGAATAAAGACCATCCAGAACTGGCCCTCGCGGGCGCCGCCGACAATAAACTGGCTGGGCGCCGAGAGCATGGCGCCAAAGCCGCCGGCGCGCCCGTAAGCCCAGCCCAGCAGTGCCAGCCCCATGAACAGGAGAAACGGCGCGGCCAGGGTCTCCAGCCAGCGGATTGATTCGGTGCCGTTGCGGATGAACCACAGATGCATGGCCCAGAAAAGCATGAAGGCGGTTACCTGCCAGATGTCGATACCCAGGAAGGGCAGCGGGTCGCCCATGAAGGCACCGCCGGAGAGGTTATTGAAAATCACATAGATGGCCGAGCCGCCGACCCAGGTGTTGATGCCGAACCAGCCGCAGGCCACCAGGCCGCGCGCCAGCGCCGGAATTTTTGCGCCGACTGTGCCGAAGGAAGACCTGAGCAGCACCGGAAAGGGCACCCCGTGTTTGGCGCCCGCGTAGCCGATCAGCACCATGGGCAGCAGCACGATCAGGTTGCCGAGGAAGATGGTCAGGATCGCCTGCCACCAGGACATGCCTTCGGCGATCAGCCCGCTGGCCAGCATATAGGTGGGGATACAGACAACCATGCCGACCCACAGTGAAGCAATGGCGCGCCAGTCCCAGTTGCGCGCACTCTGGTCGGTGGGTGCCAGATCGGCATTCCACAGGGAGGGATCAGCGCCCTCGGGCACTTCCGACACCCTGTTCCCGTTATCCCGAATCTCACTCACGCTGGCAGTCCCCAAAAAAAATCGTCCCGAGTTATATCTCGTTGGCTTTCGCCAATATGGCATGCAGCAATACATCGGCGCCGGCGGTAATCCATTCCGGCTTGGCGTCCTCGATTTCGTTATGGCTGATCCCGTCGACGCAGGGGATGAAAATCATCGAGGTCGGGGCAATTTCCGCAACATAGCAGGCGTCGTGGCCGGCACCCGAGACCATGTCGCGCATGCTGTAGCCGCAATCCCCGGTGGCCTTGCGCACCGCGGCAACGCAGGAATCCTCAAACTTTACCGGGGCGTAATAGAAAATCTGGTCGATATGGACTTCCAGCCCCATATCCCCGCAGATGGTCGCGACGCCATCGCGCATTTCCCTGTCCATCGCCGCCAGAACGTCGTCGTCGGGATGACGGAAATCGACGGTCAGGAAGACCCGCCCGGGAATGACGTTGCGCGAATTGGGGTAAACCTCCAGCATGCCAACGGTGGCGCAGGCCAGCGGCGCGTGGTCCAGCCCCACCCGGTTGACCAGATCAACGATCCGCCCGGCACCGAGAAGCGCGTCCTTGCGCCGGTCCATGGGGGTCGGGCCGGCATGGGATTCAACGCCGTTCAAAACAATCTCGTACCAGCGCTGGCCCTGGGCGTCGGTGACAATGCCAATGGTCTTGTCCTCCGCCTCCAATATCGGACCCTGCTCGATATGGGCCTCGAAATAGGCATGCACATCATGGCCGCCCACCTCGCTGTCGCCGGCATAGCCGATGCGCTTGAGTTCCTCGCCGAAAACCAGGCCTTCGGGATCCTTCAGCGCCAGCGCATGTTCCAGCTCATAAACGCCGGCATAAACGCCGGAGGCCATCATCGCCGGTGCGAAGCGCGCGCCTTCCTCGTTGGTCCAGACCGCAACTTCCACCGGACGCTCGGTCTGGTAATCCAGGTCATTCAGGCTGCGCACCACTTCAAGCCCGGCAAGAACGCCGTAAACGCCATCAAACTTGCCGCCCGTCGGCTGGCTGTCCAGATGGCTGCCGGTAATCACCGGTGGCAGGTCATTGTTCAGGCCCGCCCGGCGGGCAAAAATGTTGCCAATCCTGTCGATGCGGATTGTGCAGCCGGCATCCTCGCACCAGCGGATAAAGAGATCTCGGCTCTCCTTGTCTTCGTTGGTCAGCGCCAGGCGCTTGACCCCGCCCTTCGCGGTGGCGCCAATCTTGGCCATCTCCATCAGGCTGTCCCACAGGCGGCTGCCATCGATGCGCACATTCCGATCGGGCATTATTTCTGGCTCTTCCCATAGGGGTTCTTGGGATGCATGCCCCAGTTCATATATTCGCTGCTTATGGCCTCGCCGGTGCGCGGGTCGGTGCCGCTCTCCAGCCGGTGCATGGTGATGCAATTTTCCACCGGGCAGACGTTGGTGCAAAGATTACAGCCGACGCAATCCTCGTCCTTGATCTTATATACGCGCTCACCGTTATCGCTGACCGAGATCGCCTGGTGCGAGGTGTCCTCACAGGCGATGTAGCAGCGCCCGCATTTGATGCACAGATCCTGATCGATATGGGCCTTTTCCACATAGTTCAGGTTGAGCTTGCCCCAATCGACCACGCCGGGCACGGCGGCGCCGATAAAGTCTTCGACGCGGTCATAGCCTTTTTCGTCCATCCAGTTCCCCAGCCCGTCGATCATGTCTTCGACAATCCGGAAGCCATAGACCATGGCGGCGGTGCAGACCTGCACATTGCCGGCACCCAGCGCCATGAACTCGGCGGCGTCGCGCCAGGTGGTGATGCCACCGATGCCGGAAATAGGCAGGCCGGCGGTCTCCTTGCGACGCGCGATATCAGCCACCATGTTGAGGGCAATGGGCTTGACCGCCGGGCCGCAATAGCCGCCATGGGAAGCTTGGCCGTCAATCGTCGGGCTCGGGCACATGGTATCCAGGTTCACACCCATCAGCGAACTGATGGTGTTGATCAGCGACACCGCGTCGGCACCGCCGCGCTTGGCGGCCTCGGCGGGATAGACAATATCAGTAATATTCGGGGTCAGCTTGATGATCACCGGCAGCCTGGTATGAGCCTTGGCAAAGCGCGTGACCATTTCCACATACTCGGGCACCTGGCCGACGGCGGCGCCCATATTGCGCTCCGACATGCCATGGGGACAGCCGAGATTGAGCTCCACACCATCGGCGCCGGTTGCCTCAATCTGCGGTAAAATGCGCTCCCATGGCTCTTCCTCGCAGGGCACCATCACCGAGACGATGATCGCCCGGTCGGGCCAGTCTTTCTTGACCGCCTTGATCTCTTCCAGATTGACGCCCAGTGGCCGGTCGGAGATCAACTCAATATTATTGAACCCGATCAGTTCGCGGTCGCGACCCAGCAGCGCCCCATAGCGCGGGCCGCTGACATTGACGATGGGCGGGTCTTCGCCCAGGGTTTTCCAGACCACACCGCCCCATCCCGCCTCGAAAGCGCGCACCACGTTGTAGGCCTTGTCGGTTGGCGGCGCGGAGGCCAGCCAGAAGGGGTTGGGCGAACGGATACCGATGAATTCACTGGATAGATCAGCCATTATTTTCCCCCGCCTCGCCGCGTAGATAACTGTCGATGGAATGTGCCGCAACTTTGCCGTCCTGGACGGCGGCTACGGTCAAATCCTGACCGCCAGCAACACAATCGCCGCCGGCCCAGACCCCGTCCAGCGAGGTGCGGCCTGCCGCATCCACGACGATGCGCCCCTTACTCAATTCCGGGCTCTCGGCGAAGCCCTCCAGCGAGGTTGATTCAAACGCCTGACCGATAGCCTTGAACAGCATATCGGCCTCGATAATAAACTTCTCGCCGGTGCCGGTTGGCGAACCGGCGCCACCGGCACCATTGGCCCGGGTCTTTTCAAACTCGACAGCCTGCAAGGCTCCCTCTTCGCTGAGAATCCGCACCGGGGCCGCCCAATATATGATTTTTACGCCGTCGGTCCGGGCAAGGTCGCACTCAAAAGCGCTGGCCCCCATTTCCTCGGCGCCGCGGCGGTAAACCAGGGTCACGTCGCCCGCGCCCAGTCGCCTGGACTGGCAGGCGATATCAATCGCCGTCATGCCACCGCCCACGACGACCACCCGCTGGCCAATCGGCAATGAAGCCAGATCATCTGTCTGGCGAAGCTCCGCGATATAATCCACGGCGCTGAGCACATTGTCCATGTCCTCACCCTGCAGGCCCAACTGGTTTATGCCGCCCAGACCCATGGCCAGAAAAACTGCGTCATAATTTTCCCGCAGGCCAGCCAGCGAAAAATCCCGCCCGGAGGTTTGCGCGGGTTTGATTTCGATTCCGCCGACACCAAGAACGTAGTCGATTTCCCGCTGGGCAATGCCGCCGGTGACCTTGTAAGCGGCAATTCCATATTCGTTGAGGCCACCGCATTTTTCCCGCGCCTCGAACACCGTCACGCTGTGACCGAGCATGGACAGCCTGTGGGCGCATGAAAGACCAGCCGGTCCGGCGCCAACAATGGCGATCCGTTTTCCGCTGTCCGGGCCTTGATTATATATCTGAACGCCACCGGCAAGCAGGTGATCGGTGGAAAAGCGCTGCAACAGCCCGATGGCCACCGGTTTGTTCTCGCCGGTATTGCGCACGCAGGCCTCTTCGCACAACACTTCGGTGGGGCAAACGCGGGCGCACATGGCGCCAAATATATTTTCGTCGAGAATTTTCTTCGCCGAGCCGCGCAAGTTGCCGGTGGCTATTTTCTGTATAAAGGATGGAATGTCGATGCCTGTCGGGCAGGCGGTCACGCAGGGCGCATCATGACAAAAATAGCAGCGGTCCGCCTCCACCGCCGCCTGATGCGCGTCCAGCGGCGGATGCAGATCGGAGAAATTCTCCGCGTATTCCTCCGGTGAAAGCCCGGGTGAATCCAGATCACTGGTTTTCAGCATATGCTCCAATAATGCCCGCATTGGCCGCTCGACGCGGCGACAGTCTGTATAAGCTTCGATTATGCGCATTTTTGACCAAAAGGTCAAAAATTGGATTGGCCGGGGCCCAGTAAATCATTTGCATAAGGGCCGTTCTATCGTATCGATAGTTATGCCATGAAATGGAACGTGGCAACCAGAGCCCCGTGACGCTAGCCGAAGTCGCGATCAAAAGTCCCGGAGGAAAAACACAAATGCCCGTCCAGGCAAAGAAGCGACCGCGTGAGCAGGGTGTCTCAAAGACGCGCATTCAGCAGATTAACCAGGCGCGCATTCTTGATGCCGCTGAAGAAGTTTTTGCGCATAATGGCTTTCGCGGAGCGGTTCTTGAACGCATAGCCGAACGCGCCGGAATTTCCAAAGCCAATCTCCTTTATTATTTTAAATCGAAAAAAATCCTCTACGAGGCGGTCCTGCAACACACCGTGGAAACCTGGCTCGTGCCCCTGGAGGCGCTGGACGCCGCCGACGAACCCGCCGCCGCCTTCGAGCGCTACATCAGAATCAAAATAGAACATTCCCGGATTCATCCCCTGGCTTCGAAAGTGTGGGCCAACGAGTTGATCCATGGGGCGCCCCATATCGGCCAATATCTGAAGCGGCGGCTGAAACCGTTGATCGACGAGAAAGCCCGCATCATAGAGGGCTGGATCAAACAGGGGAAAATGGCGCCGGTGGACCCTTATCACCTGTTTTTCATTATCTGGGCGGCGACCCAGACCTATGCCGATTTTGGCAATCAGGCGGCCATCGTCAAAGGCAAGGCACAGCTCACCAAGCAGGATTTCGAAGACGCCGCCGATACCGTGACAACGATCATACTCAAGGGAACGGGAATGATTTAGGCCGGACAGGGGGAGCCATATGGACGGTCCGGCGTCGCGCATTACCAACAAATTTCCTTCAGCAGAATTCAGGAGCAGTCGCAGATGAGAACACTTTATCTGGCCTTTGGAGTGGCGATTACCATTGCCCTGATGCCTTCGGACGCAAAAGCCTGGCGCGATGACGGGCATATTATTGTCTGCCATATCGCTCTGCTGGAATTGCACCCCGCAGCCCGCGCAGAGGTCGCACGCCTGATCGCACTGGACGGCTCCACCCAGACATTCGAAGAGGCCTGCATCTGGGCGGATGATGTGAAATACACAACCCACCGCGAAACCGAGCCCTGGCATTACATGAGCGTTGCGCCCGGTGACGCAGTCGTTGATATGGAGGATTGCCCGGCGGAGCGCGGCTGCCTGCTGTCAGCGATCGAATTGCATGTTGGCATTCTCACCAACCCCGGCAGCACCGACAACGACAAGCTGGAGGCGCTCAAATATCTGGGTCACTGGATTGGCGACCTGCACCAGCCGCTTCATATCGGCTATATGACCGGGCGCGGCGGCAACGACAATCATGTGATCTGGCAAGGCTCCGCCCTGCCCGTTTCGCCGTTCCTGCTGAACCCGCGTGAGACCAACATGCACCGGGTATGGGACCACGAAATGCTCGATGATCTGAGGCTTCAGCCTTATCACTATGCGACCCGCCTGTGGATGGCGCTGTCCGATGAGGAGCACAGCAAGTGGGGAGGCATGGATGCCGTTCCCTGGGCTCAGGAGAGCCGGGATATCGGCACCGCCATTGAAACGCAATATTTCCCTGTTGATCCCGACGGACCCAGGCCCGAGCCCCTGGTTCTGGGCCCCGAATACCTGCAGCAACATTGGCCGACCCTTGAATCGCGCCTCAAGAAAGCAGGCGTGCGGCTGGGCTACATGCTGAATCAATTGTTGGTAAAACAATAAACCGGACGGGCGTGGAATACGCGGGACTGCAGAGATCGTAGAGGGGGAGCGTTGTGCCGGAAGAAGCGGAAAGTGATGCGGGGAAAGATATTGCCCGGCAATATTGGCGGGCCAATATCGCGCTGCTTTCCAAGTTGCTGGGAGTCTGGTTTGCGGTCTCCTTTGGCGCCGGAATCCTTTTCGTCGATGCCCTGAATGCTGTTGAATTTTTTGGCTTCAAACTGGGCTTCTGGTTCGCTCAGCAGGGCTCTATTTTCGTTTTCGTTATATTGATTTTCGTCTATGCGGCGCGCATGCGTGCGCTGGAAAAAAGGTTTGGCCTGGCCGACGATGACCAACCCGACAGCTATGATTTGATGGATAATTCGAGCAAAGGTGACGGCGAATGAGCACCACCGCCCTCACCTATCTGTTCGTCGGGCTCAGCTTTGCCCTCTATATAGGCATTGCAATCTGGGCGCGGGCGCGCTCGACCAAGGAGTTTTATGTCGCCGGCGGGCATATTCATCCGGTCATCAATGGCATGGCCACCGCCGCCGACTGGATGAGCGCCGCATCATTCATTTCGATAGCCGGGATCATCGCCTTCCTCGGCTATGATGGTTCGGTCTACCTGATGGGCTGGACCGGCGGTTACGTGCTGCTGGCTCTGCTGCTGGCGCCCTACTTGAGGAAATTCGGGCAATTCACGGTGCCCGATTTTATCGGGGAACGTTATTATTCGCGTTTGGCCAGGATAATCGCGGTGGTTTGCCTGCTGATTATTTCCTTCACATACATCGCCGGGCAGATGCGCGGCGTGGGAATCGTATTCTCACGCTTCCTGGAGGTCGAAATAAACACCGGTGTGGTCATCGGCATGGGCATCGTCTTTTTCTATGCGGTGATGGGCGGCATGAAGGGCATCACCTATACCCAGGTGGCGCAATATTGCGTGCTGATCTTTGCCTATATGGTGCCGGCAATTTTCATTGCGCTGATGCTGACCGGCAATCCGGTGCCGCAGTTCGGGCTGGGCGCCGAACTGGTGGATGGTTCGGGGCTGACGGTGCTGGACAAGCTGGACGGCATGCTCACAGAACTGGGCTTTACCGCCTACACCGACGGAAATAAATCGGTGATAGATATTTTTGCCATCACCGCCGCGCTGATGGTTGGAACCGCCGGCCTGCCCCATGTGATCGTCCGCTTTTTCACGGTGCCAAGCGTGTCTGACGCGCGGGCATCAGCGGGATATGCGCTGGTTTTCATCGCCATCCTCTATACCACCGTGCCTGCGGTGGCCGCCTTCTCCCGCATCAACTTCATCGATACCGTGCAGAATACCGCCTATAGCGAGACCCCGGACTGGTTCCGCAACTGGGAGAATATCGGGCTGATCGCCTGGACCGACAAGAACGGCGACGGGCGCATTCAATATGCGGCGGGCGACGCGCTGGAAGGGGTGAAGCCGGATTTCGCCGACCGGCGCGGCAAGCATGGCCAGCGCCTGCTCAACAATGCGCCCACATCATCGGCCAACGAGATTTATGTGGATCGCGATATCATGGTTCTGGCCAACCCTGAGATTGCCGGACTGCCCGGCTGGGTTATTGCGCTGGTCGCCGCCGGTGCCCTGGCGGCGGCACTGTCCACCGCGGCGGGGCTGCTGCTGGTTATTTCCACATCCATATCGCACGACCTGATGAAAAAGACGCTGTTTGGTACTTTGACCGAGAAACAAGAGCTGCTTGCGGCCCGGACATCCGCCGCTGTTGCCGTCATGATCGCCGGGTTTTTCGGCATTTACCCGCCCGCTTTCGTGGCCCAGGTCGTGGCCTTCGCTTTCGGGCTGGCGGCGGCCTCAATTTTTCCCGCCATCTTCATGGGCATATTCGTGAAATCCATGAACCGGGAAGGCGCCATTGCCGGTATGCTGGCGGGGATGGGCTTTACCTGGGCCTATATCACCTACTTTAAATTCTGGGCGCCCGAGGCCAATATT
>JACZSK010000187.1 GCA_022574255.1 Pseudomonadota bacterium
TTTCGCTGCGTCCTTCTTGGCCGCGGGCTTCTTGGCGTCCTTCGCGTCAGACTTGGGTGCCTTATCCGCCTTTTCGTCAGCCTTTTCGTCAGCCTTGTCCCCGGCCTTGTCGTCAGCCTTGTCGTCGGTCTTCTTCGCCGCGGCCTTTTTCGGCTCGTCCCCGGTTTTGTCGGCGGTTTTGTCAGCGGTCTTCTCGTCGGTGGCCTTCTCGTCGCCGGCCTTGTCCTCGGGTTTTTCGGCCTTCTTTGCCGGCTCTTTTTTCGCGGGCTCGGCCTTTTTCTCGTCCTTGTCCTTGGCGTCGGCATCCTTTGCCTTTTCCGCCGTCTTTTCCGCCTCGGCTTTTCCCTTTGGCTTCTCTTCAGCCGCCTTCGCGGCGGCGGGCTCGGCGGGCGCCGTCTCGGCAGCGCCGGTATCCACGCCCTGCCCCTTCAATTCCTCCTGGATGCCGTCCAGCACCGTGGCGCTTACCAGGTCGCAGAACAGCTTGATGGCGCGGGTGGCGTCATCGTTGCCGGGAATGGGAAAAGCAATGCCATCGGGGTTGCAGTTGGTGTCGAGCACGGCAACCACGGGAATCTTCAGGTTGTTGGCTTCATGGACCGCAATTTCCTCGCGGTTGGTATCAATCACGAAAATCAGGTCGGGCAACCCGCCCATTTCGCGAATGCCGCCCAGAGCGCGCTCCAGCTTGGCCTGCTGGCGTGTCAGTTGCAGCATCTCCTTCTTGGTCAGGCCCAGCGCCTCATCTGATTCCAGCTGGGCATCCAGCTCTTTCAGGCGCTTGATCGACTTGGAGATGGTCTGCCAGTTGGTCAACATGCCGCCCAGCCAGCGATGGTTCACATAAAACTGGCCACAGCGCTTGGCCGCCTCGGCGATCGGCTGCGAAGCCTGACGCTTGGTGCCCACAAACAGCACGCGGCCGCCTCCAGCCACGGTGTCGCGCACGAATTGCAACGCGCGATACAGATGCGGCATGGTCTGCGACAGGTCGATGATATGAATTTTGTTGCGGGTACCGTAAATATACGGGCCCATTTTCGGGTTCCAGCGATGTGTCTGGTGGCCAAAATGTACGCCAGCTTCCAAAAGCTCACGCATGGAGAACGCAGGCAGCGTCATGGTATTTCCTTTCCGGTTGTGCCTCCGCGGGAGGAATTCGGCTGGCGTAACTGCCCTGAACCGAACACCGGACGACCGATGGAATTTGCCACCGGAATTATTCCCGCGTGCGAAGTGGGCGCTGTGTAACGCGAACGCCGGCAAAGTTCAAGCTGTTTTCAGCCCTTTTTCGCGCCTTTTCCCGATCGGCCGGGGTTGCCCCCGGCTGCTTCCGGAATATCGGCCCGGCGTATCTTGACCTCCCCGTACCCGGCGTCCGGTGGAATGGTCAGATATACCTCCCCGTCCTCCACCAGAAGCTTCGGCATAACCGTTACCACCGGGCTCGAAGCCGCCGCCGCCAGAGCCTCATCAACGGTGCGGAAGCGCGCAAGCCGCTCAAGATTGAGTTTTGTCGGGAACATAAGCATATGATCGCCGCTGGCCTCCATACTCAACGCCACAGCGGGCGACAACCAGCTCATATTGACCGCTTCCTGCCCGTCGCATACCGCGCCCTGCCCGCCGGGCGCGCGCGCCGCAAAAAAATGCGTGTCGAACCGGCGCGGTACCGGCTGTGGCGTAATCCAGTGGGCGAAATGCACCAGATCACCGGCGGCAAGATACAGGTCTTCCGCCGCCAGCAGGGCCGCGAAAGCCGGTGGATTTTCGAGCACGTTTTCGCGGTGAAGGACGGCGAGCGCCGCGGCGCGGGCGGGATCGACAGCATCGCCTTCCGCATCCACCGCAAGCAGAATTCCCGCCTCTTCGAACAATTCGCGCAGGGCGCCCAGCCGGAAGGCGTTCAAATCAGGCGCGCCTGAAAAATTGCCGCGCGCCACCAGTGCCGCCGCCCCGTCACCGGCGTCAATTTTACCACCGGGAAAGACCATGGCGCCGGCGGCAAAGCCCATGGCCGCGTGGCGCTCCATCATCAACACCTCAAGACCATCCGGAGCATCGCGCAGCAAGAGGACGCTCGCAGCGGCAAGCGGTGTTACCGGAGCCACGGGTTGCGGCGGGCTCACCGCCTAAACTTCCCTGGCGTCTATCACACCGGCAATGGCAGCCA
>JACZSK010000100.1 GCA_022574255.1 Pseudomonadota bacterium
CCCTCACCCTGACCCTCTCCCTCAGGGAGAGGGGATAAGAGAGCCGGCGCGAAAACCCCTCTCCCCTCGCGGGAGAGGAAGGGGCCCCCAAGGCGTATCACGCGAAAATGGTGGGAAGGTGAGGGGTAGGAAAAGAGACCCCAAGGCGTATCACGCAAAATTGGCGGGAAGGTGAGGGGTTGAAGAAGAAAAACTATCGGCTGCGGGGCTCTTGTGAGGGGGGCCGGCTGGCCTAGGCGGTAACCGCCATATTATCGATCAGCCGCGCGCCACCGATCACCGCCGCTGCGAAGACGCGGGTATCGCCGCTTGCCTGCTCGGCGCGCTCCAGCCGATTGCCGTCGCGGAAATCGAGATAATCGACCCGGGTGAAACCGGCGTCCAGCAGCCTTTGCCGGCCTTCAGCCTCCAGCGCCCGCAGGCTTGCGCCGTCATTGCTTGCAGGGGTGCCGGCACGGGCCGCCAGGTCGCGAAGGGTGGCCGACAGGGCCGCCGCCGAGACCCGGTCTTCGGCGCTCAGGTAGCGGTTGCGCGACGACAGCGCCAGACCGTCGGGCTGGCGCAGGATGGGCGCGGCAATTATCCTCACCGGCAAATTCAGCGTTGCCGTCATGTGGCGAATGACCAAAAGCTGCTGATAGTCCTTTTCGCCGAATATGGCGACGTCGGGCAGGCATTGCCGCAACAGGCGCGCCACGACGCTGGCGACGCCGTCAAAATGACCGGGTCTTGATGCCCCGCACATCACGTCGCCCAGCGGTCCCGCCGAAATATCAGAGGTCACGCCGTCGGGATACATGTCTCCAAGGCCTGGTAGATACACCAGGTCGCCCCCCGCGGCGGTTATTTTCCCCAGGTCGGCTTCGGTGTCGCGCGGGTAGGTCTTGAAATCCTCGCCCGGTCCGAATTGGGTGGGATTGACGAATATGCTGACAACCACCCGGTCAGCCTCGCCTTTGATGGCGCGAATCAGCGACAGATGCCCGTCATGCAGGGCGCCCATGGTGGGCACCAGGCCAATGCTCTGCCCGGCGCTGCGCCAAGTGGCGACATGGGCCTGCAATTCCACGGCATCGCGTGCAATAGCGGGCGTTGCCGCCGGTTTGGGTGGTTGGATATTCATATCAGTTCTTGTGGGTCCGGAAATCCCGTAGCTGTCAGACCCCGCCATTCGCAAAGCGCAGCGGTTTTGTCAAGGTTTCAGGCCCCTGCAGCGGGGAATTTTCAGGGTGCCGCCCACCATGTGGGCTCCAGCCGGGCGGTCTCCAGATCGGCGAAGCCATTGCCTGTTATCACCGCCTTGATTTCCTTGATATAGATTTCAGGCCGTGCCGAATAGCTGGTCAGCGTCTCGGCCAGCAGCACGCCGGGTGCGTTATCCTCGGCCGTCTTCAGTGCCGCCCGGCGCTCGCGGAACTCCCGGTAGGCACGATGCGAGTTCAGGTTGCGGGCGTAGCTCAGCACCGACTGGATCAGATAATCATAGGTCTTGATGGTATGGTCGCGGCCCTCGTCGCGGTCGATGGGCACCAGGCCGTTGCTGGTTCCCCGGGTCCACTGGCCATACAGTGCATTGCCCGATTGGGCAAAGCGCGAGGTGCCCCAGCCGCTTTCGATCGCCGCCTGTGCCAGCGCCAGCGAAGGCGGGATGGCGTCAACCCGTTTCAGAAGTTCCGTCAGGTCGAGATCGCCAACCGTGGCGCCGCGGCGCAGGCGATAGCGGATCGCCAGCGTCGTCAGCCAGCGGTTTTCCAGTTTGTCCAGCTTGCCGCCCATGGCCAGGCGGTCCCGGAATTCCAGCAGCCGCGCCCGGTCCTCGCGAATAATCTCGTTGGTGCGCAGCACCAGCGGCAGGATGGTCTGGGTAAAAACCTGCTTTCGTTCGCTGACCGTCAGGTCATCCAGACTCTCGGGCAGGTCGGCCAGAAACACCCGTGGCACCGGCAGGCCATCCTTGAGAATGTCGCGAACTTCGTAGCCGAATTTCGCCATCACCTGGTCGCGGGTGTCCGGCGCCGGAAAATGCAGCAGATAGCGTACGCGGTCGCCGAAATAGACATTGTGGCGCGCGTTTTCGACGATCATGACCCCGGCGCCCGCCGGCACTATGAACATCAACGCCAGGAGCGCGGACAACAATAATCTGTTGGCCATGAACTGTAATCCTCCCGTAACACCGCACCAGACGGCGCAGAAAACCACGTCAAGCCCTTGTGGTTCAGGGCCTCAGGGCGCGGTTAATTTTTATGGCTCGCCTATAGCACTTTCTTTTGCCAAACGCCACATATTGATGCATACTACGATCCGCGTACTATATCTTGGGGGTGTTATTGATTCGGAAGGAGATATTAGTGGCACCGATGAAACAGGGACCCCAGGTCCAGCACATGCCGCATATTATCGTTCTGGGCAATGAAAAGGGCGGGTCGGGCAAGTCGACAACCGCCATGCATATAATCCTCAGCCTGATAGAAGACGATCTTGACATTGCCAGCATCGATCTCGATTTTCGCCAGCAGACCCTGTCGCGCTACCTGGAGAACAGGGAGGAATTCGCCCGCGAAAGAGGCATTCATCTACCGATGCCCATCCATCGCGTTCCCGAGCGCTCGGAGTCGCCTGTTGTCGAGAAAGCCCAGGCCGAAGAGCGTGAAGGGCTGGAGAATATCTTTTCCGAGCTTCGTGACAAGGTCGATATTATCGTCATCGATTGCCCGGGCAGCGACAATTATTTGTCGCGGCTGGCGCATTCCCATGCCGATACGCTGATCACGCCGATGAACGACAGTTTTGTCGATCTGGATTTGCTCGCCCGTATCGACGCCGACAGCCTGGCCATCGAGGGCCCCAGCATATATTCGGAAATGGTCTGGGAGAGCCGCAAGCGGCGCGCCATGCGCGACCGTGGCGCCATCGACTGGATCATAATCAGAAACCGCATCGCCAGTCTGGAAGCCCGCAATATGCAGCGGATCAGGCAGGTGCTGAATGATCTGGGCCGCCGCATCGGCTTTCGTTCCGGTCCCGGCCTCAGCGAGCGGGTGATTTACCGCGAGTTGTTCCTCAAGGGGCTGACGCTGCTTGACCTGCGCCGGTCCGACATAGGCGCCGACGGCGTTGAGGAGCTGACCCTGTCGCAGGTTGCGGCCCGGCAAGAGTTGCGCTGCCTGATCGACGATCTGCATCTTCCGGTCAGGGAGCGCACGGCCTTGCGTCCGACCGGCTAGGGCCTTTTCGCGCGCATTGAGCCATTATTGAACCATTGCGGAAAAGACCCTGAGACCCCATCATTGGGGTATGAGCTTTTTACTTCTGGGCGCCGCGGCGCTGCTTATATTCCTGGTGTCGGCCCGCTGGCTGGCGCACACCGAACCCCGCAACGTAAAAATTGCCGGCGGCCTGGCCCTGGCCCTGGCCCTGGTCCTGGTGCTGCTGGCGGTGGTCATGGCGCTTACCGGTCGCGCCCTGGTCTCGGTGCCGCTGCTTATGGGGGCCCTGGCGGCATACCGTCGCTACCGGCAGATCAAATTTATGGCCGACCAGATGGGCGGCATGTTCGGTGCTGACTGGCGCCAGCGCTTTGGCGCCAATGCCCGGGGTGGGCCCGAGGGTGGCGCGGCCAGGGGCGGGGCCAGGGGCCGGACGGGCGCCATAAGCCGCGATGAGGCCTTGCGCGTGCTCGGCCTTGAGGAGGGCGTCAGCACCGGCCAGATCGACGCCGCGCATCGCACGCTGATGCAAAAGCTGCACCCCGATCATGGCGGCACCAGCTATCTGGCCGCCAAAATCAACGAGGCCAGGGAGGTTCTGAAGTCCGGCTGATTTGCGGCGAAGCGGCTCTTGGTGCTTCTTTTTTTCCCGGAAACGGTTAGAATCTCACGGTAATTGCACCGCTATTGGATTTGCCCAGGTAGTGTTCCCTCATGCATGAATTCCACCCCAGTATTTTGCGAGAATATGACATCCGCGGCATCGTCGGCGAGACGCTGGGGGTTGAGGATGCGTTTGCACTGGGCCGGGCATTCGGCACGCGGGTACGCCGCGCCGGTGGCAACAGCGTCTGTACCGGCTATGACGGGCGGCTGTCTTCGCCCGAGCTGGAGGAGGCTTTGTGCAACGGGCTGACAAAAAGCGGGCTTACCGTGCACCGCGTTGGCCTGGGCCCCACGCCGATGCTTTATTATGCCGTGCACAAGCTGGACACGGACGGGGGCATCATGGTCACCGGCTCGCATAACCCGCCCGATTACAACGGCTTCAAGATGATGCTGGGCAAGGAAGCCTGCTTTGGCGAAGACATACTGGCGTTGGGCGATACCGCCGCCAAAGGCGATTTCGAGCGCGGCGACGGGCGTGCCGCGACACAGGAAATCATGGCCGGGTATGTGGAGCGCCTGCTGGCCGATTTTGACGGCGAGGCAATGAATATCTCCTGGGATGCCGGCAATGGTTCGGCGGGCGACGTGATGGCCCAGGTGGCCGGCGCGCTGCCCGGTCGCCATACCCTGCTGTTCGAGGATATCGACGGCACCTTTCCCAACCATCATCCCGATCCAACGGTGGAGAAAAATCTCGCCGACCTGAAAAAATCAGTGGCCGAGAACGATGACGATATGGGCTTTGGCTTCGATGGCGACGGCGACCGCATTGGCGCCATTGACGGCACCGGACAGGTTGTCTGGGGCGACCAGATTCTCGCCATCCTGGCCACCGATGTTTTGCGCGAAGTCCCCGGCGCGGCGATTATCGCCGATGTGAAGGCCAGCCAGACATTATTCGACCATATTGCCGCCCTTGGCGGCCAGCCGGTCATGTGGAAAACAGGCCATTCGCTGATCAAGGCCAAGATGGCTGAAATGGACGCGCCGCTGGCCGGCGAGATGAGCGGGCATATATTTTTCAAGCATAAATATTACGGCTATGACGATGCCCTTTACGCGGCCATACGCCTGATTAACGCGGTCAGCCGCCAGGGCGGCAACCTGGCCGAAATTCGCGCCCGCCTGCCCGAGGTCATCAACACGCCCGAACTGCGTTTTGCCTGCGACGAGGCGCGCAAATTCGCCGTGGTCGACGAGGTGCGCGACCGGCTGCTGGCGGTGGATGCCGAAGTCTCGACCGTTGACGGCGTGCGCGTTTCTGCCGAGGGTGGCTGGTGGTTGCTGCGCGCCTCCAATACCCAGGCGGTGCTGGTGGCCCGCTGCGAGGCGCCCGACGAAGCGGCGCTGGAGCGGCTGAAGATCGCGCTGGTTGACCAGCTGGCCCGGAGCGGCGTGGAGCCGCCGCCCGACATATTTGATTAGGTGGAATTTGGCCGGCGTTGCCGCGCCATAATATCGCCCCGCTTATTCACTGTTTTTTTGTGGTTTGCTGATAATCAACAGGAGTAATACTGGCGCTCCGCCGACAAAGGCCTATCTATAGCGACATGAAGAACGACCGCACATATGTACAGCCAGAATTGACGGGCAGCGGCCCTGACAACAGCCAGACCCGTGATCCGGGGCGTGGCGGGCCCGACAGCGGCGTGTTGACCGAAACCCGCCCCAAGACCAAAAAGCCGTCCATGTACAAGGTTCTGCTGCTCAACGACGATTACACGCCGATGGAATTCGTGGTTCATGTGCTGCAGCATTTCTTCCGCCTGAGCATCGAAGACGCGACCCGTGTTATGCTGCAGGTTCACCACAAGGGGGTCGGCGTTTGCGGTGTATTCACCTATGAAGTCGCCGAGACCAAGGTTACGGCGGTGAGTGATTTTGCCAAAAAGAACGAACATCCCCTGCAATGTACCCTGGAAAAGGAGTGACGGCCCTGCCCGGATAATAATGGGTATGCGTAATCAGGCCTCGCCCGAAGGATAAAAAAAGTGCCCAGCTTTTCACCCCGACTGGAACAATCCCTGCATCGTGCACTGGCGGAAGCCAATGAACGGAAACACGAATTTGCCACGCTGGAGCATTTGCTGCTCAGCCTGCTGGATGACCGCGACGCCGAGGCCGTGCTGCGCGCCTGCAACGTCGATATCGACATTTTGCGCAAGAGCCTGATGGGTTACCTGGAAGAGGAACTGGAGAATCTGAAGGTCGAGGACGGCAGCACCGATGCCTCGCCGACCGCCGGTTTTCAGCGGGTTATCCAGCGCGCCATCCTGCATGTCCAGTCGTCGGGCCGCGAGGAGACCACCGGCGCCAATGTGCTGGTGGCGCTGTTCTCCGAGCGCGAGAGCCACGCCGTCTATTTCCTGCAGCAGCAGGACATGACCCGCCTGGACGCGGTAAGCTATATCAGCCACGGTATTGCCAAGGCTCCAAGCCTGTCGGAAACCCGCCCGGCGCGGGGCGCCGATGAAGACGCCGACGCCGACGCCGACGCTGATCCCGAGGCCATGGGGTCCGACGGGGAGGGGGCCGGGAAGAGCGATTCCGCGCTGGCCAATTATTGCGTCGATCTCAACGAAAAAGCCGCCGCCGGCGAAATTGATCCGCTGATCGGCCGCATGGACGTGATCGAGCGCACCATCCAGATTCTTTGCCGCCGCTCAAAGAACAACCCGCTGTTCGTGGGTGACCCCGGTGTCGGCAAGACCGCCATCGCAGAAGGGCTGGCGCGCAAGATCGTCCACGGCGAGGTGCCTGAAGTACTGCTGCCGGCGACCATCTATTCGCTGGATATGGGCGCGCTGCTGGCCGGCACGCGCTATCGCGGCGACTTCGAGGAGCGCCTGAAGGCGGTAATCAAGGAAATGGAAGGTGTCGAGCACGGCATTCTTTTCATCGACGAAATTCATACAATTGTTGGCGCCGGTTCCACCTCCGGCGGCTCAATGGACGCCTCGAACCTCTTAAAGCCGGCTCTGGCCTCGGGCAAGATTCGCTGCATGGGCTCGACCACCTACAAGGAGTTCCGCTCGCACTTCGAAAAAGACCGGGCGCTGCTGCGGCGCTTCCAGAAGATCGACATCAACGAGCCGTCGCGCGACGACGCGGTGAAGATCATGATGGGGCTGAAGCCCTATTTCGAGGAATATCACAAGCTTCGCTATACCCGCGATGCCATCAAGGCGGCGGTTGACCTGTCGGCGCGCCATATCACCGACCGCAAGCTGCCGGACAAGGCGATTGACGTGATCGACGAAGCGGGCGCCGCCCAGATGCTGCGCCCCAAGGACAAGCGCAAGAAGGTGATCGGCGTCAAGGATGTGGAAAACGTGGTCGCCATGATCGCGCGCATCCCGGCAAAGTCCGTTTCGCGCGACGACGCCCGGGTGATGAAGACGCTGGGCGACGATCTGAAGCGCGTGGTTTTTGGCCAGGAGCCGGCCATCGATGCGCTGGCTGCCTCGATCAAGCTGGCGCGCGCCGGGCTGCGCGAGCCCAACAAGCCGATCGGCTCCTATCTGTTCTCCGGCCCCACCGGCGTCGGCAAAACCGAGGTCGCCCGGCAGCTGGCGCATCTCCTCGGCGTGGAACTGACCCGCTTTGACATGTCGGAATATATGGAGCGCCATTCGGTGTCGCGGCTGATCGGCGCGCCGCCGGGGTATGTGGGCTTCGATCAGGGTGGATTGCTGACCGATTCCGTGGACCAGCATCCCCATTGCGTGCTGCTGCTGGACGAGATCGAGAAGGCGCATCCGGACGTTTTCAACATTCTGCTGCAGATCATGGACAACGGCATGTTGACCGACCACAGCGGCAAGAAGGTGAGCTTCCGCAACGTGGTGCTGATCATGACCACCAACGCCGGCGCCCAGGAAATGGCCAAGGAAGCCATCGGTTTTGGCCAGGGCACCAACGAAGGCGCCGACGAAGAGGCCATCAAGCGCCTGTTCGCGCCCGAGTTCCGCAACCGGCTGGACGCCACCATCGGCTTCGATTACCTGTCCGTTGACGTGGTCGAGAAGGTGGTTGAGAAATTCATCCTCGAGCTGGAAATACAGCTGGGCGAGCGCAATGTGCATATCTCGCTGGACGCCCCGGCGAAGCACTGGCTGGCCGAAAAGGGTTATGACAGGGTGTTCGGCGCCCGCCCGCTGGCCCGGCTCATCCAGGAGAAGATCAAGAAACCGCTGGCCGACGACATATTGTTCGGCAAGCTGGTGCGTGGCGGCGAGGTCGTCGTGCGCCTGAAAGACAAGGCCCGGAGTAAAGACAAGAGCAAAGGCAAGGGCAAAAAATCGCAGGAACTGTCCTTCGAGATTGTCGGCAACGCGCCCACTGAAAAGGCGAAGAAATCCGCGCCGAAGAAAAAAAGCGGCAAGGGTAAGGACAAGGGCAAGAAAGAGTCGGTGAAGTAAGTTTTTCTCTCTCCCTCCGTTTTTCTCTCGCCGTCACTCGCCGACTTGATCGGCGAGTCCAGCTTTCCTTTTTTTCGTCACCCTCACCCAACCCTCTCCCTTGGGGAGAGGGCTTTTTCTCTCGCCGCGCGTGCTGCCTAAGTCTTGCGTCACCCCGGACTTGATCCGGGGTCCATTGAAAACGCCGGTGCTGCAGGAGAGGGCAATAGACCCCGGATGCTTCTTGCGTGGCGCGCATTGGCCGGAGTAACTTCTAATTTTCCTTCTTAAACGGTGTGAAGTTGCCGAGGAATTCGATGCCGTGGTCGATGGCGCGGCGTTCTTCGCGGAGAAAGTTTTCCACCGCGCGGCGAAAGCCCGCGTCCCGTATCCAGTGCGCTGAATAGGTCTTGGATGGCAGATAGCCACGCGCCAGCTTGTGCTCGCCCTGTGCGCCCGCTTCAATGCGCCCCAGGCCGTGGGCAATGGCAAAGTCGATGGCCTGATAGTAAGCCAGTTCGAAATGCAGGAAGGGGTGATGTTCGCTCGCCCCCCAATAGCGGCCATAGAGCGTATCTTGCCCCAGGAAATTCAGCGCCCCGGCGATGGCGCAGCCATCTTTTTGCGCCATGATCAGCACGATACTCTCCGCCATTGCCGCGCCTACACGCGAGAAGAATTCCCGCGTCAAATAAGGCGTTCCCCATTTTCGCATGCCCGTGTCCACATAGAAGGCGAAGAAATCGTCCCAATGGGCCTCGGTGATATCGGCCCCGGTCAGCACCTCGATTTCAATGCCCGCCTGCACCGCCTCGCGGCGCTCGCGGCGGATGGTCTTGCGTTTCCTGGATGACAGCGCCGCCAGGAATTCGTCGAAATCGGCATAGCCGTCGTTCTGCCAGTGAAACTGCTGGTCGTTACGGATCAGGTATCCCGCACTCGCCAGCACCACCGCGTCGGCCTTCTCCACGAACGTCAGATGCGCCGAGGATACATCCAGCTTGTCGGCCAGCGCCGCCACTGTATTCGCCAGCATTTCCTTGAGATACGCCGCGCCGGGCCCCTCGGGCGTCAGCAGCCGCGGCCCGGTTACGGGCGTGAAGGGCACCGAGCCCTGCAGTTTGGGATAATAGCGCCCGCCCGCCTGTTCCCAGGCGTTGGCCCAGCCGTGGTCGAACACATATTCGCCCTGGCTGTGGCTCTTCAGATACATGGGCGCCGCGGCGATGAGGCGCGCCTCCCCGGGGCCGTCTTCGCCTTCAATGAGGATATGCTGCCCCAGCCAGCCGGTGTCGGCGTTGGCCGAGCCGGATTCCTGCAATGCCAGCAGAAAAGCGTGGCGGGTGAAGGGGTTATCGGTTCCGGCGCAACGGTCCCAGGCGTCGGCGGAGACGTCCTTCAGGTCGCTGACGACCCGGGCGGTGAATGAGGTTTGCTCGGACATAAGGCATTATATCGGGTCTTCGGCGGCCCGCGTCAAATTCGCGCCGATTTCTCTCAGCTTATCTCGGCCAGCGCGTCCACCTCAACCGGCACATTGCGGGGCAGGGCGTTCACCCCCACGGCGGCGCGGGAATGCCGGCCAATGTCACCGAACACCTCAACCATCAGGTCGGAGGCGCCGTTGATGACTTCGGGCTGGTCGCCGAAACCCTCGACGCAATTGACAAAGCCGCCGAGCTTTACGATGCGCGTCACCCGGCCCAGGTCGCCCCCGCAGGCCGCTTTCAACTGCGCGATAATCTGTATGGCACAGACCCGCGCCGCCGCCGTGGC
>JACZSK010000101.1 GCA_022574255.1 Pseudomonadota bacterium
TCGCCGCCGTCAGCGTCGTCTTGCCGTGGTCAACATGGCCAATCGTACCAACGTTGCAATGGGGCTTCGTCCGTTCAAATTTCTCTTTCGCCATGGGTCTTTCCTTTCTCGTCTGCTTCAGCGCCCGGCGCTGCAAGCCTTACGCGTTCCTGAAATCAATTCACTAGGCCAGTTTGGCTTTCACCTCTTCGGCCACGGCGGTAGGCACTGCCTCGTAATGAGAGAAGTGCATGGTAAACTGTGCCCGGCCCTGGCTCATGGACCGTAGCTGGCTGACATAGCCAAACATATTGGCCAGCGGGACATTGGCGTTGATCACGGCGGCCGGGCCGCGAGTCTCGGTGCCGCTGACCTGGCCGCGCCGGCTGCTCAAATCGCCGATTACGTCGCCCATATAATCCTCGGGTGTCACTACTTCGACCTTCATGATCGGCTCCAGCAGCGTAATTCCCGCCCGCTCGCAGGCCTCGCGCATGGCGCCGCGACCGGTAATTTCAAAGGCCATGGCGCTGGAATCCACGTCATGAGAAGCGCCATCGATCAGTCGCACCTCAAAATCGATAATCGGGAAGCCTACCAGATGGCCGGAGTCGGCCACCGACTTGATGCCCTTCTCGACACTGGGGATGAATTCCTTGGGAATATTGCCGCCCTTGACCTCATCGATAAAGACAAAGCCGCTGCCGCGCTTACCCGGGCTGACCACCATCTTGGCGCGGCCAAACTGGCCGGAGCCGCCGGTCTGCTTCTTGTGGGTATAATCGACCTGGACTTCCTTGCGGATCGCCTCGCGGTAGGCCACCTGCGGCTCGCCGACATTGGCCTCGACCTGGAATTCGCGACGCATGCGATCGACCAGAATATCCAGATGCAATTCGCCCATGCCCTTGATCACGGTCTGGCCGCTCTCCTGGTCCGTGGTGACGCGGAAGCTGGGGTCTTCCTGGGCCAAACGCTGCAGGGCGATGCCCATCTTCTCCTGGTCGGCCTTGGTCTTGGGCTCGACCGCCACTTCAATCACCGGCTCGGGGAATTCCATGCGCTCCAGGACAATCGGATTGTTGCGGTCGCACAGCGTCTCGCCGGTGGTGGTGCCCTTCAGCCCACAGAGAGCAATGATGTCGCCGGTGCGTGCCTCTTTCAGGTCCTCGCGGGAATTGGCGTGCATTTCCAGCATGCGCCCGATCTTTTCTTTCCTGTCCTTGACCGAGTTTATGATCTGATCGCCGGATTTGAGCACGCCCGAATAGATGCGCGCGAAGGTCAGCGTGCCGACAAAGGGGTCGGTCATGATCTTGAAGGCCAGCGCCGAGAAAGGCGCGTCGTCAGAAGGCTCGCGGCTCATTTCCTCCTCGCCGTCGATGCTGGTGCCCTTGATCGACGGAATATCTTCCGGTGAGGGAAGATAATCGACCACCGCATCCAGCAGCGGCTGCACGCCCTTGTTCTTGAACGCCGTACCGTTCAGAACCGGCACAAAATCTCCGGCCAGCGTACCCTTGCGGATGGCGGCCTTGAGTTCACCCTCGTCCAGCTCCTCACCGTCCAGGTATTTCTCCATCAGGGCTTCGTCCTGCTCGACGGCGGTCTCGACCATCTCGATGCGGGCCAGCTCGGCCGCGTCCACCAGGTCGTCGGGAATATCCAGATACTCGAATTCGGCGCCGAGATTCTCGTCTTTCCAGACAATCGCCTTCATCCGCACCAGATCAACCACGCCCTTGTAGTCGCCCTCGGCGCCAATGGGCAGTTGCAGCACCAGCGGCACCGCACCCAGACGATCCTTCATCATCTCGACGCAGCGCTCGAAATCGGCGCCGGTGCGGTCCATCTTGTTGACAAAACACATGCGCGGCACATCGTATCTGTCGGCCTGGCGCCACACGGCCTCGGACTGGGGCTCAACCCCCGCCACGGAATCAAAAATGGCCACCGCTCCATCCAAAACGCGCAATGACCGCTCTACCTCGATTGTGAAATCCACATGGCCCGGGGTGTCAATAATATTGATTCGATGGTCTTTCCAGAAACAGGTGGTGGCGGCGGAGGTGATGGTTATACCGCGCTCTTGCTCCTGCTCCATCCAGTCCATGGTGGCGGCGCCGTCATGAACTTCGCCAATCTTGTGGCTGCGACCCGTGTAAAACAGAATCCGCTCGGTGGTCGTGGTTTTACCGGCGTCGATATGCGCCATGATACCGATATTGCGGTATTTGCTGAGGGGGGTTGTGCGGGCCATCTTACTAAATCCTGGGTGCGTTACCGGCTTACCAGCGGTAATGCGAAAATGCTTTGTTGGCTTCGGCCATGCGATGCGCGTCCTCGCGCTTCTTCACCGACGCGCCACGATTGTTGGCGGCGTCCATGAGCTCGCCGGAAAGGCGCTCTTCCATGGTGTTTTCATTGCGCTTGCGGGCCATGTCGATGACCCAGCGGATCGCCAGCGCCTGCGACCGTACGGAGCGCACCTCAACCGGCACCTGGTAGGTGGCGCCACCGACGCGCCTGGAGCGCACCTCAACCGCCGGCCGCACGTTGCCCAATGCTTCGTGGAACATGTTCAGGGGGTCGGTTTTGGCTTTTTTCTGCATCCTGTCGAAAGCGCTGTACAGAATGCGTTCGGCAATCGACTTCTTGCCGTGAACCATCAGGCTGTTGATGAATTTGGTAACAACGATGTCGCCGAACTTGGGATCCGGCAGGACTTCGCGTTTTTCAGCTGCGTGGCGGCGTGACATTTTTCCAGATTCCCGTTCTGTTACCTATTTCGGCCGTTTGGTGCCGTATTTCGAGCGGCTCTGGCGTCTATCGGGTACGCCCTGAGTGTCGAGCACGCCACGAAGAATGTGATAGCGCACACCGGGCAGATCCTTGACCCGGCCACCGCGAATCAGCACCACGGAATGTTCCTGAAGGTTATGACCCTCGCCAGGAATGTAGGATGTGACCTCGATACCGTTGGTCAGACGCACGCGCGCAACCTTACGAAGCGCCGAATTCGGCTTCTTCGGAGTCGTTGTGTAGACTCGGGTGCAGACGCCGCGCTTTTGCGGACAGCCCTCCAGGGCCGGAACCTTGGTCCGGACAACCGGCCGCTTCCTCGGTTTGCGCACAAGCTGGTTCGCAGTGGGCATGCCTATTCCTAATCCTGTTCCTGCTCCCTCAGGAGCTTCTAAGCCGTTCTAGCCTCTGGCAAATTTCCGCCAAAACCCTCGCAAAAAAAATGAGCGAGGGCGCTCCCCGGGGACTCTTTTCCTCCCCACAGAGGCCGATCGGCAAAACTTCAATACCTTTTCTACTCTGGCCCGTTAACCGCAGCGTTTAGCGTGAAGTTGCTACCACCTACGCTCGAGCGTGGGCGCAATATATGCATGACCTCGCACCCCGTCAACCAAAAAAACGCTTGGAAATCCGCGCTTTTCAGGACTTCGCCCAACAGCATGATTCAAACCCAAAGTAATAATATTACGCAATGATATTGCGCGGGGAGAGGCCGGGGCTAACCGGCGATATTACAGGGGCAAAATACCCGGGAATTTCGCGGTTGGCCGGGGCGCCCCGCGACGGCTTTTCAGTGCTGAAATGAAAGTTGCGCTGAAACAGTGCTGAAAAGAAAGCGCCCGCCGCAAGATATACCTAGGCGAGCGCTTTGATTCTTGTGGGTCGACCGTGGCCGGAACAATCAGCCTGCGGTTGCTTCGCCGCTCCCACCATCTGTTTCGGCAGCGTCGGCAGCGCCCTCTTCCGCTGCGATCACGCCTTCTTCGGGCGCTGTCTCGACCACGGGCTCGGGTGGCGGTGGCGGCGCCAGTGCCTCGTCGCGCTTGGCGGCTTCGTTGCGCAGCAATTTCATCGCCGCGCCCGTGCCCGCCGGGATCAGACGGCCAACGATGACATTTTCCTTCAACCCGACCAATTCGTCCAGTTTGCCGGTGACCGCCGCTTCGGTGAGCACCCGCGTGGTCTCCTGGAAGGAGGCAGCGGAAATGAACGACTTGGTCTGCAGGCTGGCCTTGGTGATGCCCAGCAGCACCGGATGACCCACGGCCGGTTTTTTCTTCTTCGCAACAAGAGCGGCGTTGATCTCTTCAAATTCCTCGCGGTCAATCTGTTCGCCCATCAACAGCTTGCTGTCGCCGCCGGATTTGATTTCCACCTTCTGCAGCATCTGGCGCACGATCACTTCGATATGCTTGTCGTTGATCTTCACGCCCTGCAGCCGGTAGACCTCCTGGATCTCCTGCACCAGATAGGCGGCAAGGGCTTCGACGCCCATCACCGCCAGAATATCATGCGGCGCCGGATGCCCATCCAGCAGGTATTCGCCCTTCTTGATGAAGTCGCCCTCCTGGACCGCAATATGCTTGCCCTTGGGCACCAGATACTCGGCGGGCTCTATTTTATCGTCTTTCGGACGAATGATGATGCGGCGCTTGTTCTTGTAATCGCGGCCAAACTCCACAACGCCGTCAACTTCGGCAATAATGGCGTGGTCCTTGGGCCGGCGGGCCTCGAACAGTTCAGCCACACGCGGCAGACCACCGGTGATATCGCGGGTCTTGGCGGCCTCGCGCGGGATGCGGGCCAGCACATCGCCGGCATGTACCGACGCGCCGTCCTCGACCGAGAGAATGGCATCCACACTGAGCAGATAGCGCGCCTCGGCGCCGGTCGCCAGCGTAATGATCTTGCCTTTCTTGTCGCGCAGGGTAATGCGCGGCTGCAAATCGACACCCTTCGGCATTGAACGCCAGTCGGTGACCACTCTCGAGGTAATGCCGGTGCTATCGTCGACGCTGTCCCTCACCGACACGCCTTCAACCAGGTCCATATAATTGGCAATACCGGACTTTTCGGTAATCACCGGGATGGTGAAGGGATCCCACTCCGCCAGCTTGTCGCCCTTCTTCACCTTCGAGCCTTCGCCAACCGGCAGGCGCGAGCCGTAAGGCACGCTGTAGGTTGCGCGCTCGCGGCCCTCCATGTCTTCCAGAACAATTTCCAGATTGCGGCTCATCACCACGTGGCGCTTCTTGCTGTCGATGACGATATTGGGGTTGCGCAGCCTGATTACGCCATCGATCGAAGCCTCGATCGAGGATTGTTCGTTGACCGTGGCGGTGCCGCCAATGTGGAAGGTGCGCATGGTCAGTTGGGTGCCCGGCTCGCCAATCGACTGGGCGGCGATCACACCAACCGCCTCACCCAGGTTCACCGGTGTGCCGCGGGCCAGGTCGCGCCCATAACATTTGGCGCAGGTGCCACCCTTGGTTTCGCAGGTCAGCACCGAGCGAATCTTGATTTGCGAGATGCCGGCGGTTTCAATGGCGGCCACCTCGTCCTCGTTCAGCGCCGTACCGCCCTTGACGATGGTCTCCTCGGTGATGGGATCCTTGATCGGCACCGCCGTCGACCGGCCGAGAATGCGCTCGCCCAGATCGACGATAATCTCGCCGCCCTCCACCACCTCGCCAACGGTAATGCCGGCCTTGGTCTTGCAGTCTTCTTCAACGATCACGCAATCCTGGCTGACATCGACCAGGCGACGGGTCAGATAACCCGAGTTCGCGGTCTTCAGGGCGGTATCGGCCAGGCCCTTGCGGGCGCCATGGGTCGAGTTGAAATACTCGAGCACGCTCAGGCCTTCCTTGAAGTTCGAGATAATCGGCGTCTCGATGATCTCGCCAGAGGGCTTGGCCATCAGGCCGCGCATGCCCGCCAGCTGCTTCATCTGGGCGGCGGAACCACGGGCGCCGGAATGGGCCATCATGTAGATCGAGTTGATCTCCGATTCGCGCCCGGTCTTCGGGTCCACGGTATGGGCCGAAATTCCCTTCATCATCTCGTCGGCGACCTTGTCGGTGCATTGCGCCCAGGCATCAACAACCTTGTTGTACTTCTCGCCCTGGGTAATCAGGCCGACCTGATACTGCTCTTCATATTCCTTCACCAGGCTGAAGGTTTCCTCGACCAGCTTGTCCTTGGCTTCCGGAATGACCATGTCATCCTTGCCAAACGAAATACCGGCCATGCAGGCATGTTTGAAGCCCAGCGACATGATCCCGTCGGCAAACAGCACCGCCTCTTTCTGACCGCAGAAGCGATAGACGACGTAGAGAACCTCGGAGATTTCTTTCTTGGTCAGCAGGCGATTGATAATGTCAAAGCTGACATTGGGATTTCGCGGCAGGAATTGGGACAGCAGCATGCGGCCAGGAGTGGTCTCCACCCGCATACGCAGGGGCTTGCCCTTCTCGTCAACACCCTCGTAACGCGCGATAATCTTGGAATGCAGCGTCACCGCACCAACGTCCAGGGCCAGTTGAATCTCGTTCAGATCGGTGAAGGCCATGCCTGCGCCGGGCTCGCCTTCACGGTCCATGGTCAGGTAATACAGCCCCAGCACGATATCCTGGCTGGGCACGATGACCGGCTTGCCGTTGGCCGGGCTGAGGATGTTGTTGGTCGACATCATCAGAACGCGGGCCTCGAGCTGGGCCTCCAGCGAAAGCGGTATATGCACCGCCATCTGATCGCCGTCGAAGTCGGCGTTGAAGGCGGCACAGACCAGCGGATGAAGCTGGATCGCCTTGCCCTCGATCAACACCGGCTCAAAGGCCTGGATGCCCAGGCGATGCAGCGTCGGCGCCCGGTTCAGCAGAACCGGATGCTCGCGGATCACCTCATCCAGGATATCCCAGATTTCGCGGCGCTCCTTCTCGACCAGCTTTTTCGCCTGTTTGATTGTGGTGGCGATGCCCAGGCGGTCAAGGCGCGAATAAATGAACGGCTTGAACAGCTCCAGCGCCATTTTCTTCGGCAGACCGCACTGGTGCAGCTTCAGCTCCGGCCCGACCACGATGACCGAGCGGCCCGAATAGTCGACGCGCTTGCCCAGCAGGTTCTGGCGGAAGCGGCCCTGCTTGCCCTTGAGCATGTCCGAAAGAGACTTCAGCGGGCGCTTGTTGGCGCCGGTAATGGTGCGGCCACGCCGTCCGTTGTCGAACAGCGCATCGACTGCCTCCTGCAGCATGCGCTTCTCGTTACGCACGATAATGTCGGGGGCGCGCAGCTCGATCAGCCTTTTCAGGCGATTGTTACGGTTGATAACCCGGCGATACAGATCGTTCAGGTCCGAGGTCGCGAAACGCCCGCCATCCAGGGGCACCAGCGGCCGCAGCTCGGGCGGAATGATCGGCACCACGTTCAGGATCATCCATTCGGGACGGTTCGAAGAGCCGATAAAGGCCTCGATCACCTTCAGCCGTTTGATGATCTTCTTGGGCTTCAACTCGGACTTGGTCTCGGCCAGCTCGATCAGAAGCTTCTCGCGCTCGCCTTCCAGATCGACCTGGGTCAAGAGCTTCTGGATCGCCTCGGCGCCAATTTCAGCGGTAAAGCTGTCGTCGCCGAATTCGTCCTGGGCGCGCATATAGTCTTCTTCGGAGAGAAGCTGATACTGCTTCAGCGAGGTCAGACCGGCTTCGATAACCACGAAGCTTTCAAAATACAGAACCCGCTCCAGATCCTTCAGCGTCATGTCCAGCAGCAGGCCAATGCGGCTGGGCAGAGACTTGAGGAACCAGATATGGGCGACCGGCGAGGCCAGCTCGATATGACCCATACGGTCGCGCCGCACCTTCGACTGGGTAACTTCAACGCCGCATTTCTCGCAGGTGATGCCCTTGTACTTCATGCGCTTGTACTTGCCGCACAGGCATTCGTAATCCTTGGTCGGGCCAAAGATACGGGCGCAGAACAGGCCGTCCCTCTCCGGCTTGAAGGTGCGGTAATTGATCGTCTCGGGCTTCTTGATCTCGCCAAAGGACCATGACCGGATGCGTTCCGGACTCGCGATCGAAATGCGAATCTGGTCAAAGGTCTCCGGCTTCTGACCCGGGGCATAGAAGTTGATCAGTTCCTGGTTCATTACAGTCTGCTCTTCCTGTTTTCGACGCCCGTCAGGGCAAAATTTCTTAACTCAATCCGCACCGCTTGGCCGCTATTTCGCAATCCGCAGCAGCTCGACATTCAGGCACAGCGAACGCATTTCCTTGACCAGCACGTTGAAGGATTCCGGAATGCCGGCCTCGAAGGTATCGTCACCCTTGACGATGGCCTCATAGACCTTGGTGCGGCCGGCCACGTCGTCGGACTTGACCGTCAGCATTTCCTGAAGCGTATAGGCAGCGCCATAAGCCTGCAGTGCCCAGACCTCCATCTCGCCGAACCGCTGGCCGCCAAACTGGGCCTTGCCGCCCAGCGGTTGCTGGGTAACCAGGCTGTAGGGGCCAATGGAACGGGCATGAATCTTGTCATCCACAAGATGATGGAGCTTCAGAATATAGATGTAGCCGACGGTCACCTTGCGATCGAACTTCTCGCCGCTGCGCCCGTCATACAGATCAACCTGCCCGGACGCTTCCAGGCCCGCCATCTCCAGCATATGTACGATGTCTTTCTCAACCGCACCGTCGAACACCGGCGTTGCAAAGGGCACGCCGGCCTTCAGGTTGCCCGCCAGCTCAACGACCTCGTCGTCGGACAGAACGGCGATCTCTTTTTCGTACTGCTTTTCTTCGTAAATATCCTTCAGATGCGCCTTCAGGTCGCCCATCTTGGATTGATCCTGATGGTAGGCTTCGAGATAATTACCGATCTGCACGCCAAGACCGCGCGACGCCCAACCAAGATGGGTCTCGAGAATCTGGCCCACATTCATGCGCGACGGCACGCCCAGAGGATTAAGCACCACGTCAACCGGTGTGCCGTCTTCCAGATAGGGCATGTCCTCGGCGGGGACGATGCGTGAAATAACGCCCTTGTTACCATGCCGCCCGGCCATCTTGTCGCCCGGTTGCAGCTTGCGCTTCACCGCCACGAACACCTTGACCATTTTCAGGACGCCGGGCTGCAACTCGTCGCCGCGCTGCAGCTTGTCGATCTTCTCGTCGAACCGCTCCTGCAGCGAATCCCGCGAGGCGTCGAACTGGCCTTTCAGGGCCTCGATGTCACGCATGATCTTTTCGTTGTCGATGGCCAACTGCCACCATTCTATTCTCTTGAGATTCTCAAGATTTTCCTCGGTGATCCTGGTGCCCTTCTTGAGCGCCTGCACACCCGAGACCACATTGCGGCCCATTAGCATGGGCATCAACCGGCCATAGATGTTGCGTTCCAGAATGGCGCGCTCGTCCTGGCGATCCTTCGACAAACGATCGATCTCATCGCGCTCGATCGACAGCGCGCGCTCGTCCTTGTCGACGCCGTGGCGGTTAAACACGCGAACTTCAACCACCGTGCCGGCGACGCCCGGCGGCAGCCGCATCGACGTGTCGCGCACGTCAGACGCCTTTTCGCCAAAGATGGCGCGCAGCAACTTCTCTTCCGGGGTCATCGGGCTCTCACCCTTGGGGGTAATCTTGCCCACCAGAATGTCGCCGGGATGCACCTCGGCGCCGATATAGACGATGCCTGCCTCGTCGAGACTTCTCAGGCCTTCCTCGCCCACATTGGGAATATCACGGGTGATGTCCTCGGGCCCGAGCTTGGTGTCGCGGGCCATGACCTCGAACTCGTCGATATGAATTGAAGTGAAGACATCATCCTTGACCACCCGTTCGGAGATCAGGATCGAATCCTCGAAGTTGTAGCCATTCCAGGGCATGAAGGCGACCAGCGCATTACGGCCCAGCGCCAGTTCACCCAGATCGGTGGAGGGGCCATCGCAGATAATGTCGCCCTTGGTCACCACATCGCCCACTTTCACCAGCGGCCGCTGGTTGATACAGGTGTTCTGGTTCGAGCGCTGGAATTTCAGCAGAGTGTAGATATCAACGCCGGGCTCGCCGGGGGCCACGTCTTCGGTGGCGCGCACCACCACGCGGGTGGCGTCAACCTGGTCAATCACACCCGAGCTCCGGGCGGCAATGGCGG
>JACZSK010000102.1 GCA_022574255.1 Pseudomonadota bacterium
CCTCGAATCGCCCGCGCAGGGATCTGATCTCCGAGGTCAGCGCCTCCAGTTGCGGGCCAATCGAAACGCCATCGGCGGAAGCCCCGGCAGTGGACGCATCGGCGGCCTGCCGGTCAACGGTCATGGTCGTGCCGGCCCCTGTACCCGACAGGCTCAACGATCCTGTCACCTCGCTGGCAGCCGGCATTTGCGGCGTGCCATACCTGCTGGCAAGGCTGTCGTCGCCGCCCAGCCCCAGACATCCGGAAAGAAGAAATACCGCCGGAAACAGGGAAAAATGCCGCAAAGACAAAGGGTTCACTCTTTTTGTTGCCAGCCGCACCTGATAGCTCCGTGCCTCTGTTTCCAGTTCGCCAGCAGTCTGATTCATCTTGGTAAACGAATTGTTAACGATTTGCCCGGATCGCGGAGATACAGAGCAGCCGCAGATCGCGCCATGGACCCCCGCGGGAAATATATGCGGGCCCGGCGGCAACATGCGCCGCCATACATATAGTTAATCTTTATTAAAGGTTAATAATATAAGGTAAACAAATCGGGGAAATAGCAAATATCCAATCCTCTTTTATTCTAAAAACACAATAAAACCGGGTATTTAGAGACCATCAGATAAAATTCTATATTTGTTTTTCGCCCGATCCGGATATTTACCATATTTTATAGTTTTTTGCTTATCTTTTCGTCTTGTGAACGCCTGTCAGGAATCTGCCCCGCGATCACGAATGAGGTCGTGAAACAAGCAAGGACGTTTATAGCAAAACGCTGTGAAAAAGATCCGGAATTAAAGCCGAAATCTGGCAGCGGGACAACTGGAGTACCAACTATGAGGACCAAGGCAAACTTTTTGAAAACCAGCGCTATCATGGCGACCGCCATGGCCGCGCTGTCGGGCCCTGCGGATGCCGTCGATCTGGTGGCCACCGCGGATGCAACCCTTGTCACACTGATCACGGTGACACAGAATACCCAGATGACCTTCGGTAACATCGCGGTCATTCCCGGTACTGACGATACCGCCCAGGCGAGCATCACCCTGAACGCCGTCGGCACCGTCACCGATCCGGTAGCAGAGGCGAATAACGCGAATATCGTTGCGCTGACCGGCGCCACGCCTGGCAACTATACGATTTTTGTCGGCGACAACGCGGCCATTCCAATGACCGTTACCCCGGTTCTATTATAAATCTGACCTTCGGCGGCAATGCCGCCCTCAATTTGAGCGCCATAGACATTGGCACATTGTCAACCGGCACCGGCACCAGCGGCGACTGCAGTGGCGGATGCGCCCTGACCAGCGCGGCTGCCAGTGGAAATATTATTTTTCCGGTCGGCGCGACTTTGACCCAGTCAACGGGCAACGGCACCTATGCCGACGGCACCTATTCAGGATCCTTCACGATTACCGCGATTTATCAGTAGTCTCGTCCTCAGTTCCAGGATTCCTGATCCAATAAGAACGGCCGGTCATCTGACCGGTCGTTTTTTTGTGCCGGTCGCAGACGCGCTGCCGGTACCAACGGATGCGCTCCAGGCGCCCTGCCCCAGCCCAGGCGCTGTTAGGAATCTATTAAGGTTAACAAGGCATTATCCTCCTCTAATCGGAGGACGGAACAATGCGCATTTTCAAAGCAACATTTTGTGCAATATTGCTATCTGGAATTTGGCTGGCCCCGGTCCAGGCACAGAGCCTGCTGGAAAATCAATCGATTTCCTTTGGCACCTTTGGCCTGGTCCCTGTCCAGACCAGCGGACAGGTGATTATTGATCTGGCCGGAACCACAACGGTCAGCGGCGCCGTCATTTCCACCGCGCCGGGACAAGTCGGCAATTTTACCGTTGCCGGTTTTCCGAGTCTGACCCAGGTGACAATCACCGCAAGTCAGGTCACAGCGCTCAGCACCGCCGGCAGCCCGCCGGGTGCTACCCTTTCGCTGAGTGATTTCGTTTTTCCCGATCCGGCAATCATCGGCAATGATACCCAGTTGAATTTTGATATGGGCGCAACCATGACCACCGACGGCACCATCATCGACTATGTGGCGGGGGCCTATAGCGGCACAATAATGATCACCGTTGTTGTTCCGTAAGTTCAAGAAACAAGAATATGAGGAGTGCAAGATGAGTCTGGCGAAACCAATATGGGTACAGCGCCTGACCGCCGTAG
The DNA here is from genome assembly GCA_022574255.1 of Pseudomonadota bacterium. Classification (GTDB taxonomy): domain Bacteria; phylum Pseudomonadota; class Alphaproteobacteria; order Sphingomonadales; family SMXR01; genus JACZSK01. The sequence goes on from JACZSK010000102.1 coordinate 2,165, forward strand.
TGGCTGTGACAAGCTTGCTGGTCATCACCAGCGCTTTCCTGAGCGCGCCCGCAGTAGCAGACCTGATGATCACGCCAAAGCGCGTCATATTGTCCAAGGGAGCATACAGGGCAACCCTGCACCTGCTGAACGACAGCAACGAAACACGCGTCTATGACCTGGGCTGGAAGCAGATGCGCATGGATAACACTGGAAAACTGATCGAAAACACTGACCCTGTGGCCGCCGGCAACGCCAGCAGCCTGGTCGTGCTAAATCCAAAGCGCGTTGTGCTGGGGCCCGGCGAGAGCCAGGCCGTGAAGCTGCGCGCCCGCCTGCCCGCTGAGCTGCCTTTCGGTGAATATATCTCGCATCTTTCATTCGCGCCCGTGGACGTGCCGGTCCCGGAATTCGAGGGAAGCGTCGAGGGCGCGCAAACCCGGATCAAAGTTCTGCTGGGCATTGCCATACCGGTCATCGTGCGCCACGGCGACCTGACATCCTCCGCGGAGGTGCAGATTACCGGGCTCGACATGGAGCGCGGCTTTCTGAACGTTGATGTGTCGCGCCAGGGGACGGCAAGTATCGTCGGAAATCTTGAAGGATACTGGGGCCTGCCCGGCCAGCCAGGCACGTTGATTGCGCAGCTGAACAATGTCGCGGTTTACGCGAACCTCAGTTATGTCAGCCAGCATATCCCCTTTCAGCTGCCGGAGAACTTTCAGTTCCAGCCGGGCCTGCTGCATGTGATCTACCGCAACCCATCGACGCTGAAAATTATTAGCCAGTCGACGATCAAGATCGAATAGGAGCAGCCATGCTGGCTTTCCCGGCCGCAGGCGCTGTGCGTGCCCGGAAATTCCTTGCCGCAGCAGCAATTGCTCTGGCCTGCGCCGGCGCCGCCAGGGCGGGCGAAGAAGCTGACGGCGCCGAGGCCGAGACCACTTCCGCTGAACCTTACATCTCGCGGTTGACGCCGGCGCAGCGCCGGGCGCTGGGAGCGGAATTTTATCGCCGCCTGAGCCCTTATTTTCTGAATACGGAAATCATATCCGCGGGCGGCACGGGTGGCGCGGGCGGTCGGCTACAGAATACCGCGTCCGTGGGAACCGGCCTGGTCTCCGGTATTACCGACGGCCAGATACTGTTGATGGACATGCAGCTGGACCAGTTTTATCTGCCCGAGCCCTTGCCGGTGGAAAAACGCGGCGACGGCTTCCTCATTCGCCTGGAAGACCTTGTCCGGGCGCTGGATTTTCCCATTGAAGTGGATGAGGCTGCAGGAAGAGCCAATGGCTGGTTCATCCGTGAAGACAACCTGTTTCAAATGGATTTGCTGGCCGGTTTTGTCCGTGTGGGCGAACGCCGCATACGCATCGGGCCGCATATGGTGGAACGGCGCGGCGACCAGATATGGATCAGCAACGTGGTCGCGGCGGACTGGTTTTCGATCGAATTCCTGATTTCCTATCGCCAACTGCTGATCATTCTGAAGCCTGCGGATATGTTGCCTATTCAGCTCAGGCTTCGCCGCGCCAATATGCGGATAGCCCGGCCCCCGCGCCACGCAATGCCAATCCGCAATCCCTACATAGCAGCGCCACGCCCCCTGATCGCGGCGCCGAGTTTTGACACCCAGTTGATCAACAGTCTCAGCGCCACCAACGGCAAGAATTTCAGGGGCATGTCGAAATACGCCGTCAAAGCCAAGGCACCGCTGCTTGGTGGTGCTTTGGACGGTTTCATCTCGGGCGACAATAGCGACGCGGTTCGCGCCGCACGCTTTTCGCTGGGCTACAGGGAACCCGACGGAATCTTTGGCATCCCCGTGGTGACCCAGGTGACCTTTGGCGACGTTTATTCAGTGCGCACGTCGCTGTTGGGCAGCGGCCGGCTTGAGCGCGGCGTTTACATGTCCAACCTGCCCCTGGGCCGGCAGATAAATCTGGACACGACCACGATCGCGGGAAACTCCTTTCCTGGTTACGATGTTCAATTGTTCCGTGGCGCGGCCTTGATCGGCAGCCAGGAAATTGGCGAGGATGGCCGGTATGAATTTGACGAGGTGCCGGTCTTCCCCGGCATCAATGAGTTCCTGCTTGTGTTCCATTCTCCGCAGGGGCAGGTCATCGAGGAAACCCGGATTGTCAATGTGGACCCTGCCCGGTTTGCCGGCTCGCGCCTTGTTTACGAGCTGTCGCTGACCGACCAGAACAGGACATTACTGGACGACACGATCACCACCGTGGGACTGGACACAGGGCCGCGCGCCGCCGGACGAGCCCAGTATACACTGGGCGGGGGCTTCGCCCTGGAGGCGGGGTTTGAATCACTGAACGACATCGGCAAACGCCGCACGCTGGGCTATGCCGGTATCAGCCAGTCGTCCAGGGTGCTGCGCACCAGAGCCGTTATCACCACCGATCTTGGCGGCAATGTTGGGCTGGAGGCGCTGGTCCAGGCGCGGCTCGGCAGGCTTCGCGCCCGCCTTGAGCACCGCGAGCTGGGGGGCATAGGCCTGGCCGGGGCCGGCGGCCGCGCCACCAGGCGTTCTTCAAGGATCAATATCACCGGAAGCCTGCGGTCGGGTGGCACGCGCTCGCCCTTGATTACCTATGACTTTTTTGGCAAGCGCGAAGAGTTCGTCAACGGCGAACTGATCAAGGATCTGGGGGTTGGCCTGGGCACCAGGATTGTCGGTCTTTCCCTGTCAACCAACGTGGCCTACCGGAAAAAAGGCTCGGTGAACAACGCGGTAAGCGAGGCGACCTTGGTCGGCACCAGCCAGATAACCGCTGCCCGTGGCCGCTGGCAAACCCGCATCCGGAGCAATTACGAATTCTCGCCGCGCCGGCGTTTGACCAGCCTTGGTGCCGATATCGGATACCGCATAACGGACCAAATTCGACCGCAGGCAAGAATCCAGCATGAAACCACCACCAATCTTACTTCCGCCACTGCTTTTCTGAATTATGACGCCGGATTTGCCCGCATATCGCCCAGCGTCAGCTACGACACCGCGAATCGCTTTGCTGCATTCGTAACCGTGCGCTTTTCCACCACCCGTGAGCCCGAGACAGGGAAGTGGCATTTCCTCGATCGGCCCATTACCGAGGATGGCCATCTTTCGGCGCTGGTATTTCTCGATGAAAATGAAAACGGGCGGCTGGATGCAGGCGAGCAGGTTCTCGACAATGTCGAGGTCGCGGCTATCCATCAGCGCATGAGCACCGCAACCAATGCCAGGGGCATCGCCTTTTTCCCGCGCCTGCGGTCATTCGAGCGCACGGACATCGAGATTGTCCGCGAGAGCTTGCCCGAACCCACGCAGGCGCCCGCACAGGCGGGCTGGTCGATCATGCCCCGGCCGGGGGTAACCCAAAAGCTGGAATTGCCGGTGGTGCGCATCTGGTCGATCCGCGGCAGCCTGATGGAATCGCAGGGCCAGTCGGCGCGGGGGTTTTCCGGGTTGCCCGTGCGCCTGCGCGACCTGGATAGCGGAGAAGTTGTTGCCGAGACCCGCTCGGATTCCGAGGGTGGCTTCGAGATCAGAGATATCAGAAACGGCAAATACAGGGTCGAGCTGGATAACGAACTGCTTCAGGAACAGGGCTTCCAGGCCGCGAAAGCGCGGTATGTTTCGACGACTAAACTGACAGCCGAATATACCGGCATTGACATGGTCTCGGCGCCAACGGGTATGGCCGCCAGATATCCCTCGATGACCGGAACGCCCGGCGCCAGGTCTGTTCCCTTGGGCACTGAAATTACCGGCGCCCGCGACGCGGCGGTGCCACCCTATCATGCGCTTCTCCTCGGCTATAGCCGTTCAAGGCTGGGTATCGCGCTTTCCTGGGTGAACATTCGCCGCCGGGCGCCGCAGCTTTTCGCCGGCCTCAGGCCGATCGTCAATTCGCTGGACAGCGCCCGCATTGCGGCAATGCCGACCCAGCGATATCCGCTGCGTGTGGGCCCCATCCCAAATCGTGATGACGCCGAAATTCTCTGTGATCTGCTGCGTCATAACCGAATTCCCTGCCGGGTGGTTCCCGGTTTTGAATTACCCATGACCGTTACTTACTAGGGGCAGGCGCAGACTGGCGTCGCTGGGCCACTGGCGCGGGCAGCTAACCCATTGAAAAGCCAAGGCGGAATTTGGGGGGCCGTCGGGGATGAAAATGAGAACTGGGTGGTGGTTGTGCGAAGGGCGGCGTGACAATGCCCCTCAAGCATCTATTTATCCTGAATCCGGATGAAACGGGGGCGAAGGGGGGAGTTATATTCCAGGCTGGTTTTCCGGATGTAATCGACGAAGTCGCCCTTGTTGTTGTAAACCGCGCCCTCGCTCCATGCAGACGATAACAGGAATTCAAAGCTGTTGTTCGCCGGAGGGGAAATCTTGAAGGTATGGTTCCCCTTGAAACCACTTACGAACTGGTATTCCGGGTTGTAGGCGTCCTTTACGATCAGAGCGGTGCCAATGAAATCGACCTTATGTTCCTTCCTGTCATCGATATTTTCAGGATCCCTGATGGCTTCCGGTCCGCTTGAAATGATGATACCGCCCTCTTGAAGGAAGTAATTTTCTGCAGGTTTCTTGCGGAAGCCGGCGCACATTTTTACGTCAGGTTTTTCTGGCGAGAAAGTCGTGAAGATAACCCTGGACGTCGTGTAACTCTGTTTCGCGAATGCCGTGTAATATTGCTCGTACTCGTAAAATCCGGCGCCCGTGTTCCAGTTCATGCCTTTGATCTTGATGATCGAGCGAACGGGACCGTTCACGATCACTTCATAGGCATATCTGGTGTCACTTATTTGTCCTGCATTCCAGAAGGACTTGGGCGCTGATTCAAGTTTGGCCGGTGTGTATCTGGGCAGGGAAACCACCCCCGGATTATCGGGGTCCTCGAACAGGCAAATGGCCCCTCCGCCAAAGGACCCGGCGACGCTTTGAATATCCGATCCCCAGTCATTATTGATCGCTGAAACACCGTAGCCATCCAGGTTATCCATATACATATGCTGGGACATCAGGACGGGTTTTCTTTTGGCATAGACATCGACGGCGTTGGCAAACCAGATCTTCCAGCCAACATTCTCGCTTTCCCAGAACGGCATCTGATGCCGGGCGTAGCTGCCGATATTGGCGTGGGTAAAATGTCTATTCCATCCCCTGATATTTTCGCCCAGATAGATATAGATCGCCTTTTCTGTGTTGGCCTTTATATCGATCTGGAAAAACAGCTCATCCCAAATGCCATCCTTGTCCAGGTCGTCCATCTGATGAAATATCGCATGACCGTTTGCTTCGGCGCGCAGCTGATGCCCGCCCTGTACACGCAGCAGTTCTTCCGAAGGGCCTTCATAAGGGGGCAGGGCAGGATCGACGACCGTGACCCACATTTCATGCAGGTCGGGGCTGGGAAAGTCTTTCCTGCTTATGATCACCTGGGCATTGACCCGGTCAAAATCCAGTGTGTTGGCGACCCTGAATTCTATTCGCCGTACCGGCGCGAAATTGCCTTGCGTATACCACTCATCGCTTGCTCCGGCGCTGGTGTGAAAGAAGCTGAAAACCAGCAATGAGCCAAATAAAATTCGCACTGTATTATTGTTCAAGTCCATGACTACAGTTAATCCTGAATTATCAAATGGCGGCTACACATTACCGCGCTGCCTTACTTTGCGATTCACAGTCCACGCCGGCACCGCCGTAAGCGCCGATATTAACTGATGTGATCTTCTCTCCCCAAAAGTCAGCAACCGCCACATTGTCACCCTCTCGCCCACCGCCTATCAAAGGCGATCCGCGGCATAACTTATAGCCACTTAGCCGCTCCTTCGCCGTCATATCGATGCGGGTTCCGCCTTCTCCAGGGTCGCTAAATTGAGGATCGACCGCCACACCGTAGTCCCCCAATTCATCTAGGCCGATAATAATATTATTCTCGAACACATTGCCGCGCTCAGGCGTCGGTTCTGACCCCCAGCTGGCGCCACCGGCCGCGAAGATAAAAATATTATCAATAAAAGACGTGTCGATGGGCTCGCGCAGCTCGCCAAAATTCATGAACATCTGCATATCCGGTTCACTCGAATAGAAGACGTTGTTGCTGACAATCACGTTCGAAATGTTGCGGTGTTCCTGAAAGCCATAGCGAATAAAGCCGAAGCGCTCATTGACGCTGACGTTGTGGTGAAAATGAGCGCCATCAATATATCGCCGCATGATGGAAAAGGCAAAATTATTGTCGTGGGAATAATTATAGCGGAATGAGGTGGTCCCACATTGTTGGACAGGTTGGCAGCGAAGTTAAGGTGTATTCCGTTGTCTGATCATGCTGCCAAAATCCTGTTTATCACACTTGGTTGCTGTTGTGGAGCCTGTGGGGATGTGGGCAAGGCGGCAGCCTTGTCCAGCATATCCACAGGCCTGTTCTTTGGGCCTCCGTCGCCGTAGGCCTCCGCCGGAGTGCGGCCATCATGGGCTGAGTGAGGCCGCTCGGTATTGTAGAAGCTGATCCAGTCGCCGATCACTCGTTCAGCCACAAAGCCGTCGGTCAACTCGTACAGGTAGACGCATTCGTATTTGAGCGAGCGCCACAGCCGCTCGATAAAGATGTTGTCCATGCACCGGCCCCGGCCATCCATCGAGATGCGGATGCCGGCGTCCTTCAGGACGCCGGTGAAGGCAAAGCTGGTGAACTGGCTGCCCTGGTCGGTGTTGAACATCTCCGGCGGGCCATGGCGGGCCAGCGCCTCTTCAAGCGCCTCGACACAGAAGGATGCATCCATGGTGTTGGAGAGCCGCCAGGCCAGCACATGGCGCGTCGCCCAGTCCATGATCGCCACCAGGTACAAAAAGCCGCGCTGCACCGGGATGTAGGTAATATCCGCGCACCACACCTGGTTGGGACGCTTGATCTCCATGTTCCTCAGTAGATATGGATAAATCCGGTGCGCCGGGTGCGGGTCGCTGGTCCGGGGCGCCTGATAGATCGCCTGCAGGCCCATCAGCCGCATCAGGCGGCGCACCCGGTGACGGCCTGCGCACAGACCGTTCCGGCGCAACTGCCGGGCCATCTGGCGGCTGCCGTAAAAGGGATACTTCAGGAACAGCTCGTCAATGCGCCGCATCAGCGCCAGGTTCGCAGGGCTCTCGCCCTTCGGCTTATAATAATAGCTCGAACGGCTGATCGACAGAACCTCGCATTGCCGGCTCAAACTCAGGCCGGGTGACAAGCGCCTGATCATGCCCTTGCGTTCCCCCCGGCTCATCGCCTGAGCCCTTTGGCCAAAAAATCGTTGACGACGGTCAACTCCCCGATCTTGGCATGAAGGTCGCGGACTTCCGCCTCATGGTCCCGGACGGCACCGTCCACACCGTTCGAAAAGACCTCGCCCAGACCATCCACCGCCTGGCGCTTCCACGTGCTCACCTGGTTGGGATGCACCTTGTGCCTGGCCGAAATCTCCTGGATCGTCCGGTCGCCCCGCAGCGCCTCCAGCGCCACACGGGCCTTGAAATCCGCCGTAAATCGTCGCCTCTTACTCATCTCGTATCCCTCCGTTAAACGGTGGAATACACCTTAACACCCTGTCCGATTTTCCAGGACCACCTCAAAATCCGAAGCCGTTTCCTTGCTTCAATTGATTTGGGATGGAGAGGATTAAAATCAGCAGAGGAAATCATCGCACCATAACCAAGCAGGTCCACCCAGCACGCAACTGCAGTGGGGAAGGCAAATTCTTTCCC
>JACZSK010000103.1 GCA_022574255.1 Pseudomonadota bacterium
GCTAGAAAACGCTAGAGCCTGCCAGCTTGGCAGGAGGCTCAATTCATAGCTAATATTTCCTGGAAATTCCGAAAAGCCGAAGGATCTGACTTTGCCTTTCTTTAGCGTGATATTGCACGGAGACGGGATATTTCTATCCGATATGGACGATTTCGAAGAGAGTTCGATTGGATTTCACACTTTGCGGGTGGTGCGGGCAGAAAACGAGGCAGACGCTGTCGAAGTCGCCAAAAACCTTGTGGCGGCGGAATGGAAGGAAGGCCCCTATGCCGAAGCAAATACAGGGGGATTCCCGAAGTTGGAGACCGACAGCGTCAGACGACTGAGCTTGTTCTCTTATCTGTTTAAGAGACGGCCCAACAAAGGATATACTTTTTATGTAGAGGAGTAGGAGCCGCCGCGCGCCCTACCCTCTATCCCGCAATATCCGCCCCTGCTGGCGCTTCCAGTCGCGGGCTTTCTCGGTCTGGCGCTTGTCGTGCATTTTCTTGCCGCGCCCCAGCCCGACCTCGACTTTAGCCTTGTTGCGGTCATTGAAATACAGCGACAGCGGTATCAGCGTCATGCCCTGGCGTTGCACCGCGGCGCCCAGCCGGTCGATCTCGCGGCGGTGCATGAGGAGTTTTCTCGGCCGCTTGGGCTCGTGGTTGTTGCGGTTGGCCTGGGTAAAAATGGGGATGTTGGCGTTGACCAGCCACATTTCGCCGTCCTTCACTTCAGCGTAGGATTCCCTGATGCTGGCGCCATTGACGCGCATCGACTTGACCTCGCTGCCCTGCAACTGGATGCCGGCCTCGAAGCGTTCGACGATCTCATAGCTATAATGCGCCTTGCGGTTATCCGCGACGACCCGCAGTTTCTTGCCGGGTGATTTTTTGCGCGTGGCGGCCATGATCTCAGGCCTGCAGGGCCGCTGATTTCAGGGAGGGCGGCAACAGCCCCGCATGGGCAACGGCGGCGGCGATAACCGCTTTAATGCGCTTGCCGGGCGGTGTCATGGGCAGGCGCAAATCTTCCGCGCAGAGGCCCAGGAGGCTGGCGGCGAATTTGACCGGGCCGGGGCTGGCGTCGGCAAACAGCGCCGCATGCAGCGGCACCAACTGGTCCTGCAGCTCCAGCGCCCGTGCCATGTCGCCCTTCAGGGTGGCCTCCTGCATTTCAGCGCAGAGCCTGGGCGCCACATTGGCGGTGACCGAAATGCAGCCGCGTCCGCCCATGGCATTGTAGGCCAGCGCCGTCATGTCCTCGCCTGAGAGCTGGCAGAAATCCTTGCCCAATGCGTCGCGCTGGGCGGCAACACGGGCGAGATCGCCGGTGGCGTCCTTGATGGCGACAAAGCGCTCGAGATCGGCCTGCAGCCGCACCATGGTCTCGACGCTCACGTCAACCGCGCACCGGCCGGGAATGTTGTAGAGCACCAGGGGCAGGTCGGTGGCGTCATGGATGGCTCGGAAATGCTGATAGAGCCCCTCCTGGTTGGGCTTCACATAATAGGGCGCGACCACCAGCAAGGCGTCGGCGCCGGCATTTTTCATATCCCTGGCCAGTTCGATACCGCGATCGGTATAGTTCGACCCCGCCCCGGCGATGACCGGCACGCGCCCCGCCGCCGCCTCGACGCAGAGCTCCACCACCCGGCGATGCTCGTCATGTGTCAGCATCGAAGCCTCGCCGGTGGTGCCACAGGGCACGAGGCCGTGGGTGCCCTCGCCGATTTGCCAGTCGACCAGCGCCTGGAAGGCTGCCTCGTCGAGCTTGCCGTCGCGGAAGGGAGTGATAAGCGCGGTTATTGAACCCGAGAACATGATACCTGCCTGCTGAATTTCTTCGTTGGGCAGCAAATTAGGGTCTGGACGCCCAGACAGCAAGATATTTGGCTGATTCCCGCGCTGATTATGCCCCGGTGTCTTTCCGGCGCGGTAGAAAACCGGCGGTTACGCACCGCCGGCTCTATTAATTTATCGGGGTTTGAAGGGAGCAAATTACCCTTCTGTCTCGCCGCTCTCCTCACCGCTATCCTCATCGGTTTCACCGTCGTTATCGTCGCTCCAGCGGAATAAACGGTGGCCACCGTGGCGGCCCATGCCAAAACGCTCGAAATCGGGCATTACGAAACCGCGCATCATCTCCATGCCTCCCAGCTCATCGGCGCTGAGGGTACCATTCTGGTCCTTGTCCAGCTTGTCGAAACGCTTGTTCTGCCGGGCGGCGAATTCGTCGCGGCTGACCACGCCGTCGCCGTCACTGTCGAGCTTTTTCAGGGTGCTTGCGCGATGCTCCTGCATGCGCTCCCTGAAGCCCTCTCCATCGAATTCAAAGTTGAAATCGAAATCGAAATCTTCGCCGGTGATCTCGCCGTCTCCGTTGCGGTCCAGACGCTCGAGAATTCTTTCCTGGTAACGCTCGGCATTGCGCATCGCTCTTTCCGCATGGCGCTCCATGCGCTCGGCGTGGTGCTCCATACGCTCGGCCCTGCGCTCGGCGTGGCGTTCCATGCGCTCGGCCATGCGCTCTTCCATGTCGGTTTCCAACTCCGCCTCATCGATAAAGCCATCCTCGTCGGCGTCCAGCGCGCTGAAGCGCCCGCGATTGGCGCGGTTATTATATTCCTCGCGGGAAATTCGGCCATCTTCGTCACTGTCATAGTTCTCGATGATGGATTCGGCGTCGATGCCCCGGCGCACTAACCGGCGAACCCGGGCGTCGCGCCGGGCGCCGTCGGTCTCGTCGCTGGAAGCCACGCGCGTTGCCGCGCTGCTGTTGCTGGTTTGGCCGTTGGCGGTGGCGCAGGCGCTGACCAGCGCCATGCTGGCGACGGCTGCGAAAATAGTTGCGGCTGATTTCATTTGATTATCCTTGCTGTATGTCGTGACAATCCTGGCCCGATCACGGGCAGGATCGTTAATAATGGTACGCGGGCGGAACGCCCCGCCCTTCGCCAACAACCAGACAAATTTATGTCAGGCCAGCGCCATGCCTTGCCGGTCCAGCGGCAGGGCGCGGATGCGCCGGCCGGTGGCGGCATAAATGGCATTGACCAGCGCCGGCGCCAGCGGCGGGGTCGCGGGCTCTCCGACACCGCCCAGCTTTTCACCCGAGCGTATGATATGGGTCTCGATAACCGGTGCCTGCGCCATATGAACCATGCGATAATCGTGAAAATTGCTCTCGCGGATGGCACCACTCTCCAGCGCCACCTCGCCCATCAGCGCCGCCGTCAGGGCATAGATGATGCCGCTTTCCATCTGCGCTTCCACGGTGTCGGGGTTCACCACATCGCCGCAATCGATGACGCAAGTCACCTTGTCGACGCTCAGCCTGTTGTCCCTGACCGACACCTCCACCGCCTCGGCAACAATGCTGCCAAAAGAATGATGCAACGCGAACCCGCGCCCCCTGCCTTCCCCCTTGAGCGGCGCGCCGGCTTTCGCTTCAAGCAGGTCGAGCACCGCCAGGTCGCGCGGCTGGTCGCCGAGCATACGGCGGCGATAGTCGAGCGGGTCAATACCGGCGGCGGCTGCCATCTCGTCGATGAAGGATTCCGCGAAAAAGGCGTTGAAGCTGTGCCCCACCGAACGCCAGTTGCCGACGGGCATATCCAGCATTTGCAGGACATGTTCAACGCGGCGGTTTTCAATGGCATAAGGGGTGCTGGCCAACCCGTCGACCGAGGTGGGATCGATCTTATGCAAGGAGATACCGGGCATGTTGCGGTCCAAATAACTGCCGGTGACCGACTGGCTGACCGAACGGCTGGTTAGCGCCATGGGCAGGCCCGTATCGTCCAGAACACCGGTCAGCCGCGCCACGGCCATGGGCCGGAAAACATCATGCCGAATATCCTCTTCGCGGCTCCAGATAAGCTGTACCGGGCGGCCGGCGGCGCGCGCAATGGCTACCGCCTGCAGCGCCACATCGGGTTCCGCGCGCCGGCCAAAGCCGCCGCCCAGGAGGGTGGTGTGAACCGTCACCGCGTCCTTATCAATATCCAGCAAATTGGCGACTGCATCGCGCACAAGCGACGAGGCCTGGGTTGGAATCCAGATTTCGCAGACGCCATCATGGAGCCACGCGGTGGCGTTCATCGGCTCCATACAGGCATGGGCCAGATAGGGCACGCTGTATTCGGCCTCGACGACACGGCCAAAGGAGGTGCCGTCAGCGGGTCGATCAGCCCGGGTCAGCATCTCCATGACCTCGTCAACATCGCCGTCGTCGGTATATTCACGTGCCTCGCCGGCATCCAGCGCCTGAGCGTATTGTTCGGCCAGCGCCACGCTGTCCAGTACAGCCGTGTCATTGTCCGCAAAGACCGCCGTGATCGCCGCCGCCGCCTTTTTGGCGCGCCAGTAGCTGTCGGCCACCACGGCCACGTAATCTTCGCCGGCCACTACTGCCTGGACGCCGGGCATGGCCTCTGCCGCCCTGGCATCATATGAGACCAGCGGGCGCCCCGGGCCGTCGGCCCTGTGCAATGCGGCCCAGGACATGCCGGGAAGGCGCACATCGATGCCAAACTCGGCGCTGCCATTGACTTTGGCCGGAATATCCAGCCGCTGGACGGGTTTGCCGATCAACGTGAAATCCGTAGGGTCTTTGAGCGTCGGCGACCCCGGCGGGTCGATCAACGCCGCAGCGCCGGCCAGTTCGCCGTAGCCCGCCCTGCGCCCGCTTGCCGCATGGCTGACCACACCCGAGGCGGCACTGCATTCGCCCGCATCCACGCCCCAGCGCTGCGCCGCCGCCTCGACCAGCATCTCCTTTGCCGCCGCACCGGCCAGCCGGTACGGCTGGTACCAGTTTCGGATTGAAGTGCTGCCACCGGTGGCCTGCAACCCGATCAGGGGGACGACTTTATTGACCAGCGCAAGGCCGATGCTCTCCAGCATCGCCGGCAGCATTTCGCTTTCTTCCAGGACCGTGGTGATCAGCGCGGTGTTGGAATAGATAGAATCGACTGGCGCCGCTTCGACCCGCACGCTGTCCCAGTCCGCCTCCAGTTCGTCGGCCAGCAACATGGGCAGGCTGGTATAAACCCCCTGCCCCATTTCGGCCTGGGGCACGACAATTGTGATCGCGCCGTCCTCGTCAATTTTCAACAAGGCGCTGACAACAGTTTCGCCCTCGCCCGCCTGCAGCTTGAGTTTATGCGCGGGCCAGAGGGCAAAGCCCAGCATCAGCCCACCGCCCACCGCGAGGCCCGAAATCAGGAATGCGCGCCGGGAAATCTTGACCATATTCTGCTGCCGTGGCTGTGAATGGGTGACCCATCATAGCATTGTAAACGCGGGCGGCAACATGGGCTGCCGCGGCGGCGGATCAGCAATTGTCTCCGCCGACCGTCTTGCCGACCCATTCAAGTGGCGTTAAGCTGGCCCCGAATAGAGTGTTACTGAACAGAACCATCAGGAAATTCGCAAACATGCGACACGCGGTACGATTAACGGCGGTATTGGTTTTCGCCCTGGCGGCAGGCCCGGTCCACGGCCAGAAAGTCGCCAAGGAAGCCGAAGTGGCCGAAAAGGCTGAAAGCCGGGCCTTGCAGTGGGCCACCGACACCGGGAAGGTGGCCGGCGGCGCCACCTATTGCGCGATGGACGTGGAAGTGGTCGAGGAATATATATCCATCGCCCAGGCTAAAATCGCCGCGACCGCCAACGACAATGTTGACCGCGTGGTTGCGCGCATCGAGTTCGGCAATATTTTCAATGTCGCCAGCTCGCAGGAGCCCCTGGGGGGCTGTGAAAATTTCGCCCAGCTTTTTCCCCAGGAAGTCCGCAAACTAAACTAGTCAGCAGATCAGAACACCCCCCGAGCGCCTGGCGCTCAGAACACCAGAGTGACCGGCCGCGGGAACTGGGTGCCCTCGTAGAGTTTTCCAAGACCTTCCATGACAAAATAAGCCAGCGCCGGGCCCATGCGGTTGGCCGGGTCGGTGTCCTCAAACATGAAATCCGGCCCCTTGTAGCCAAGGTCCGCCGTGGGGTCGACAACCAGATTGGCCCTGATGTCGGCAGTGCGAATAACCTCGCCGCTGGCCGCATCGACCAGCGATATGCTTCCGCGGACATAGCTGCCCGAGCCGCTGAGCATGGCCAGCGCATGGTTGGAAACCCGCAGCGTGTCGAGGTGGATGCGAATGGTCGTCCCGGACCGGTCAACGCCGGCGCGCCTCAGGCTTTCGTTTACAAGCGCCGACAACAGGGTTTTGACGCCGTATGCGCCCAGTTCCGGGACCAGCGATTCATTGGCCCAGGCCACATCCTGGTAACGCGCGCTGGCGAAACGCCTGTTCGACAGGGTGACATTCCGGTCGTAATGCCGGTTTTTGCGGAAACGTTTTTCGCGCAGTTGCTCAATGTTGTCGATGCGCGCCTCAAGGGTCTGCAACCGGGAAGACATTGTTATCTCTACGTCACTGTCGGCCCGCGCCGGAAATGAAGCCGCAACAAGGGCAAGGGCGGCGATCGTCAATAGCCTGAGCATGTCATATCCTTTTCTTTGACTTTCGATTCAACGGGCGGCGGCGCTGAATTCGACTGCTCCGAACCATACTGGTGGGAAAACCCGCAGCTTCGCCCGACGCTATATTGCGACCTTCCACCTGAACCCAAAATGAATGGCGACGACTGCCTGGCTGCTCAGTGAAAATAGGACGCCCCGTTGATGTCGAAGGTGCAGCCGGTGGCGTGCCGGGCCTTTCCCGCCAGCAGGAAACAAATGATATTGGCGACCTCGCCGGGCGGAGCGGCGGAACCCATGGGAATTTCCTCCAGCAGGCGCTCGTTGCCCGGCGCGGTAAGCTTTGGCATGACGCGATCGGTGGCCACCCAGCCCGGGGCGACGATATAGGCGAGAATATTGTCGGCGGCGTAGCCTTTGGCGATGGAGCGGGTCAGCGCCACCACACCGCCTTTCGACGCCGCGTAATGAATGGAATCCGGCAAATCGCCACGAAAGGCGGCGCGGCTGGCAATATTCACAATGGCGCCGCCAGCGCGGGTCTTGTAATGCAGGATCGCATGGCGGCACAAATCGGCGACAGCGGTCAAATTCACCGCCATGACATGGTCCCAGCGGCTCCGCCATTCATCGTCATCGGCTTCGGGGGTCACGCTGTCGATTACTGCCGCATTATTGACAACGCCGTCGAGGCCAGCTTTCCAGCTAACCGCGGTCTGCCACAGACCGTCCAGCGATTGGCGGTCCGAAAGATCAGCCTGGGCGGGCAACAGCCTGTTTTCGCCATATTCCTCCACGAGCGCGGCGATGCCGCCAACCCCGGAATTGTAATGGGCGACGACATTGGCGCCCTCCTGCAGCAGCCGCGCCAGGGTCGCCGTGCCGATGCCGCGCGAGGCACCGGTTACCAGGATTGTCTTGCCATTCAGGTCCGCCACTTTCTCGCTGCTCCTGTTTCCCGCCCCGCCGGGGGCCGCCCGGCTGCGACGTCTTTTTGCATGTGCCTTGGCCAGATTTATGCCCCTGCCCGCCGGGAAAAGAAAGCTGCTTGCTGAATCCGGGTGGTTGCCAAGGCGAAAATTTGCCCGCATCACCCTTGACTTTCGATAGCCGGGTGCTAATTGCGTTAGGCGAGGGTTAACCTAAAAACGCGATGTTGATCGCGCCGGGGGGTTAGAAGACGCTGAGTAAAAAAATATAACGGCTCCAAGAGCCGGGATGAGAGTTGCACAATGAGAGTTGCACGATGAGAATCGTCGTAATCGATGATGATCGGCTGGTCCGGGATACTTTGCTCAATTACCTGGACGATGACGCGTTCGACGCCGTGGGCGCCTCGGATGGCCAGAAGGGTCTTGATCTGGTCGCCGCGCACCATCCGGAAGTGGTGGTCACCGACATCCTGATGCCCAACAAAGAGGGCATGGAAACCATCACCGAATTAAAAAAAACATATCCCGAGATTCGCATTGTCGCCATGTCGGGCCAGAACTGGTCGGGCTTTACCTCTTACCTGGATATGGCCAGCCGCCTGGGCGCCCATGCGGTTCTCGCCAAGCCTTTCACCCGCAAGGACTTTATCGCGACCATCATGAGCGTCACGGAAAGCGTGGCCTGAGTTTGCAATTTTTTTGAAACGCCTTCGCGCAAACAGGTTCCCGCGACAGAATTCTAGCCCTCGGGCAAGCCATTCAGAAAAATCTGCGTCAACGCCATTGAATCCCTGAGCCCGTGAAACAGGATCAGGTGCCAAAGATTGCGGCCACCGAAATAATAGAAGGCGCCAAAAATCGCGCCAATCGATCCGAAGACAACCATGCTCGACGCCTGCTCGTCATAATGCAGCAGGCCCACGAGGGCGCCCTGCAACAGCGCCACCACAACCCAGCCACCGCGGCCGCCGAGCAAGTCTTCCAGCCTGTTTTGTATGAAGCCACGAAACAAAAGTTCCTCGGCAAAGGCCGCCGACACCCAGATCGCCAGCATTCCGCCGATAAAAAGCTGCATATTTCCCTGCAGGCTGGTATAGCGCACGCCCTCCGGCACGCCGCCCAGGGCGCCGTAGATCATGGGGATACCAAAACGCATGAACAGCAACAGAACCACTGCCAGCGCGATAAAAGTCACCGCCAGAGAGCCAACGTTGTCCGGTGATTCCAGCCCGAATTCGCGCCAGCTCCTCTGACGCCGCTTCAGCAGAAACCACACCGCCAGCGCTGTTCCGGCAAGCGGCAGAACACTCAGGAATTCCAGCGATATGCCCAGCCCGCGCTCCAGCATCGACAGGGCCACATAGACCAGCGCCACCGCGGCGATGTCCAGCCACGGACGATCATCACGGTCCGTGAGGTCCAGCAGTTTTTCCTTGAATGTGTCCATCAATGCCCCCGCTGCGCCCCGCGGCCCGGTCAATCTTCGTCTTAATCGTTATCCAGGTCCAGATCCAGGGGGTCTCTGTCGCCGGACAGCGCCGGCCGTGTTGACGGGTATTCGCCAGACAATTCGGCATATTTCTTGAGCAGCATGTCAGGGCCCAGATGCAGGGTCAGCCCGCATTTCTCGCCCGCTTTCCAGGCCACGCTGCCGGCGAAATCCCCCAGTTCCTTGATCTGCAAAAGCACTTCCATGCCCTGCTCCAGCGGCGCGTCG
Source organism: Pseudomonadota bacterium (assembly GCA_022574255.1). Lineage (GTDB taxonomy): Bacteria > Pseudomonadota > Alphaproteobacteria > Sphingomonadales > SMXR01 > JACZSK01. Next base: position 9,112 of record JACZSK010000103.1, read on the forward strand.
ACTTTAACCAGCGTGCCGGCCAGCGACACGTCGCAAACTTCGCAATCGTAGGAATTGTCGTCGACCACCATGGTCGCCTTCCAGATCACATCCAGACGGTCGTCACTACGCCGCTCGTCACCCATCACGCCAGCCTTTCCCAAACTCAAGCTGCGCATACCCTAATGAAATACGGTTACCAGCGCATTAATAAAAGAAACGGCGCGTAAATGCGGACAAGGCGTCTCGGCGGAATACCACTGTGACCCCTTCCTGCGTGACGCGCCTTGGGGCGGCGCTATCGGAAATGCCACACGGAATCCCCCCCCATCTAGCCGACCGGGCCCAGACCTTGGCCCTGCCGATATTTTTGCAGTATTATGTAGGCGATAAGGGTAAGTCTAACTTATGAAACTCGGAATATCTTTCTCTGTTGTTATGCTTTGTGCTGTCGCAAGGATATCAAACGCCGAGCCCGCGACCATCGAAGGCAATATTACGTTATCCGAGGCGCCCGCCTTTGCTGCTGCTTGTACATTGCCGAAAAATACGAAACTTGGAAAATTATATGAGTCGATAGCGATTATATTTACCGGCCAAAATGGCTGGATTATTGCTTTTGACGAAGAGGGCAAGGAAGAATTTTTGGCAAATTCGGATCCAGAGTACCTTGTACCATTTGCTTGGGATATATACGTCGGAATTTGGCTGTCCGGGGAGTTAGGTAGCGTTCGTGAAGCTCTGCTGGG
>JACZSK010000017.1 GCA_022574255.1 Pseudomonadota bacterium
CTCGGATAGATTGCTATTCCTCTCCGCTTTCTCCTTGTTACGGCCCATTTTGGCCCTGGGCCTTAGCCCTCAAAAAGGGGGGGCACAGCCCTCACCGGGAATTGAGTCCAGACCCTAGCCCGGCACGCCGTCGAAGGGCGCGGTCATGCGATATTCGTCGGAATAAAAACGGAATGTGCCGTGCCAGGTGTAGGAGGGGAACAGGGCGACCAGGCCGGGCACCGGCCGCACGGCCTTGGCAATGATCTCCCGCTCCGGCCCCAGGTCCAGGCCGCTCTCGCCGAATTTGACCCAGCCCTGGCGTTCAGGATCATCCTCGGTAATCGAGGACGGCACTTCAATATATGTGGGTCCGGATATCCAGCCCGCGGGATGCACATGGTTGACATGGAACCCTTCTGATTTGAGCCGCACCGACCATGACCCGGTGAAGCGGAAGGCGTTTGTCTTGCGGCCGAGGAACGGATGGTCGGGATCATCGGGAAGGGCGCGAACATAGGCCATCACCTGGGCATCCAGCGCCTGGCGCAGTTCCTGTATTTCCTTCACCGGCTTGTGCAAAAGCCGCCCCTGGGTCTGGGTTCCGCCCAGCAATGTCTGGTCCAGCGGTTGGGTCGTGGTGCGGTGCATGGAAATCAAAACCTCTTTGAGCCGTTCCAGGAAATGCTCCAGGTTATCGTACCCCGGCGGCGTTTCCATCATGCGGGCCTGCACGAAGGTATCATAGTCGTTGAGCCAGGCTTCGCGCTCATCGCCGAGAAAACGCCAGCAGAGCCCCCGGTAGGCCCACATAAGCTGCTCGTAGGGGTTCTCTGCTTCCACCGCTTCCAGATGCTCAAGCGCCAGGCCATAAGCGGCATTGCGAATGAGCATCCGCGCGTAATCCAGGCGAATGTCCTGATCGCGGGGGGCCATGCGAATGGCATTCTCGAAATTGCGCTCGCTGGCGTTTTCATTGCCCAAAGCGGCCTCGGCGCGCCCCAAGCGATGATAAAGACCCGCGTGCTCCCCGGTTTCCGCCAGACCCGAGACCAGCACGTCGCGCGCCGCCTCGACATCACCGGACAATTCCAGGGACTTCGCATAGGCGACCCTGAGTTCCGCCGATTGACCGGCCCGTTTGATGGCCGGGGGATAGGACAGGGTGAATTTGTCATGTTCGCCGAATTCCCAATAATACTGGTTCAGCGTTTCATGGGCGGGAATGTAGTCGGCCTGAATTTCAATGGCCTTTTCATAACCGGCGATGGCCGCTGGCGCATCGCCCTTCTCATAGAGCGCGTTGGCCATATTGTAATGCACTTCGGGAATGGTCGGGTCGAGCCGCAGGGCCTTGATGAACCATTCGACCGCCTCGCCGGGCCGCTCGGCCAGCTTCAGCGTCACACCCATATTGTGGATTGCCTTCAGATAACTCGGCTGGATTGCCAGCGCCGCCTGGTAATTCTTTATGGCCTCGTCGTATTCCTCAAGCTCCTTATGCACAATCCCCAACGCGTTCAGGCTGTGCACATCTCCGGCATTCAGGTCCAGAGCGGCGGTCAACGAGGCACGGGCCTCATCCAGCAAGCCCATTGTTGTCTGCACCAGGCCCAGGTTGCGCCAGGCCTCCTGGTAATCCTTGTTCAGGGATACGGCCTTCGTATAAACCTCCAGCGCGTCTTCGCTGCGCCCCTGGCCAGACAGCAAATTGCCCAGATTGTTCAGCACATGGGGCTGGTCGGGCGCCACCGCCAGCGACCGCAGCATCAGGCGCTCGGCTTCCGCCTCGTCGCCTTTCTGGCGATGGATCAGCCCCAGGAACTGAAGGGCGTTCGGCTCATCGGCATTAATCACCAATGCCTGCCGGCAGGCCTGCTCGGCGGCGGCCAGGTCGCCACTCTGCTGGGCGCTCAGCGCCTGGCGTAACAGCGACTGCATCTCTTGCTGGGCAACGGCCATGCAACACCAACCTCTGGAGACTTCAATATTCTATATTATTATAGATCGAACAGGGAATACGGGCGAATCACGCGCGCGTCAAACCGGATGTGCGTCCATCGGAGTCGTCATCCGGTACTGCTCGGATTCGAATGGTATGGTGCCATGCCACATATAGGAGGGAAAGATCGCATTCAGCCCCACGACCGGCTTGACCCAGACATGGACCTTGTCCCGGGGTGGTCCAAGATTGAGGCCGCTTTCACCAAAATGCACCCAGCCTTCGTGGTCCGGGTCGTCGTCTCGTATCACATCCGGCACTTCAATATAGGTCGGCCCGGATATCCAGCCCGCCGGATGGCTGTGGTTGATATGAAAACCCTTTGAGCGAAGGCGTACCGACCAGGACCCGGTGAAGCGGAAGCCTTTCTTCTTGCGCCGGCACAACGGATGCGTGGGATCGTCAGGCAGGGCATCTATATAAAGGCGGACATTCCGCTCAATCGCCCATTTAAGATCCTGAATTTCCTTGATCGGCTTGTGCAGCAGCCGGCCCGGTGTTTGCGTGCCACCCCGAACGGTCTGCTCCAGCGGATGCTGACGCGTTCGATGCATCTCTATCAGCACTTTTTTCAGTTTCGAAATGAAATGCTCCAGGTCATCATAGCCCTCGGGGACATCGATCATGCGGGCCACCAGATAGCGGTCGTAGTCGTTGAGCCAGGCCTCGCGCTCGTCGCCCAACAGGCGCCAGCACATGCCCTTGAACGCCCACATTTCCTGGTCGTCGGGGTCTATTTTTTCCTCGACATATTCCATCTGCTCAAGGGCCTGCTGGTATTCGCCGATGGTGATCAGCACCTGCGCGTAGTCAATGCGAAACCTTCTTTCGTCGGGCTGGCCCTCGATGGCCTCCTTGAAATGTTGAACCGCTTCGTCCACCCATTGGAGATTGTAGAGGACGCGCCCGATGCGGTGGTGGATGCAGGGTGCCCCGCCCACATCCTTGAGCGCCAGGTCGAGAATCTCAAGCGCCTCTTCGTTCTTGCCGGACAGTTCCAGCGAACGCCCATACTCGGCTCTCAGTTCGGGCGAAAGCGGCGCCCGCTTGATCGCCGGCTCGAAGGACTTTGCAAATTTGTCGGCCTCGCCGGCCTCCCAGTAATACTGGTTCAGCGTTTCATGGGCGTCCATGAAGTCGGGCTGAATATCTATCGCGGTCTCGAAACCATGGATGGCTTCAGCGACCTTGCCGCACTCGTAATGCGCATTGGCCCTGTTGTAGTGAATTTCCGGCACATCCGGCGCCAATTTCAGCGCCTTGTCATACACCTCGATGGATTCCTCGAGGCGCTCGGCAAGCTTCAGGGCCAGCGCCAGATTGTGCAGCACCTTGTAATTATCGGGCTCGAGCTCCAATGCCTGGTGGAACGCTTCAATAGCTTCATCCAGCTGATCGACATATTTGTGGGCAATACCCAGCGCGTTGAGAAATCTGGGGTCGCGCGGATTTCTGGACACCGCCTTCTTGTGGGATTCGATGGCCTGATAATGGCGGCCTGTGGCCACTTCCAGCAGCCCCTTGTTAAACCAGGGATCGGCGAAGAGCGGGTCCAGACGCGTGGCCTCATCATAACTCTTCATTGCCACATCGGTCTTGCCCAGCGCCGCCAGGATATTTCCCAGATTGTTATGGGCTTGCGGTTGGTTCGGCACGATATTGAGAGCCATGCGGATGCGCTTGGCGGCCTCCTCAAGATCGCCGCTCTTTTTGAAGACCAGCCCAATAAGGTGCAGTGCCTCCACCTGCCGGGGCTCGCCTGCCAGGATTTCATTGCAGCTTCTCTTGGCCCGGGCCGGGTCACCACTTTCAAGCGCCCCCACCGCCTCCTGAAGCAACTCCACGACCTGCTGCTGGGCAAGCGCCATCCTGCTGATCTTTCCAGATTCTGAAACCGGCGGGAAGCATACCAGAGGAAAACGGCGGCGGTCAGCCACCAGCCGGCAGGCTGTGACAATTTGCCCCAACCGTCTTTTGAACCCGAATTGATGTGTCTGCCGCCCACCCGGCCGCCCTGGTGCTATTGCGCAGGTGGGAACAGCGGCTACTTTATGCGCTTCACGCGCAGCCGCAGTTTCTTGCCGGGAACCCTGAAGTAAAAACCGGCCACCGGCGCCTTGCTTATTTCCGCTGCAAAATTCTGCTTGCTGAATCTCACCCGCTTGGCGTTGACCTGCCGCCATATCTGCCCGTCACTGGTGCGAAAGGTCCATTTCCCGCTTCTGCCGAGCGTTGCCGACACGATCTGGACGGTCAGGGTTTCAATCCCCTTCTTCTCCTTGACGTATGCGGGCTGGCCAAAATCGCGGCGCTCGGCGGCGGCGTCAGGGATCACCGCAGCAACGGATGGTGCCGCAGCAACGGATGGCGCCGCAGCAACTGCTGGCGCCGGCGCCGCATCGCCGCTCTCCAGCGCGTCATAGCAACGGTAGCGGGCTTTGCGTTTCTCGATCCGCCGGCAGACCAGAATTCCCTCCTGCATGGACTGCGCATCCACGGACTGCGCATTTACAGCGCCCGCCCCGGGCAAGGCCATGAACAGAGGCAGGCTGAACAGAAGCGCGGCCAGCAAAGGCGCCAATGCGGCGCGCTGTGCCGGCCAATTACAAATGTTTCCGATTGTTGCTGTCACGGACGCACCATTTCGTTGGGGTATCGGCAGAGGCCAATACGGCTGATGATGCGCCGAATATGGATTCCACCGGCGAGCCTGTCAATGTTATGGAAGCAGTGTATTGGGTTGCGCGGACCGGGCAGATCCTATGCCGCTGCCTCGCGGCCGCCCGCCCCGCTGGAATTTCTCACATCCAGCGTCAATCCGTCTCTGTTGGCGCCAACGGTCACAGTATCGCCATCGGAGACATGGCCTTCCAGAATGGCCTGGGCCAACTGGTCCTGCAGCTGCTTCTGGATCACCCGCTTCAGGGGCCGCGCACCATAAACCGGGTCATAACCCTCGTCGGCCAGCCTGGTCCGGGCGCTTTCTTCTAATACGAGCGTGATCTTGCGGTCTTCCAGCAGGCCCTGCAGCCGCGCGATCTGGATATCGACAATGCTGGTCATCACATCGCGGCCGAGGCGCTGGAACAGGATTATCTCGTCCAGACGGTTGAGGAATTCCGGGCGGAAGGCAGAGCGTACCTTTTCCATCACGCTGTCACGCGCCACGCTAACATCGGCGTCTTCAGGCAGGTTGGCGAGCAACTCGCCGCCGAGATTCGAGGTCAGGATAATCAGCGTGTTGGAGAAATTCACCGTGCGGCCCTGCCCGTCGGTCAACCGCCCGTCATCCAGCACCTGCAGCAGCAGGTTCAGCACATCGGGGTGGGCTTTTTCAACTTCGTCGAACAGCACCACCTGATAGGGCCGGCGGCGCACGGCCTCGGTCAGCGTGCCGCCCTCCTCGTATCCCACATAGCCCGGCGGCGCCCCGATCAGCCGGGCAACCGCGTGGCGCTCCATGAATTCGGACATGTCAATGCGCAGCATGGCGTTCTCGTCGTCGAACAGAAATTCAGCCAGCGCCTTGGTCAGTTCGGTCTTGCCAACGCCGGTGGGGCCAAGAAACAGGAATGAGCCCAAAGGCCGGTCGGGGTCTTGCAGGCCAGCGCGGGCGCGACGCACCGCGGCGGAGACCGCCTGAACCGCCTCCTGCTGCCCAACCACCCGTTTGGCCAGCTCGTCTTCCATATGAAGCAGTTTTTCCTTCTCACCCGCCAGCATCCGGTCCACCGGAATGCCGGTCCAGCGCGATACAACAGAGGCGATGTCTTCGGCGCTGACTTCCTCGTTCAGCATGGCGCCCTTCTGGTGCACCGAGGCCTCTTCAATGCGCGTCTCCAGGTCGGGGATAACGCTGTATGTCAGCTCGCCGGCATCGGCCAGATCGCCCGACCGCTGGGCGCGGTCCAGCGCATTCCGCGCCGTATCCAGCTTTTCCTTGAGCTTCTGCAGACCGGCAATCTTGTCTTTTTCCTTTTGCCAGCGCACCGTCAGAACCGCGGATTCCTGTTCCAGCCCGGCCAGGTCGGTTTCCAGCTTTTCCAGACGATCGGCGCTTGCCTTGTCGTTTTCGCGGGTCAGCGCCTCGCGCTCGATCTTTAGCTGCATGATGCGCCGGTCCAGCTCGTCAATGGCCTCGGGCTTGGAATCCACCTCCATGCGCAGGCGGCTGGCCGCCTCATCCATCAGGTCGATGGCCTTGTCCGGCAAAAAGCGGTCAGAGATATAACGGTTCGACAGCGTCGCCGCGGCAACAATGGCGCTGTCGGTAATCCTTACCCCGTGATGCAGGTCATATTTTTCCTTGAGGCCGCGCAGGATCGAAATGGTGTCCTCGACCGACGGCTCGAGCACCATGACCGGCTGAAAGCGTCGCTCCAGTGCCGCGTCCTTCTCGATATTTTTGCGGTATTCGTCCAGCGTGGTGGCGCCAATGCAATGCAATTCGCCGCGCGCCAGCGCCGGCTTCAACAGATTCGAGGCGTCCATGGAGCCTTCCGCCCGGCCGGCGCCGACGATGGTGTGTATCTCATCGATGAACAGCAGCACTTCGCCTTCGGCAGCACGGATTTCTTCGAGAACGCTTTTCAGGCGCTCTTCAAACTCACCGCGAAATTTGGACCCGGCGATCAGCGCACCCATGTCCAGAGACATGATGCGCTTGTTCTTCAGGCTTTCCGGCACATCACCATTGACGATCCTCAGGGCAAGCCCCTCGGCGATGGCGGTCTTGCCGACGCCCGGCTCGCCAATCAGCACCGGGTTGTTCTTGGTACGCCGCGACAACACCTGAATGGTGCGGCGGATTTCCTCGTCGCGGCCGATCACCGGGTCCAGCTTGCCGTTCCGCGCCGCTTCGGTCAGGTCGCTGGCGAATCGCTTCAGGGCCTCGTAGGTGTTTTCAGCGGTGGCGCTGTCGGCGGTGCGGCCCATGCGCAGGTCCTCGATTGCGGCGTCAAGTCCCGGCGCGGTGACCCGCGCGTCTTTCAGGATTTTCGCCACTTTGATGCCGTTCGCATGCACCAAGGCCAGCAACAGCCGCTCGACGGTGACGAATTTGTCCCCGGCCTTGGCGGCCAGCTTCTCGGCGCTTGCAAAAATCCGGGCGGTATCGGCGTCGAGACGCAACTGGCCGGAGCCGGCGCCGGAGACTTGCGGCTGTTTGCCCAATTCTTCCTCAACGGCCTGCAATATGGCCTGCGAATCGCCACCGGTGGCGGTGATCAGATTGGCCGCCAGGCCCCGCTCGTCATCCAGCAAAACCTTCAGGATATGTTCGGGCATAAACTTCTGGTGGCTGGACCGGATGGCCAGCGTTTGCGCTGACTGGATCAGGCCGCGCGTGCGCTCTGTATATTTCTCGAATTCCATGACCCCTCACCGTAATTGAAAACCTTTAACCGCTTATGTACCGGCCCTTCCCGCCTGCCACATGCATATAATGTTGCATTTTCGCAACACAAGGGACGCAGAGAAAATTTCTGCGCCGGGTCGATTAGTGGAATTTTCTGGAGTGATCACAGAAGGCCGGGTCTGGCGGCATATCCGGATCAGGCAGATCAGGCGGCGGTTTCCTCGCCAAACTTCACCGGGCCGGGATTTTCAGAAGCTTCGGCTTTGGTCTCTTTTTTGACTTCTTTCTTTTTCACGGGCTCTTTTTTTGTCTCAGCTTTTGCCTGGTCAGGTTTTTTATCGGCCCTGCCCTTGCCCTTGGCCTTGTCCTCGCTGGGCGCCTCGGATTTTGCCTCTACAGGAGCTTCGGCTGGCTCTTGCGCGTCCGGCTTGCCGGTATCCTTGGCGGAATCAGCCGCCGCTTCGGCATTGCCCGATTCTGCATTGCCTTGAGCGTCCTGCCCGGACTCGGAAGACTGCTCGGCCTTCACGGACTCGCCGCCCTGCCGCCTCTGCCTGTCGCTATTTTTGCCCCCGGACCGTTGGCCGCCAGCTTGCTGGTCTTTGTTGCGGCTGTTGCGGCTGTCGCGGCCATCCGCCTGTTCACTGGAATCCCTGGCCGGACCGTTGGCCTTGCCGGAGTTGTCGCCCCTTGAGCCGGACGTCTCATTGACGACGCGCTGATAATGATCCGAAAACTGGAAGTATTGCTCGGCCTGCACCCGGTCACCGGCCTGCATGGCATCGCGGGCCAGGTTGCTGTATTTCTCAAGCTGCTGCTTGGCGTTGCCGCGAACCTTGGGCTCGGACCGGTTTCCCTGTCCGCCTTGACCGCCTTGACCGCCTTGACCGCCACGCCCACCGTGCCCGCCTTGTCCACCACCCCGTCTGGGGTTGCCACGGCCTCGGTTTCGCCGATTCGACTGAGAATGATTCATACTATGTTCGATTTTCTATTCGCTGAGCGTCCAACACACGGGCAATTCCCTAAAATCACCGCAGGCACTTACCTTTGCCTGTTCCGGGACTTGTTTTTCCTGGGAACCCCTTGGCAGGCCGCCTCTGCGGCCCGCATCCTCGCTTGCTTCAGCGCCAGCGAGCCTAGCCGTATTGCCGGGGAAATCCAAGCCAATTCTGTGCCACAAAGATTAATTATTCATTGCCCGGCGCACCCGCCGCCGCGCCGCCATTCCGCACTGTTTTCGCCGCCGGCTATGCGGCCACACTGGCGCTGATCACGCGCGGCACGCCCGCCAGGTCTTTATAGTGCCCATGAACCCCAAGCCCGTGATCCTCCAGTATCTTTGATACTTCTTTTTCCTGCCCGGCGCCGAGCTCGAGAAAGACCAGACCGTCCGGCGTCAAATAGTCGCAAGCCCTGGCGGCGATTTGCCGGTAAGCCCGCAGACCGTCAGCGCCGCCATCCAGCGCCGCGCGGGGCTCGAACGCAGCGACTTCAGGCGCCAGCCCGGCGATCTCGCCAGATTCTATATAAGGCGGGTTCGAGAGGATAACATCAAAGCGCGGTGACCAGTCGCCGGCGTCAAGCGCGCCAAACCAGTCGCCCTCGCGGAACTCCGCCCGTTGCCGCAGGCCAAGCCGGCGGGCGTTTTCACGCGCCGCAACAACCGCCTCGGGGTCGCAATCAACGCCGATGCCGGCAGCCCCGGGCATCTCGCTGAGCAGCGCCAGCAGCAGGCAGCCGGAGCCTGTACCCAAATCCAGTATCCGCAACGGGCGGGCGTCATGTGCCGCGCATTCCTGCAAAACCGCCGTGACCAGGGTCTCGCTGTCGGGCCGGGGCACCAGCGTCGCCGGGTTGAGGGCAAACTCAAGACTCCAGAATTCCCTGGTGCCAATAATTCTCGCCACCGGCTCCCGTGCGGCGCGGCGCGAAACCAGCGCCTCGAAGACGTCCATCTCCCCGGCCTGCAACTGGCGATCGGGGGCAAGGAATACTTCCTCGCGCGTCAGGCCCAGCGCATGGGCCATCAGTAATTCGGCGTCCAGCCTTGCGCTCTCCACGCCCGCGCCGGCCAGCCGGTTCGCGGCTTCCACCAAGGCGGAGCTCATATTCCAGTTGATCACCACCTGGGCTGTCACAGGTCCTCTTCCATCTGGGCCAGCAATCCCGCCTGGTGATCGTCAATCAGCGCCGCGACGATCTCGCCCAGCGCCTCGCCGGCCAGAACCTGATCCAGCTTGTGCAGGGTCAGGTTGATGCGATGGTCGGTGACGCGCCCCTGGGGGAAATTATAGGTACGGATGCGCTCCGAGCGGTCACCCGAGCCCACCTGGCCGCGCCGCGTCTCGGCCCGTTCGGCATCTATAATGGCCCGCTGGTGCTCATAAAGGCGCGCGCGCAGCACCTTCATGGCCTTTTCCTTGTTCTTGTGCTGCGATTTTTCGTCTTGCTGCTGAACCACGATGCCGGTGGGCAGATGGGTGATGCGCACCGCGCTGTCGGTGGTGTTGACCGATTGGCCACCGGGGCCGCTGGCGCGGAAAATATCAATGCGCAAATCCTTGTCCTCGATCTTTACATCCACTTCCTCGGGCTCCGGCAACACCGCAACGGTGGCCGCGGAGGTGTGGATGCGCCCGCCCGATTCGGTGGCCGGCACGCGCTGCACACGGTGGACGCCGGATTCGAATTTCAGCCGGGCGAAAACGCCCTTGCCCGATACAGCCGCCACGGCTTCCTTTACGCCGCCCACGTCACCGGCTGAAAAGCTGAGTATTTCCATTTTCCAGCCCTCCACTTCGGCAAAGCGCTGGTACATGCGAAACAGGTCGCCGGCAAACAGCGCCGCCTCGTCGCCGCCCGTACCGGCCCTGATTTCAAGAATGGCGGAGCGATCATCGGCGGCGTCCCTGGGCAACAGCAGCAACGACAAGTCGCGCTCCAGACCGGGCAGGCGCTTCTTCGCTTCGGTCAGTTCCTCAGCCGCCATGCTGCGCATTTCGGCGTCGCTCTCCGCTTCGCCGGACATTTCTTCCAGCTCGGTGATTTCCTGGCGCAGAGCCTTCAGGGCTTGAGCGCCCTCGATCACCGGACCCAGATCAGAGTATTCCTTCGACACCGCAACGAATTTCTCGGAGCCAAGCGCCGCCGGGTCCGCAAGCTGATGCTGCAGAAAATCATACCGATCAAGGAGCTGCTCAATTTTTCCGTCCGGAATCATTTCTCTATCCCGCGTTTGCCTCCGCGTTTGCCGGGCCAATATCCCGTTCCGGCCCGAACATATCGCCCGGGCCGCGAATTGCACATCAAAAATCAGCTAATTTTCAGGCGCCAGTTCGTCCGCCAGCTTTTCCACCAGATCATCCAGGGCCACTTCGCGCTGATTGCCGCTGTCCAGGTCGCGCAGCGAGGCAACGCCTTTCGCCAGCTCGTCGTCGCCCAGAATGACCGCCACGCGGGCGTTGATGCGGTTGGCGCGCTGCAGGCGTTTCTTGATGTTGCCACGAAAGGCGGTATCGACGGCCAGACCTCTTAACCGCAAATCATGGGCAATGGCAAGGGCGCGGGCCTCTGCCTCATTCCCCAATGGCACCATGGCGATGGGCCGCACCTGCGGCGGCGTCTCGTCCAGCAGCATGGCGAGGCGCTCAATCCCCGCGGCCCAACCGACCCCCGGCGTGGGCGGCCCGCCCAGTTGTTCGATCAACCCGTCGTAACGGCCGCCGCCGATCACCGTGCCCTGGGCGCCCAGTTCGGTGGTGATAAACTCAAAGGCGGTGTGGCAATAATAATCCAGCCCGCGCACCAGATGGTCGTCCTGAAGGTAAGCAATATCCAGCGCATCCAGCCCGGCCTTGACGGCGCCGATAAAGTCGGCGGACGCCGTATTCATATGGTCGCTCAGCTTCGGCGCATCGCCCAGAAGCGCGCGGTCGCCGCGATCTTTTGAATCCAAAATCCTCAGCGGATTCTTGTCCAGCCGGATCTTGCTGTCGTCGGACAGCTTGTCTTTATGGTCGGAGAAATACGCCACCAAAGCCGCACGGTACGCCTTGCGGCTGTCCATATCGCCGAGGCTGTTGAGGTGCAATTCCACCTTGCCGGCCAGGCCGAGATCTTCAAGAAGCTGCTGGCCCAGTGCAATAATCTCGATATCAGCGCCGGCGTCGGCGGCGCCAATGACCTCCACGTCCAGTTGGTGAAACTGGCGGTAGCGGCCTTTCTGCGGGCGCTCGTAGCGAAACATCGGGCCGTAGCCGTAGAGTTTCGACACTCCGAATTGCTGCATGCCTTCCGAGATATAGGCGCGGGCTATGCCGGCGGTATATTCGGGCCTGAGGGTAATTTCCTCGCCGCCCCGGTCCGTGAAGGTATACATCTCCTTCGAGACCACGTCCGAGGCCTCGCCCAGGCTGCGCTTGAACACCTCGGCAAATTCAAAAACCGGCGTGCTGATTTTGCTGTAGCAGAAGCGCTGGGCAACGCCGATGAAGGCGCGGATGACATGCTCCATGCGCCGGGCCTCGTCGCCCCAGATATCGCGGGTGCCGCGCACCGGCTGAAGTTTCGCCACTGTCTATCCTGTCACTGTAGCGACAATCAGGAAGCCGCTTTAAGGGTGTTTTCCGGTTCGCCAGCGGCCTCTGCCGCCTCTGCCTCTGCCTCCAGTTCCTTCGCCTTGGCCTCGACCAGCTCAACAATATGATCGACCAGGGTTTCGTCGGTAATCTTGTGGTCGGTGACCCCCGACAGATAAACCATGTGATTGCCCCGGCCGCCACCGGTCAGGCCGATGTCGGTCTCGCGCGCCTCGCCAGGGCCGTTGACCACGCAGCCGATGATCGAGAGACTCATGGGCGTGGTTATATGCGCCAGCCGCTCTTCCAGGGTCTCGACCGTCTTGATGACCGGGAATGCCTGGCGGGCGCAGGACGGGCAGGAGATAATCTGCACACCCCGGTGCCTGAGGCCCAGCGATTTGAGAATTTCAAAGCCCGCTTTCACTTCTTCCTCGGGCTCGGCCGACAGCGAGACGCGGATGGTATCGCCCAGCCCGGCCCACAGCAGCATGCCCATGCCGATGGAGGATTTCACGGTGCCGCTCTTCAGGCCGCCCGCCTCGGTGATGCCCAGATGCAACGGGCAATCGATGGCATCGGCCAACCCCTGATAGGCGGCTACCGCCAGGAACACATCGGATGCCTTGACGCTGATCTTGAACTCATGGAAGTCGTTATCTTCCAGCAACTTGGCATGATTCAACGCGCTTTCAACCATGGCCTCGGGGCAGGGTTCGCCGTAACGCTCGAGCAATTTTCTCTCCAGCGACCCGGCGTTGACGCCGATGCGCATGGAACAGCCATTGGCCTTGGCGGCGCGCACCACCTCGCGCACCCGCTCAGCCGAGCCGATATTGCCGGGATTGATCCTGAGACAGGCAGCGCCAGCGTCCGCCGCTTCCAGCGCGCGTTTATAATGGAAATGAATGTCCGCAACGATGGGCACGTTCGCGGCGCGGCAAATCTCGCGCATTGCCGCCGTTGAGTCTTCGTCGGGGCAGGACACGCGCACAATATCGGCGCCGGCTTCCTCCAGCCGCCTGATCTGGTCAATGGTGGCGCCGGGATCGCTGGTCAGCGTGTTGGTCATGGATTGCACACTGATCGGCGCGTCGCCGCCAACCGGCACGTCGCCAACCATGATTTGCCGGCATTTCCGGCGCTGGATATCGCGATATGGTCTGACGCTCATGGCGGTAGAGTATCCTGGGTCATATGTCGACGGGCGCGGGCCAGCGCATCCGCGCGTTGCCGCCCGCTCTTCGGCCCTAAAATGGTGAATGACGCCCCGAATGGCAAGAAGAAAGGGCAAGGGAAAGGGTAAGAGAAAGGCGGCACCATAAAGAGCCGCCTCGTTTCGCCTCGCTCAATCGGTGAAAAAGATCAGAGCGCGCCACCCGCCGACAGCCGCCGGGGGTCGAGCAACACCGAGCGCACCACAGCGCCTTTTTCGCCCAGCGCCGCCAGTTTCCGACCGTTTATTGTCAGTTCCAGGCCACCCGCATTGCTTGTGGTGAGGCGCAGGCCCGGAATTGCCGGGGGCGTGTAACGCTCGCCGGAACGAATAATGCCTTCCATCAGCAGATGCTCGTCCTTGTCGGTAATCATCACCCAGGTATCCTGCAGAGCGAGGATCTGAATCCCCGACGACCTGCCCTCATAGGGGGTGATTGCCTCCGGAATGCTGGCCGCGGCGGACTTGACAACGCTTGAGCGCTCTTGCGGGCGCGGTTGCTCAATCGGCTCGCTGGCCACAGGGGTCGCGGGCTCGGCCGCACTGGTCGCGACCTGGGCCGCGCCCTCATTTGCCGAGGCCAACTGGTAGACCGGCTCAGCCATTTTCTCGACCGGTGATTCGGTTGATTCCACATCCTCTGCGGCAATGATTTCGGACTTTGTTGACGAATCGGGCGAATCACCCTGAACCAGCGCGACCAGACGCGCCGGCGGCGCCGGCACCAAATTCGCCTGGGCAATGCTGTCGCCAGAGAGTGCGGACCAGCCCATATAAATACCGACCAGGGCCAACGAACCGCTGACCAGAACCGACAGCGCCGGAATACCTGTCTCGGGAAGGGGCTCGGGAAAATGCAACTGCGGCGTCATATCCACATCGCCATATTTCAGACGATAAGCATGGCACAGCGTATCCGCATCAAGCCCCAGCCTGACGGCATAAACCCTTAAGAATCCAATGGCATAGGTGGGGCCGGGCAGGTCTTCCGGCCGGTTTTCCTCGAGCGCCAGAAGCTGGCGCCTGGAGATGCAAAGTTCTGCGGAAATAGGCGCAATCTGGTGCCCCAAGGCCTCGCGGGCCACCCTCAGCTCTTTACCGACATTGATCAAGAGTTCGCTCACGAACTCGACCCCCTACAAATTCTGCTTCCGGCGAAGTCCTGTTTTCGCCTGAAAATTCCTGCCAATTCCGACGCCTGTGACCAGACATTATCCGGTCGGGTCCCGTTCTTTTTTTCTTGACCCGTATTTTAACCAACACAAGTCAACAGGAACTTAACGATTGGAGTCAATTGAAAAGTTTTGGAACCAATAACTTGGCCGCTAAAGCTTGAGTCTAATCACACTAAATCGGTATATGCCGTTCTTCCGCATAGGCTTTCAGAATGTCCCTGAGGGAATGCTCGGGCGAGGACAGGAGCGGCCGGAGAAAGGATGAGAATTCGCCCAGGTCGAGATTGCGCAACATCATTTTCACCGGCCCGATCGAGGGCGGCGAAATAGACAACTTGGTCAGACCCAATCCGATCAGCGCCATGGCTTCCAGCGGGCGGCTGCCCATCTCGCCACAGAGCGTAACCGGCACTTTCGCCGCGTTGCATTTCTCGGATACCGAGTGAATGAAGGAGAGAGCGGCCGGTGACATGAGGTCATACCGGTTGGCCAGTTTCGGGTTGCCGCGGTCGCTGGCGAAGAAGAACTGCATCAGGTCATTGGTGCCAATCGACAGAAAATCCGCGATCTCCAGCAGCCTGTCGAGCTGCCAGGCCAGCGCCGGAACTTCAAGCATGGAGCCTATTTTGACTTCCCTGGGCAGCTTCTTGCCCAGTTTCTCCATCCGCGCCACTTCCGCTTCGACGATTTCCCGGGCCTGCATGAATTCGCTGATATCGGCGACCATGGGAAACATAACGTAGAGAACGCGTCCGATTGCCGCGGTCAGGAGAGCCCTGATCTGATAGCGCAGCAGCGCCGGCCGGTCGAGCGCCAGGCGGATGGCGCGCCAGCCCAGCGCCGGATTATCCTCTTCCACATAGGGCAGGAAAGGCACGCGCTTGTCGCCACCGATATCGAGGGTGCGGAACACCACGGGGCGGTCGCCGGCAGCCTCCAGCACTTGGCCGTAAATTTCGGTCTGTGCCTTCATGCGCGGCAGGGTGGAAGACACCATGAACTGAAATTCGGTGCGGAACAGGCCGATGCCAGCCGCATTTGTGGTCTCCAGACTGGCCAGGTCAATGAGCAGGCCGGCATTCATGTAAAGGTCTATGGCAACGCCGTCCTTTGTGACCGCGGGCAGGTCACGTTGCGCCGCATATTCGGCGGCCAGCTCCTGCCTCCCGGCCAGACTCTCGGTATAGGCCCGGTCCAGGTCATCGGTCGGTCGAATGCAGACGCGGCTCATATCGCCATCGACAATCACCCGGTCGCCGTCCGCAAGCCTGTCGCCCAGCCCGGGCACCCGGCCAAGCATGGGAATACCCAGCGCCCGCGCCACAATGGTCACATGGGCGGTGGGCGAGCCCTCTTCCAGCACCACGCCTTTTAGATATTTGCGGTCGTAATCCAGCAGTTCGGCAACGCCTATGGCGCGCGCGATAATGATCGAAGGCTCGTGCAATTGCTGGTGCGCATGCTCGCCCGAGTAGCCCAGGATAATACGGATCAGCCGGTTCGACAGGTCTTCCAGATCGCTGAGCCGTTCCCGCAGATAGGGGTCGCGGGTCTGGGCCATGCGGGCGCGGATGTCCTGCTGGGCGCGTTCGACCGCGGTCTCGGCGGTCAGCCCCGAATCCACGGCCTCGACCATGCGTTCCTGCCAGCCGCGGTCGTAGGCAAACATCTTGTAGGTCTCGAGTATATCGTGGTGTTCGCCGGCCAGGGGCATATCGCTGGCCACCAGCATGCGGTCCAGCCCCTCGCGCAGCTGCGTGATGCCGTCGGCCAGGCGCGCCTGCTCGACATCGATATCCTCGGCAACCAGATGTTCTATGTCGATCTTGGGCTCGTGAAACACCGCGACGCCGGCGGCGATGCCATCGGCCAGCGTCAGCGCCTCCAGCGTCACCGGCTCATAGGGGTCTTTCCCGGCACCGCTCAGTTCCTTGGGATCGATCAGCTCGCCCGACCCCATCAACTCGGCCAGCACCATGGCCACGGTCTGCACCGCCTCGACTTCCTCGCCGGTATAATGGCGCTGGGTCTCGTTCTGCACGATCAGGGCGCCAACGACCAATCCGTTGCGGATGATCGGCACGCCGAGGAAGGAATGATAGACCTCCTCGCCGGTCTCCGGCAGATAGACATATTTGGGATGCGCGGAGGCCTCGGGCAGGTTCAGCGGCACACCACTCTCGGCGATCAGGCCGACCAGCCCCTCGCCGACTTTCAGGCTGGTCTTGTGCACCGCCGCCTGCTTCAGGCCCTGGGTGGAGAAAAGCTCAAGCCGGTTGCCCGGCCGCACCAGATAGACCGAGCAGACCTCGGCCACCATGTTGCGGGCGATCTCCTGCACCACCCGATCAAGGCGCTCCTGCCCGCTGCCGGGCCCGGCCATAACCCGGTGCAATTGGCGTAGCAACAGCCTTGGACGGCTTGCCGAAACCATGACGACTCCTTGGGGTCACAACCCCGAGCTTGACCGACTAGGCCCCGCGCCCTTCGAGAAGAACAGAGGCCTGCTGAACAAGCTCGGCCAGAATATCGCTGACCGGCTCTTCGCGGGTCACCAGCCCTACGCATTGCCCCGCCATCATCGAACCGGTTTCCACATCGCCGTCGATCACCGCGCGGCGCAGCGCCCCGGCCCAGAAACGCTCGATCACAAGCTGCGCCTCTTTCTGGTCCAGCTCGCCGGCATCAAAGCGCGCGATGGTCTGGCGCTGTATTTCCATGAATTTCTCGGTGCCCTCGTTCTTCAGCGCCCGCACCGGGATAACCGGAAAGCGGGCGTTAAGCTGCACCGTGGTTATGGCGTCGCGGGCCGGTGCCCGGATGAAGGCTTTCTTGAATTTCTCATGGGCAATCGATTCGTCGGCGCAGACCAGCCGGGTGCCCAGTTGCACGCCGGCCGCGCCCATCTCCAGATAGCTGGCGATGGTCTCGCCGCGACCGATGCCGCCGGCCACGAAAACCGGAACTGCGTCCACATGGGGGAGAATTTCCTGGACGAGAACGGCGGTCGATACGGGCCCGATATGCCCGCCCGCCTCGGAACCTTCGATAACCAGGGCATCGACACCCGAGCGGATCAGTTTTTTCGCCAGCACCAGCGCCGGCGCGAAACAGATGACCTTCGCCCCACCGTCCTTGATTTTCTGAATAGCGGCGCTCGAGGGCAGGCCACCGGCCAGCACAACATGGCTGACATGGGCGGCGGAACATACGTCGATCAGCTCGTCCAGGTCGGGATGCAGGGTGATCAGGTTGACGCCGAAGGGCTTCCCGGTCATCTCCATTGTGGCGGCAATTTCGGCCTTCAGCAGATCCGGTGTCATGCCGCCGCAAGCGACGACGCCAAAGCCGCCGGCGTTTGAAATGGCGGAAACCAGATGGCGCTCGGAAATCCAGGTCATCGCCCCGCCCATGATGGCCAGATCGCAGCCGAGGAACGCAGAGCCGCGCTGCCATAGAGCGTCGAGCCGCTTGCGGCCCTTGGTGAAAGTTCCGGGCATGTTGCTGACTTCATTCATCGGCCTTGCTCAAGCTCCCTGATTTTTCGTATGCGGTACGGATTCCAGCCCAAAAACACTATGCAACGCACGCACCGCGCTTCTTATAGCCTCCGGGGGCACTTGGGCAACAATCTTGACGTCACTTTCCGCACCAACCTCTGCCGATATGCCCTCGCTGGCCAACGTATCCATCAGTATTCGCCTTATGGCGGGGTCGGCGCCAAGCCCGGCGCCAATCAGCGCCAGGCTCGACATGTCCTCGGCGCAGGCAATGCCCCTGACCGTTGGTCCGCTGTCATTACCCGGGGCGGCTGAGAGCAGCGTTCCGGGCTGCCGGTCAAAGCTGGAGAGCACGCGAACGGTAACGCTCTCCCGGGCAGCCAGCTCAACGGCCCGGGGTTGCAGCACGCGGGCGCCCATCGACGCCATCTCCAGCATTTCCCCATAGCTCACCCGGGCCAGCTTGCGCGCGCCAGGCACCATGTTGGGATCGGCGGTATAGACACCAGGCACATCCGTATAAATGTCGCAGCGCTCAGCCTTTATGGCGGCGGCAATGGCCACGGCGGTCAGGTCTGAGCCACCGCGTCCCAAAGTGGTGATGCGGCCATCGCGGCCCAGGCCCTGAAAACCGGTGATAACAGGCACCCCCCCGGCGGCCAGCTCCTGCTCGACCGCCTTGCAGTCGATGCCGTCAATGGTGGCGGCGCCGTGCTTGCCTGCGGTGCGGACGGGCAGCTGCCAGCCGGTCCAGGAACGCGACGGTATATCCAATGCCTGAAGGGCCATCGAAAAAAGCCCGGCTGTGATCTGCTCGCCCGCAGCCAGCACCGCGTCGCGTTCAGCGGGGTCGGGCGCATCCGTTACCTTGTCGCAGCGCGCGGCAAGCTCCGCGGTCATGCCGCCCATGGCCGAGACAACCACAACCACTTCATCGCCGGCAGCAACGGCCTCCGCCACTTTGGCAGCGGCGTTGCCGATGCGGTCCGCGTCGCCTATGGACGTGCCGCCGAATTTTTTGACAAGTCGTGCCAATGGTGACACTCCTTAAACGGGATTTCCCGCGACTGGTAAAGACGCCCGTATTCATAGTTTTTCGCCGCCCGCTAGGCAAGGGCCAACCGGGCAGGAACAATATCGGAAAGAGAAGCATCTTGGCCGCAACCCCCATAGACCCCTCGCACAGCGCCGGGAACGGCAGCGAGAGCAGCGTCGACGATGAGGAAATCGCCCGCTTCGAGGCGATGGCCGACAAATGGTGGGATCCGGAGGGGGACTTCAAGCCCCTGCATCGGCTAAACCCGGTGCGCGTTGGCTATCTGCGCGACAAGGTTACCGCTCATTTTGGCAGCGATGAAAACGCGCCAACACCTTTCGCCGGCCTGCGCATACTGGATATCGGCTGCGGCGGCGGCCTGCTGGCCGAACCAATGGCGCGGCTGGGGGCCCAGGTTGTTGGCGCCGATGCCGGCGAGGCCAACATCCGCGTCGCCAGGCTGCATGCGGCAAGGGCGGGGCTGGACATCGACTATCGCCACACCACCGCCGAAGCACTGGCTGAAGCGGGTGAAAAGTTTGACGTGATCGTCAATATGGAAGTGATCGAGCATGTTGCCGACGTCGGGGTTTTCCTGGGCGCCTGCGCGGCCCTGCTGGCCAGCGGTGGCGCCATGGCCATTTCAACCCTGAACCGAACGCCCAAGTCCTATGTGGCGGCGATTATTGGTGCGGAATATCTGCTGCGCTGGCTGCCCCGGGGAACCCATAACTGGCGGAAATTCGTCAAGCCGTCGGAACTGGCCGACGCCCTGGCCCATGCCGGACTGCGCCTGAGCGATATCCGGGGGCTGGAATATAATCCTTTTGGCCAAACCTGGTCGCTGGGCCGCGATACCGGCGTCAATTATGTGGGATTCGCGGTTCACGCAGGGTCGGAGAACTAGGCGTCGCTGCGCCCCGCCTTGCGGCTCAGCGGCAGCGGGAATACATCAATCCCCTCATCGCTCAACTCGTCGGATTCTTCAAGCGTCGCCTCGCCGTATATGCCGCGCTCCTTGGCCTCGCCATAATAGATTTTGCGGGCTTCCTCGGGAAAACGGTCACCGACATATTCGCAGTTTTCTTCCACATGGCTGCGTACATTTTTCAGCACCTCATCCAGCTGCGATTGCAATTCCTTGGGCAAGGAGGTGACGCCAAAGGTGCCACCCGGATTATTGCCGCCGGATGCCGCCTCATCACCATCACGGCTCTGGATAGCCGGATGCCGCTGCTGGCTGCGATTGCCCTTGGCCCTCAGGTTGGGCGCCATCAAGGCCTTGGTTATATCGACGCTGCCGCAATAGGGACACTCGATCTCGTCATAGGCCAGTTGCTCGGCGTAATGGTCGCTGGAGCGGAACCAAGCCTCAAACTCGTGATCCAGGCTGCATTTCAGGTCAAAAACAATCATTAAATTTCATCCAACAAACGCGTGTGCTTCAGAGATGGGATGCTGCGTCGTACCCTGTCAACCTGCTTAAGGTCAAGCTTTGCGTAAGTCACGCCTACAGGGGTGCCGCCATCGGCGAGAATCCGCCCCCAGGGATCGATGGCCAGGCTATGGCCAAAGGTGCGTCGCCCGCTGGGGTGGATGCCGGTCTGCGCCGGAGCAAGAACGAAACAGCCGGTCTCAATGGCCCGCGCCCGCAGCAATATATGCCAGTGCGCCTCGCCGGTCGGGCGGGTAAAAGCCGACGGCACGGTGAGAATCCGCGCCCCTGCTTCGGCCAGCTTTCTGTAGAGATAGGGAAAGCGCAGGTCATAACAAACGGTCATGCCGATACCGCCCCAGGGGGATTCGGCGACCACCGCGCGACTGCCCGGCTGGTAATTCTTCGATTCGTGATAATTCTCGCCGCCGGGCAGGCTCACGTCAAACATATGCGCCTTGTCATAGCGGGTGACAATATTGCCATCGGGCGCGATCAAAAAAGAACGGTTCGCCAGCTTGCCGTCGCCCACCTGCACCGCCAGCGAGCCGAGCAGTAGCCAGATGCCCTCCTCGCGCGCCACCGCGGTCAGCGCACGGAGGGTCTCGTCGTCCTCTTCGGCGACCGCCAGATTGAAAAGCTTGCGTGTATTGGTTTCCATGAAGCCGGTATTTTCGGGCGTCAGCACGAACTCGGCGCCAGCACCGGCGGCCTCGCGCACCAGCGCCGAAACCGTGGCAATATTCCCGGCTATATCGGCAGAGGCACAAAGCTGGATGAGAGCAATCTGCAGCAAAAATCAGCTCCCGGTCAGGATGGCATCAAGTTCGCCCAGACTCTCGAGGCGGTAAAGCTCGTCGCAATCGCCAATATGCCGGCCATCGACAAAAATCTGCGGCACCGAACGGGCGCCGGCGGCGCGCTCGATCATCTCAACGCGCTTGACCGGGTTCAGGCTCACGCCGATTTCGGTGTAGGCAACGTTTTTCGCTTTCAGCAGCGCCTTTGCCCGATAGCAAAAGCCGCACATCATGCTGGTATATATTTCTACCTCGGGCATCACCTTGTTTCCTGTAATTTTCTTCGCTTTATCGCCTTGGGCCAGTCTTATATAGCGCTGGCGGCGGGCCGGACAACCCGTGCCAGCGCCAACAGGGTGATCTGGGCCGCCCCGGCGCGCTTTAAAACCCGCGAACAGGCTTCAGCCGTGGCGCCGGTTGTCATCACGTCGTCGATCAAAAGAATGTGACGACCGGCAAATATCTCGCCGGCGCCCTCGCGCAGCGAAAAAGCCGCGCGCATATTGCGAAATCGCTGGCGGGCGTTGAGCCCCGCCTGGCTGGGGGTGTGCTTGTGGCGCACCAGGTCCAGCAGGTTTACCGCGATGCCCGTTTCCCGGCCCATCGCCGCGGCAATCAACGCCGACTGGTTATAGCGCCGCCGCCACAGCCGCCTGGGGTGCAGGGGAACCGGCAGGATCATGCTGTTCACAAGTTCCTGCGGGCCGGCAAGGCGCGCCAGCCAGCGCGCGAAAGCTCTGGTCCCCGCCGTGCGGTCGCGGTGCTTGAAGCCCAATATCAGGCGGCGGCTGAATTCGTCATACCGGAGCGCCGCGCGCGCGACGTCGAAGACCGGCCTGCGGCGCAGGCAGCCGCCGCACAGGTTCCCGCGATGGTCGGCCTCGCCATAGTCGTTCCTGCCCGGAGAGAATTCGAAAGGGTAACCGCAGAGCGCACATTGGGGGGCGCTTATGAAGGTCAGTTTGCCCCAGCAATTTCCGCACAAGTCGCCTTGCTGGGCGACCCCGGCACCGCAATCAAAACAGCGGGGCGGCAGCAGCACATCAACCAGCCGTCCGGTAAACTGCCCGCTAAGAGCAAGACCCCGGAGAACCGCCTCGCCGAAAACTGCCCTGTCTTTGATTGCCCCGTCGAACGGCACCCGACACGCCCCCACTATGTGCCCCTGATTCTCCCCCCGATTGTACGGCGGGGCGAGGGATCAGGCGAGTCCTGATATGTCCGCCCCATATGCCAGTGCAAGGCAACGGCATACCCTTTCCAGAGGTCGCCGCCCGTGCCATATGGAGGGCATGAGCCAGGCGGGTAACATGCAGGTTTTTGACCGCGCTTTGCTGCGCCGGCGGCGGCGGCGCGCGGCGGCGGGGCTCGGAGATCACGATTTTTTATTCACCGAAGTCGCGGCGCGGCTGCGCGA
Organism: Pseudomonadota bacterium; assembly: GCA_022574255.1. GTDB lineage: Bacteria > Pseudomonadota > Alphaproteobacteria > Sphingomonadales > SMXR01 > JACZSK01. Next base: position 22,497 of record JACZSK010000017.1, read on the forward strand.
GAGGCTGGGCGAAGTTCAGCGGTCGTTCTCCTCGGTGCTGGAAATGGGCTCGCGCCGGCCGGTCATCGAAGACTTCAGCGGCAAGGGCGGCGCCATGGACCGGCTGGTGCGCAGCCATTTCGGCGGCGGCGATGCGGCAGGCAGCGGTGCAGCAACCCCTGTAACTGCCCTGGAAGCGGACGAAGAGGCATTGCCTTTTGCCCCGGACAGCTTTGACCTGGTGGTCTCCAACATGGCGCTGCACTGGGTCAACGACCTGCCCGGCTGCATGATACAGGTGAACAGGGTGCTCAGGCCCGACGGATTGTTCCTGGCGGCGATGCTGGGCGGCGAAACACTGAAGGAAATGCGCGCGGCGCTGATGCATGGGGAAATGGAGGTCGAGAACGGCGCCAGCCCCCGGGTCTCGCCCTTCGCCGACATCCGCGATATCGGCAACCTGCTGCAGCGGGCGGGCTTTGCCCTGCCCACCATCGACCGCGATGAAATTACCGTCAGCTACCGCGACATGTTCCATCTTATGCACGAGCTGCGCGGCATGGGCGAGACCAACGCGGTGCTGGCCCGGCGCAAAACGACGCTGCGGCGCGACACATTGATGGCGGCGGCGCGCTATTACAGCGACAATTTCACCGCCGGGGATGGGCCCGGGGATGGGGAAGGGGACGGGCGCATCACCGCCACCTTTAACGTGCTTTATATCACCGCCTGGGCGCCGCACCCCGACCAGCCGCAACCCTTGAAGCCGGGCAGCGCCACCACCCGGCTGGCCGACGCGCTGGGTGTAACGGAGCGGAAATGATCCGGGTCAACCGGCTCGAGAGCTAAAGCTGTCGCTTGAGCCTTTCCACCAAAGGACGGTCGGCCGGTGGCATGTTATATTCGTCCATCGCCGCGGGACGCACCCATGCCAGCGCCTGTCCTTCACGGGGATGTGGCGTGCCTTGCCAGCGGCGGCAGACATAGAGCGGCATATGCAGGCGAAAGTCCTCGTAATCATGCGCCGCCGTGGCCGAGAGAGACAGATCGGCAAGCTCAATTACAATGCCGAGTTCCTCGCCAAGCTCGCGTATGAGCGCCTTCCCGGCGGTCTCGCCATCCTCCAGCTTGCCGCCGGGAAATTCCCAGAGCCCGGCCATGGCTTTGCCCGCCGGACGCTGGGCCAGCAAGACCCGGCCCTCTGCGTCGACCAGCGCCACCGCCACCACATGCAGGACCGGCAGCGCGATTTTTTCGTCAGTGCCTGTTTTGCGGGGAGGTTCGCCGGGATCTGCCATGACTGATATCCAGACTCATTAAGCGCTTCAGATTCGGCAAGCGGCCTGTTGAGGCCGGTCATAGCAATTTCCGCACCGCCGCGCCAGTCGATTTTTATTTTAACCTACTGAATTATATAAGTTTTTCAGGAAAACCCTCGCCCATTAACGGCGATCTTCAGTCTTTTTTAATAAAAAATTGAAAAAATATGGCAAATGCCGGAATGACCACTTCAGATCAACTGAAGGGAAAGGACGCAGGATGCTTGGGATTTTTGCCAAATCATTTGCCCGCTTCTGGAAAAACCAGAAAGGCGCAACAGCTATTGAGTATGGCCTCATCGCCGCGCTGATTTCGCTCGGCGCCCTCGCCGCATTTAGCGCGGTGGGCGATTCACTGAGCACCGTTTTCTCGAGTCTCAACAACGATATTGAGGACGCGACCCCCGGCGGTAGCGGCAACGGCGCTGCGGACGTTAACCCGTAGGCTGACGGCATTCACTCATCTGACCGGATTTCGCGGACCGCTGCTCGCGCGGCGCGGCGCGCTATGCGCTGGCGGCTGCCGGCTCTTGCGATTCATCTTCGCTTCCTGGGTTACCGACCGGCGTCGCGAATTTCCGGCAAAGCTCTGCCAGGGTGCGCCGCGCCAGACCTGCCTCGCGTTGCAGGTGCCGCAGTTCCTCCAGATCGCTTTCCTCGGCGTCGTGATATTGCTTGAGGGCAGCTTCGATGGCCTCGTCCAGTTGGTCGAGAAAGTCAAAATGGCCTTTAAATCGCTCCTTCGGCGTCATTGCCGGCTCCTTTCAATTCTTGAGTGGAGATATTCACTGCCAATACATTCCAAGAAACGTGCCAAAGCCGGTGGATAGAGCTTAACCCGTTGATTTATTGATATTTTTCGCCCAAAGGAGCCATAACCCGCCGCCCGATAAAACCCCGGGCGCGGCAAGAATTGCCGCTTTTCCATGGCTTTGCGGCAAGTGCCGACCGGTATTGCCCCGGTATCGGGCGGGGGGTGGCCGCCCGGGCCCCCAGAGGCGCGGAAATAGTGGCCCCGGTGTGGTTGACACGGCCCGGTCGCGCCCTTATCTCTGCTGCGTCTGCAGCCCGGATCTCTGCTGCGTCTGCAGCCCGGAGATTCGCCGTAAATGCCTGACAATTAATGAGGGTCTGAACCCAAACACCGGGCCGTCTTGATCGAATGACGGCGGCAAAGGAACAGTGAATGCTTGGTATCGGCGCTATCGCCAAGAAAGTCTTCGGCACCGCCAACGACCGCCTGGTCAAGCGGCATCTGAAGGCCGTCGAGGATATCAATGCGCTGGAGCCGGATTTCGAAAAGCTTTCCGACGAGGCGCTGCGCGCCAAGACCGACGAATTCAGGAAGCGCCACAAGGACGGCGAGAGCCTGGACGCGTTGCTTCCGGAAGCCTTTGCCGCGGTGCGCGAAGCCGCCAAACGCACCCTGGGCCAGCGCCATTTCGATGTGCAGATGGTCGGCGGCATCGTATTGCACCAGGGTGAAATCGCCGAGATGAAAACCGGCGAGGGCAAGACCCTGGTGGCGACCCTGGCGGTTTATCTGAACGCCCTGCCCGGCACCGGCGTTCACGTGGTGACGGTGAATGATTATCTGGCGCGGCGCGATGCCGGCTGGATGGGCCAGATATACGAATTCCTGGGGTTGAGCGTGGGCGTTGTCGTGCACGGCCAGACCGACGATGAGAAGCGCGAAGCCTATGGATGCGACGTAACCTACGGCACCAACAACGAGTACGGCTTCGATTATTTGCGCGACAATATGAAATTTTCGCTGGAGGAAATGACCCAGCGGCCATTCAATTACGCCATTGTCGATGAAGTGGATTCGATCCTGGTGGACGAGGCGCGCACGCCGCTGATCATCTCGGGCGCCACCGAGGACAAGTCGGATCTTTATATCGCGGTCGACCGGATCATCCGCCAGCTGGACGAAGAGGATTACGAGAAGGAAGAAAAGAACAAGTCGGTGACCTTGTCCGAGATTGGCACCGAGCGGATCGAGGGCATCCTGCAAAAGGCCGGGCTGCTGCACGACCAAAACCTCTATGACTACGAGAATACCGCCATCGTCCATCATGTGAACCAGGCGCTGAAGGCGCAAAAGATGTTCGAGAACGACAAGGACTATATCGTCAACGACGGCAAGGTCATCATTATCGACGAATTTACCGGCCGCATGATGGAGGGCAGGCGTTATTCGGACGGTTTGCACCAGGCGCTGGAAGCCAAGGAGGGTGTGGAAATCCAGTCCGAGAACCAGACCCTGGCCTCAATCACCTTCCAGAATTATTTCCGCATGTATCCCAAGCTGGCGGGCATGACCGGCACCGCAGCCACCGAGGCGCAGGAATTCGCCGATATTTACGGACTGCCGGTGGTTGATATCCCGACCAATGTGGATGTCAACCGCACCGACGAGGAGGATGTCTTTTACCGCACCGCGGAAGAGAAGTTCCGCGCCATCGTTGAGGATATCAAGGAATGCCAGAAGCGCGGCCAGCCCATTCTGGTGGGCACGGTGTCGATCGAGAAATCAGAGCATCTGTCGGATATCCTGAAAAAAGCCAAGGTCAAACATAATGTGCTGAATGCCCGCTACCATGAGCAGGAGGCCCAAATCATTGGCCAGGCAGGCCAGCCCGGGGCGGTGACCATTGCCACCAACATGGCGGGCCGGGGCACCGATATTCAACTGGGCGGCAATCTGGACATGCGCATTGCCCAGGAAGCCGCCGAGATTGAGGATGAGCGCGAGCGTGAAAAGAAGATTGAAGAGATCAAGGCGGATATCGAGGAAAAGAAAAGGCAGGTGATCGATGCCGGCGGGCTGTATGTGATGGCCACCGAGCGTCATGAAAGCCGGCGCATCGATAACCAGTTGCGCGGTCGGTCGGGGCGCCAGGGTGACCCGGGAAAATCAAAATTCTATCTCTCGCTGCAGGACGACCTGATGCGCATCTTCGGCCCAGAGCGCATGGACAGCATGCTGCTGAAGCTGGGAATCGAGGAAGACGAGGCCATCATCCATCCCTGGATCACCAAGGCCATTGAGAAAGCACAGCAGAAGGTCGAGGCGCGCAACTATGATATCCGCAAGAATCTGCTGAAATTCGACAATGTGATGAACGATCAGCGCAAGGTCATTTACGAGCAGCGCATCGACATCATGAGTGCCGACGAGGTCTCGGAGACCATCGTCGACATGCGCCAGGAGACCATCCACGAAATGGTGATCGCCCATGTGCCGCCCAAGACATACCCCGACCAGTGGGATGTGAACGGGCTGGGCGTGGAGGTGAAAAGGGTGTTTGGCATGGACCTGCCGCTCACCGAATGGGCCGGTGAAGAGGGCGTGGAGGAAACCGTGCTGATCGAGCGCATCTCCGACGCGGTCAACACCAAGATGGAAGAAAAGGCCGCGCGCTACGAAAAAATATGGCCGATGCTGGAAAAAAGCCTGCTGCTGCAGGTGGTTGACAGGGACTGGAAAGACCATTTGTCGATCCTGGAGCAGCTGCGCCAGGTGGTGGGGCTGCGTGCCTATGCCCAGCGCGACCCGCTGAACGAATACAAGACCGAGGCTTTCGCCATGTTTGAATCGCTGCTGGTGCATGTGCGCGAGCATATCGGTGAGCTGCTGGCCCATGTGGAAATCCGCACCGAGCAGGCGCCCGAGCAACTGGCGCCCCAGCCGCAGGAAATGATAGAGCACCACACCGACCCGCTGACCGGCAAAAACGAGCTGGCACCGGCGGGCGCAGGTGCCGCGCCCCAGGGCGCTGTTGGCCCGATCATGAACCGCGCCGCCGAAGACCAGATCGATCCGCAGAATCCCCAGACCTGGGGCAAGGTGCCGCGCAACGCCCCCTGCCCCTGTGCCTCGGGGCGCAAATACAAGCATTGCCACGGCCGCTTTTAGGGCGCGCCACATTTAAGCGGCGCATAGCGGAGCATGGATTGTCGCCGCATCGCCGGTTACCGACGAATTGATTGAGGAGAGGAAGGATGGGCTTTCTGCCTTCGCTGCCTGAAAAAACCAACCTGTCGGATGTTTTCAAGGCCTACCCCAAGGGCGTCGCGCATCTCATGCGCTATCACGATGCCATCCTGCGTTCCCCCTCGCCTTTTACCATCGGTGAGCGCGAGCTGATCGCCGCCCTGGTGTCGCGGCTGAACGGCTGCGAATTTTGCAGCAATGCCCATACTTTTTACACCGAGAGCTACGGCATGGCCGAGGGCCTGGTGGATGATGTGGTCGAGGATATTGCCGCCTCCGATGCGCCGGAAAAGATGAAGCCGGTTCTGGCCTATGTGAAGAAGCTGACGCTGGCCCCGGCAACCGTTTCCCAGGGCGACGTGGACGCCATGCTGGACGCCGGCTGGCCGGAAGAAGCGGTACATGACGCGGTGGTGGTGACGGCGCTGTATAATTTCATGAACCGGTTTATCGAGGGCACCGGCGTCGACCCCTTCACCGACGATTATGCCAAACGCTCGGCCCGCGTGCGCAAGCGGCCCATCGAGCAGCGCCTGAAGCTGAACGAAGACCATTTAGGCGACGACAACTACACCAAATACGGCCGCATGCTGGGCATTATCGAGGATTGAGCTGGGGCACGCCGAGGTGCGGCTGCTTCCGGCGGGCTACCGCGAAATCGGCAATAGGATCGAAAAAATTGCCCCGTCCGGGCCGTTCGTGGCGGTGATCGTGCCGCCCATATCGCGGATAATGCCGTAGGAGATGGAAAGCCCCAGCCCGGTGCCCTGTCCCACTTCCTTGGTGGTGAAGAAGGGCTCGAAAATGCGCTCCAGCAGAGCAGGGTCTATGCCGCCCCCGGTATCGCCGATTTTGAGCAAGATCTGATCGCCGGTCGCCAACTGGCTTGTGGATATATGGATTTTCCCGGGATTGCCGGGGCTCCTGCCCAGCGCATCCTGGGCATTTCCAAGAAGGTTCAGCAGAACCTGCTCCAACTGCACATGGTGGCCGCGAACAGCGGGGCATTCCGGGTCGAGATCGATTTGCACATCTATATTGGCCAGTCTCAACTGTTCGCCGATCAGGCCCAATGCGTCGTGAACGACCTTGCAAGTGTCAATATCCCTGGCTTCGCCGCTGGCCGGCCGGCCAAAAATTCGCATATGGTCGATGACCTGCGCGGCGCGTCTGGTCTGAGCGTGGATTCGCTCAAGCTTGCTGACAAGATAATCCTCATCAAGGTTGCCTTTTTGGGCGCGGCGGATGAGATTTTCCGAAGCCATCCCGATTACACTCAGCGGCTGATTTAATTCATGCGCCACGCCGGTGGCCATTTCACCCAGGGTCGCCAGTTTCGACGATTGAACAACCTGGGCCTGCAATTGCCGCGCCTCGGTTACGTCCCTGAACACCACAACGGCGCCGAGCCTTTCACTGCCCTTCTGGATGGGGGTGCTGAGATACTCGACCGGAAAACTGGTGCCGTCCTGGCGCCAGAAAACTTCGTCCAGGACCTTCTGGACCAGACCTTCCTTACAGGCCAGGTAGATATTGCAATCCTCGACCGGATAAACCGTGCCATCCATTCTTGTGTGATGTATCAGGGCGTGAGCATTGTGGCCGATCATGTCGGATGTCTCCAGTCCCAGCATTCTGCAGGCCGCCGGGTTGACAAAGGTGCAATTGCCCTCAAGGTCGACGCCGTAAACGCCCTCGCCTGCTGCGTCCAAAATCATGTCAGAGAATTCTTTTTGCTCGCGCAACTCGTTGGTGCGCTGCCTCACCCGGTCTTCCAGATCGGCGTTGAGTTCGCGGATTTCAGCCTCGGATTTTTGCAGGGCGGCCTCTGCCTTTTCACGCAACAGGATCGGGGCGCTGATATAGCGAAACAAAAAAGTGCTGACGAAAAGAATCAGCAGGGCGCCGACCGCGCTCAATACCACCGCCTGCAGGAAAGGCTGGCGCACTTCCGCCAGGTCGACCTTGGCGACGAAACCGAAATTCAACACCCCAACCGGCGCATAACCGGCCAGAACTTCCACGCCGCCATAATCAAGGGCCGTGACCGTGCCCGACTGCCCCTCGAGGGCAAGGCGCATGGGCTCTGCCAGGTCCGAGTCCCAGGATACCATGGCCTCCGATTCGCCAGACTCAAGCTGCCTGATGATGAAAGATATATTATCGCCGGTGCGGCGGCCGATCACGAACTCCCCGGTCTCACCAAAGCCCTCGTGCTCGCCAAAGGCTTCAAAGATTTGCACCATTGTCGCGGCTTCGGCCCCTTCCGGATGGTCATTTCCAGAGTATTTGCGATCAAACCGGGCCACCGCCTCGATCATATGCGCCTGCTGGCGCGCCATGCCGGCAAGACGAACTTTTTCGGCATCCAGAGCCGCGCCGTAAAGCGCCCAGACCGACAATCCGGCCACCGAAAGCGCCACGAAAGCCATGATCAGAACCAGAATAAAGAGGCGTGCTTTATCGCTGAGAGGAGTTGCCGGGATGTCGGGGGTCACGATGCTGGCTTGTTCCTTGCTGGTTCCGGGCTTCGTGGGCCCCCAGGTGTTGCTTCTTGGTATTTTTACCGTCATCGGCAGGGGTCGCCGACAGGCATTGTGCAGGGGCCTATATATGCCGAAACGAATATGCGGCAAGTTCCCCGGGGCATAATGCCGGGCGCCACAATTCCGCCAAATCCCTGAACTCCAACTGAACGCGCGCATCACGCCCGGTTCAGCGGCTGGACCCTACATTCTCCCTGAGATCAATCGAGGAGAGAGCCATGGACCGCAAGAACCTGTTATCCGCGATCATCACCGCCGCGGCGCTGACAACGCTATTCATATACGCGAATCTTGCCTGGGCCGATGCCGGGGCGGAACAGCGCGGAAACGAGGTTGATGGCGGCATACGCAATGCCCTGCGCACCCTCGAGCGGAGCGGCCAATTTTCCCGCCTGCCCGCGGAAGTTCCCGGACTGTCGCCTGGCCCGCGCATAACGGCGCGTTAAGGCCGTCGGGCCTATGCTGGGGTCGAGAGCAACCTGTTGGGGAAAAGCCATGTTTATGTCGCGTATCCTGATCCTGCCAGTAATCGTCGCCGGGCTGGCTTTGGCCGCCACCGGCGCCACCGGAACCGCCTCGGCCAACGACGGCGCGCAGCGGGAAAGGGGCATGGACCATCTGGCCAATCATCTGCTGGAAGTCATCGAGGAAGCGCATCATAACCCGGCCCTGCTGGATCACGCGTTCTTTGAATCCATGGCGACCTTCGAATCCGACGACTACCTGCATCTCGCCTTTTACAGGGCGCTGCCCGGGATAAACTGGTACCGCAATCACGATGCCCGCAATTGGGCGCTGGTCAATCAGCCCCATTATTACCATGACTTCCTGGAAGCCAATGAGGTGACCGTGGCCGTGCTGGTGGACAGCAACGACGCGCATGTGGCGTCAATGGTTGCCGACAGGGTCGCGTCGAGCCTTCCGCCGCATGCTGTCTACAGCAATGATCCGAATTACGCCGATATCGTTGTTTCGCTCAGGCTGGGCGACATGGAACCGCAATACCGCGAGAAAAGCCGCAAGGCCAAGCGCAAAAAATACAAGAAGGCCTACCGCAGCAAGCCGCCGGTCGAGGAGCAGGTCCATTACGCCAATTATACCAAGGTGAAAGAACGTGTGAGTGTGGCCCTGTCTTACGAGCTTGAAATCAGCGCCGGGCAACAGCGCATTTCGCTGGAGCGCGCAAGCATGACGTTCCGTGAAAGCTTTTCCTATGGCGTGGATTTTCAGGCTTACGGCCCCTCCGGCACGCTCCGGAACGTCCCCTGCCCGTCGAAGAAGCTGCGCAAGCTGATGGAACGGGATGTGGAGACACGGAGGTCTGAGATCGCCACGCGGCTGGTCGGTCTGGCGGCCGCCCGGGTTGCCACAATGGTGGATTATGACGCCCTGCCGCTGCGCAGCGAGATGCCTAGGGTCCGGAATTCCTTATGAAGAGGGCGGCGATTTCACCGCCATTTTTCCTCCCCGATTACCTCTTCCGCATTTGCGCAAGTGGCTGCTCATGTCGGCTTTGGCGATGGAGAGGATGATCGGAAATGAAGAGATGCGGTGCCCCGGACAGGGACCACCGCACCCCATCGTGCTACGCCCTTGGCCTATGAGGAAACCAGAACGTGAAACAAGACTAATTTAATCTGTTTAATAAATGGTTAACCATGAATAACGCCGCCAGATGCGCCGCAGGCGCGCCCTCTACTCGAATGCCTCTTCCCATGTCCCCTGCGTGGCGGCCTTGGAATATTCCGTGGCGCGGCTCTCGAAGAAATTGGCATGCTCGACCGCGTTGAGCATGGTGTCGAGCCAGGGCAGCGGGTTTGTTTCAACCCGGTAAATCGGCTGCAGGCCCAGTTGCATCAGCCGCCGGTCGGCGATATAGCGCAGGTACTGCTTGATTTCATCCGCCGCCAATCCCTCGACCGGACCCATTTCGAAGGCCAGGTCGACGAAGGCGTCCTCGTGGCCGATGATGGTCTCGCAGGCTTTGTACAGGTCGCGCTGCAACTCCTCATTCCAGATTTCCGGGTTCTCCGAAACGAAAGTGCGGAACAGCTTGATGATGCTGTCACAATGCAGCGATTCATCGCGCACCGACCAGGAAATGATCTGGCCCATGCCGCGCATCTTGCCGAAACGCGGGAAATTCAGCAGCATGGCAAAAGACCCGAACAGCTGCAGCCCCTCGGTGAAGGCGCCGAAGACCGCCAGGGTCATGGCAATGCCCTTCAGCGACTTGGTGTCGAACTGCTGCATGTAATCATATTTGTCGCGCATTTCCTTGTAGCGCAGGAAGGCGGAATATTCCGCTTCAGGCATGCCAATGGTATCCAGAAGATGCGAATAGGCGGAAATATGGATGGTCTCCATATTCGAGAAGGCCGACAGCATCATCTGTATCTCGGTTGGCTTGAACACGCCGGCGTAATGCTTCATGTAGCAATTGTTGACCTCGATGTCGGCCTGGGTGAAGAAGCGGAAAATCTGGGTCAGCAGGTTGCGTTCCGGCTCGCTCAGATTATTGCGCCAATCCTTCACATCGTCGGCCAGCGGCACCTCTTCAGGCAGCCAGTGAACCCGCTGTTGGGTCAGCCAGGCCTCATAGGCCCAGGGGTAACGAAAAGGTTTGTAAACCGGATTTTCGGTCAACAGTGTCATTGCGGGCGTTCCTGATTCTTCTTATTTCGGCCACTCTCGCCCGGTCACTGGCAAGACAGGCATTCCTCGTAATTGTCGTCTTCACTTGCCCCCGTGCCCGCCACGGCGGCGATCCCGGCACTGGCGGCGGCAATGGGAATTTCAATGTCGTCCGGCAAAGGCAGCGGCAGCGGCAAGCCGCTTCCATTGCCATTGGTGTGGACAAAGGTCGTCGTGGTCTGGGTGGCCACAACTTCGGCCCGCTGGATTGATTTCGAGCGGCAGTAATACAGGCTTTTCAGGCCCTGCTTCCAGGCCTGGAAATGAATCTGGTGCAGGTCGCGCTTGTGAACATCGGCGGCCAGGAAAATATTCACCGATTGCGCCTGGCTGATCATCGGCGCGCGATCGGCGGCCAGCTCAACAACCCAGCGCTGGTCGATCTCGAAAGCCGTCTTGAAGACATCTTTTTCATGGGCGTCGAGAAAATCCAGATGCTGAACCGACCCTTCGTTGACGGTGATCGAACTCCACACGCTTTCGTTGTTCTCGCCCTTTTTCTCCAGCAGCTTTTCCAGCGCCTGGTTGCGCACATTGTACGAGCCCGACAGGGTCTTGTGGACGAATGAATTGCCGGCGATGGGCTCAATGCCCGGGCTGGCGCCGCCACAGATGGTGGAGATCGAAGCCGTCGGCGCGATCGCGGTCTTGTTCGAGAAACGCTCCATGATGCCGTAATCGGCGGCATCGGGACAGGCGCCGCGCTCTTCCGCCAGCGTTATGGAGGCGGCATCGACGCCTTTCTTTATCAGGCTGAAAATCTTGTTGTTCCAGACTTTGGCCATGACCGATTCCATGGGCACGCTCTTGGCCTGCAGGAAGGAATGGAAACCCATCACCCCCAGGCCGACGCTGCGCTCGCGCATGGCGGCATATTTCGCCTTGGCCATAACATCGGGCGCGCGCTCTATGAAATCCTGCAACACGTTGTCGAGGAAACGCATGACGTCTTCGATGATATATTCGTTGTCCTTCCAGGTCTCGAAATGATCCAGGTTCAGCGACGACAGGCAGCAGACCGCGGTGCGTTCGTTGCCCAGATGGTCGGTGCCCGTGGGCAGGGTAATCTCGGCGCAGAGGTTCGACGTTCTCACCGTCAGCCCGGCCAGCTTGTGATGCTCGGGAATCTGCCGGTTCACGGTATCGGAAAAAATCAGATACGGCTCGCCGGTCTCGATGCGCGCGGTCAACAGCCTGATCCACAGGCCACGCGCCGAAATGGTGCGCAACGGGGTATGGTCCTTGGGGCTGACCAGCGCCCAGTCCTCGTCTGCCTCCACAGCGCGCATGAAGGCGTCGGGCACCAGCACGCCGTGATGCAGGTTTGGCGTCTTGCGGTTGGGGTCGCCCCCCGTGGGCCGGCGAATTTCGCAGAATTCCTCAATTTCGGGATGACTGACCGGCAAATAAACCGCCGCCGAGCCGCGCCGAAGTGAGCCCTGGCTGATTGCCAGGGTCAGCGAATCCATGACCCGCACGAAAGGCACGATGCCGGAGGTCTTGCCGTTGGCGCCGACCTTTTCGCCGATTGAGCGCAGGTTGCCCCAGTAAGAGCCGATGCCGCCACCCTTGGCCGCCAGCCATACGTTCTCTGTCCACAGGTCGACGATGCTCTCCAGGCTGTCGTTGGCCTCGTTGAGGAAACAGGAAATGGGCAGGCCGCGCTTGGTGCCGCCGTTGGACAATATCGGGGTTGCCGGCATGAACCATAATTTGGAAATATAATCATACAGGCGCTGGGCGTGGGCCGCGTCATCGCCGTAATAGCTGGCGACGCGGGCGAATATATCCTGGTAGCTCTCACCGGGCAGCAGATAGCGGTCTTTCAGCGTCTCCTTGCCGAAATCGGTCAGCAGCTTGTCGCGGCTGCGGTCAATGGTGACCGGCGCGCCATGCTCAAATTGTGTGACTTCAAACACCCCGGCTTTTCCCTTCACGAAGCACCGCCAAAATCTGCCGAAAAACCCTTTAAAACCAGTCCCGAACGCCCAGAAAACAGAGCCTCCCGGGCAGGAAGGCAACCCCTGCTCCAACTAAATCAATTCTGATCCAGACCCACAATCAGACTGCGATGGGCAATCTAACATATTGAAATATATACCAGATTTCCTACGCTTGCCCCGGTTGACCCCCAAGGCGTGGAAGCGAGTATGCAGTGCTTTTTCCCCCGGCGTCAAGATGCTGTGTGACAAAATCGTAAAATCACTACATCTTGTGGATAAGAGCGGGGGAAACCTGTGGAAAAGGGTGGAAAAGTTAATTTCCCGCGTCCTGATGTAACCCGCACGGACGGGCCGCAAGCGCCTCGACCTCCCGGATTGTTTGTTGCCAGCCTTGTCCGGAGGCCCGAAAAAGAGTATCAGTGACTCTTGGGGTTGTGTTGTAAAGAAGTAATAATCGCGGCTAAGGGGAGTCGCTAATGTTACGCGCAATGGCAGCCTTGCTGATTGCAGCCATCTTTGCAACTATACCAGTCGGCCTGCCGGCAAATCCATTGTCGTCGGAAAATACCCAACAAAGCCCACTGGGACTGGAGACGTCCAGCGTGCTTGAAATGGTTGCAATGATAGTTGACGGTGAAAACAGCCAATGAAATCGCAGGGATATGCCGCGATTTTGCCTGCAGTGGGCCTTCTTCTTGGCCTGACCGCCTGCGGTTCTGACCGCATATTGGGCGATAGTGCCGCAGACCGGGACGATTTCTCGAGCTGCGTGAACAAGGCGTGCTTTGCTAGCCTCAGGTCCATCCGGCTGATCGAATCCGAACCACAGAACAACGGCGCCGAAAAGGTGATCTACGCGACATGGTCTGGCACAATCTGGAAAAATCACATCTTCGTGGACCCCAAGCAACCCCGTTATCTTTATTTCGAGGCGCAATTTGACGCCAGCGGCTCTGTCTCACGCATCACGGTGGGGGAACCGGTTTGCTTCTTTAACGACAACTATGAGCGAAACTGCATAATTCAGGCCGCAGAATAGGCTGATCCAGTCCGGAAGAACGGCGCCGCACTGGCCTGCGGGCGCTAATGCCGCTTGGTCGCGGGCGCATGTATGCTGCTACGCCGACTTGGTTTATCCGATCCAAGCCCTTTCACATTACTACCAGCGAACCGGCGACGAGAACGCCATCAGCGTAGCCAAGCGTTGCGCGGAACGAATGTGCTCGTTGCAGGGGCCGGCTGGGCAATGGTGGTGGCACTATGACGCCCGATGCGGAAGGGTGTTGGAAGAGTTTCCCGTCTATGCCATTCACCAGGACGCGATGGGTCCGATGGCCTTGCTGGACCTACAGGCTGCCTGCGGCGTCGAGCACCGACACGCCTTGGAGCAGAGCCTGAACTGGCTCACTCATTCGCCGGAACTCAACGGCACGCTGATCGACGAGGAAGCGGGCGTGGTGTGGCGAAAGGTAGCCCGGCACGAGCCGGGTAAGCTCGTACGCTCGATTCAAGCGGTGGTGAGCCGGGCGCACCCAGCCCTGCGGGTTCCCGGGCTTGGCAGCGTGTTTCGCCCCGGCCGGGTTGACTGGGAGTCGCGTCCCTACCACTTCGGCTGGCTTCTGTACGCATTGGCGCCAAGGCGGTTCCCACGATGACTGTCATGGAAGCACCTCTGAA
>JACZSK010000018.1 GCA_022574255.1 Pseudomonadota bacterium
AACTGATGTGTTCGTCGGCCGGGGAATAGAAGACCTGCTTGCCGTGGCGCTCCGCCTTCAAGATCCGGGCGGCGCGCAAAAGACGCAGATGGTGGCTGATCAAGGACTGGGACGACCCGAGACGCGCCGCCAGCTCATTCACGAAGACCGGCTTTTCCTGGCACGCCAGGATGATCCTGAGGCGCGTCGCATCGCCCATAAGGCGGAACATCTCGGCCATCTCGATGGTCTGATCTTCGCTCGGCATCGCTATCGGCTGGTGAACATCACAGACATATGAACGTATGTTCATATCTACATTATGATCGTCTTGTCAAGGATGAACCGCGGGCGGCGAGGTGCGTCGCGGCCCTCATCGCCGAAGGGCGGATCGAGGATTTCGGGCGGGACGCGGGGGAGCGGGAAGGGTGAGGCTAACATTTCCAATAGCCGCGTAACTCGAATAAGGAGCCTTAAACGCAGTAGGAGAGAATTATTATGGACAGGGGAGTTATAGCCGCACCTTGCATAATCAGGGCTCTTGATCAGGGGTTCATAATGGAGCGCGTGATTACGATTGAGGAGCTAAGATTCTATATCCTGTATTGGGACAAAATCGTTATTCCCGATAATAATTTAATTAGCATAGAGGTCCCCAAAGAAAATGAGCTATTGGCGTGCGGGGCGATTTCGCGACCGATAGTGAACTATCAAGGCTCCTATCAGGGCGACCAAAGTGCGAATGCTATTCTCTCATGCCAAGGCGTTGTTGCTAAGGAACTTGTGTAAGACAAAGATGTTGATTGGGTGTTGCATCAGATCGGCGGTTCTCTCGCTATATTAGATGAATTTGCGCACGAGCAAAACTCTGTGAGAGTGTCGCTAGCCAACGCCTTACCTGTACCAAGTGGCGATATTCAATTTCAAGATATTTTGGAGTTCAAACGGCGTCGCACGGATGAGTTGGCCGAACTTCATAGCTCCTTAGACGAGCTATATTTTGAGATTCTTGATTCTCCCGACCAAGATCTGATGGCAAAAGCAGTTGTTTCGAGATTGCAAAAAGCCATCCAAAATATCAATAACGTGTCGAGCGAGAAATTCGAGGTAACTAAGAAATATGACCTTTCCGCTGAATTGAATCTGAACGTTAATGATGTGATCAAGGGTGCTGGCGCTGGCGCGCTGATTGACTTTTATAGTAGCGGGCTGACCATACCCATTGCTACGATAGTTGGCGCAATTATCCCTCTGATCAAAATTAGCGCTAAAGCGAATGTCACTTTCGAGCCAGCTAAGGAAAATCAAAAATTGGCGTACCTGACAAATGCATCAAAGGAGGGAATCTTGTCGAGCTGACGGAATTTCTTTGTTTGTCACTCGCCGACTTGATCGGCGAGTCTAGATTCGCAGCTACGCGCCTAGTGAAAAGTGCCGCAAGCGCGGAAAGACTGGATTCGCCGATCAAGTCGGCGAATGACGAAAAGAGCGTCCGCACCCCGGCGGGCGCCATGGCCATCTGGCTGCTGGGTGAGGCGCGATATCTCAGAGGCCGTGTACAGACCCCTTTTGACTGGTTTTTTTTCAAACACATATGCTATAGGGTGCGCTCGGTCGTTGGGGTGATGGATCATCCCCCCGGCGAGTGGCGGAATTCCGGAGATTTCGGCGCCTTGGAAGATGGCCAATCGGGGCCAGGACGCGCCGGTAAACAAGACCGCTCAGCAGCATATCGGGCGGCGCGAGACGGGCGGGCGTGGCGGAACTGGTAGACGCGTCAGATTTAGGATCTGGTGACTTAGGTCGTGGGGGTTCAAGTCCCTCCGCCCGCACCAAGCGCGGCCCAATACGGCAACATGAACTGATCGGGAAGACAAGAGAGAGCCCATGCGCATAGACGAAATAAGCAGCAAAGGCCTGAAGCGCGAATACAAGATTGTAATCAGCGCCGGCGATATCGACAAGAAGCTGGACAGCCATCTGGAAGGCCTGAAAAACAAGATACGCCTGCCGGGTTTTCGCCCGGGCAAGGCGCCCACGTCGCTGATCAAGAAGCTGCACGGCAAATCGATGATGGGCAAGGTTCTGGAGGAGGTGGTCAACGAGTCGACGCAAAAAGTCTTCGAGAAACAGAAAATAAAACCGGCCCTGCAGCCCAATATTGAAGTGCTGAAGTTCGACGAGGATTCCGACCTGGAATATCGCATGGAGGTCGAGGTTCTTCCGGAAATCAAGGTACCCGATTTCAGCAAGATAAAGCTGGAGCGGCTGGTGGCGGTGCCCAGCGACAAGGAAGTTGACGAGGCGGTGGCCAAGCTGGCGGCGCAGCAGAAACGGTTCGAGGCCGCGCCCAAGAGCCACAAGGCGGCGCTGGGCGAGGTGGTTTTGCTGGACTTCGCGGGGCAAATTGATGGCGTCTCTTTCGACGGTGGCACCGGCGAGGGCCATCAGCTGGAGCTCGGCTCGGGCCAGTTTATTCCCGGTTTCGAAGACCAGCTTGTGGGCGTCAAAGCGGGCGACGAACGCGATGTGACCGTCACCTTTCCCGCCGATTACACCTCTGAAGAACTGGCCGGCAAGGAGGCGCTGTTCAAGGTGAAGGTGCATGAGGTGCAGCTTGCCGCGGTGACCAAGGTTGACGATGAATTTGCCAAGACCCTGGGGCTGGACGACTTGGCCAAGCTGAAGGAGACCATCGGCACCCAGTTGACCCAGGAACTGGAAGGCATATCGCGCACCATCCTGAAGCGGGCGCTGCTCGACGATCTCGCCGAGCGCTGCAAGTTTGAAGTGCCCGAGAGCATGATCGATATTGAATTCAAGCAGATATGGGCGCAGATAAAGCAGGACATGATCCAGGCGGGCGAAGCCACCGCCGAGACGCTGGAAGGACTGGACGGCCCCAAGGACCCCGCCGAGCACAAGGATTTCATGGATATTGCCGAGCGCCGGGTGCGGCTGGGGCTGCTGTTATCGGAAGCCGGGCAGGCAAAGGGTGTGACTCTCGCCGCCGACGAGGTGAACCGCCGGGTGATGCAGGAGGCCCAGCGCTACCCGGGCCAGGAAAAGGAAGTCCTCGACTTCTATACCAAGAACGACCAGGCGATGGCCCAGCTTCGCGCGCCCCTGTATGAAGAGAAAGTTTGCGCGGCCATCCTTGAGGACGCAACGGTGAAGGAAAAGAAGGTGACCCGCGCCCAGTTGGAACAGATCATTGAGGCGATGGATTCCGACGAGGCGCCCGCCGCCGAAAAGGACAAAGAGAAAAAGACCAGGAAGGCACCCAGGGAAGCAAAAGGTGCGGCAAAGGGCGCGGCGAAGGGCGGAGAAAAGAAAAAGGCGCCCGCCGCCAAGGACAAGGCCGCCAGGAAAACGGCCAAGGCGTCAGCCAAGGCATCCCCCAAGTCAGCGGCGGCTAAATCGAAATCTTCCAAGAAGGCCAAATAACGGATAGGTTTGGTAAATCAGGCAAGCACAGATCAAAGGCATCATAGCAAAATGAGCGATATGATAGAGACCTATGCAAACACGCTGGTTCCCATGGTGGTGGAACAGACCAACCGGGGCGAGCGGGCGTATGATATTTATTCCCGGCTGCTGAAAGAGCGCATCATTTTTATAACCGGCGCGGTCGATGACGTGGTGGCCAGCCTGGTGACAGCGCAGTTGCTGTATCTGGAAGCCGAGAATCCGAAGAAGGAAATATCCATCTATATCAATTCGCCGGGCGGCATCGTCACCTCGGGCCTGGCGGTCTATGACACCATGCAATATGTGCGCCCGAAAATAGCCACCATGTGCATTGGCCAGGCGGCGTCGATGGGCTCATTGCTGCTGGCGGCGGGCGAGCCCGGCATGCGCTATGCGCTGCCCAACGCGCGCATCATGGTGCACCAGCCTTCGGGTGGCTATCAGGGGCAGGCGACTGATATAGAGATTCACGCCCGCGAGACCATGAAGCTGAAAGCCCGGTTGAACGATATATATGTAAAACACACCGGGCAGAAACTGGCGGTGATTGAAAAAGCGCTGGAGCGCGATAATTTCATGGACCCGGGCGAGGCGATGGCCTTCGGCCTGATCGACGAGATCACCGAAAAGCGCCCGGAAGAGGATGACGACGACTAGGCTCCTGACTGGTTAACCTTTAAGGGCGGTTGTCGCGGTCCAAAAAAAGCGCCCGGCGGGTTTCCCCGTTAATCAAATTTTGAAACTTGCGGTCCTATGCTCGGGTCCAGGGTCAGAAGGGCCATCGGGCCGAGTTGATCGCCGATCGAAGATAAACACGGCACCGGGCGCCTGGATAAAGACCACGGTTAACCGTAAGTTTTTGTTGTTATGTGAGGAATTCCCAGAGTACCATAAACCGAGTTCGAGTTTAAAAAGCAAAAAAGCGAGAGTTCGATGAGTAAATCGGGCGGAAGCGAAAGCAAAAATACCCTCTATTGTTCTTTCTGCGGAAAGAGCCAGCATGAGGTGCGCAAGTTGATTGCCGGTCCCACGGTTTTCATTTGCGACGAATGCGTTGAGCTTTGCACTGACATCATTCGCGAAGAAAGCAAGAACAACCTGGTCAAGACAGGCGATGGGATTCCGGTGCCCGCCGACATTCTTTCCGTTCTCGATGATTATGTGATTGGCCAGGACCACGCCAAGAAGGTATTGGCGGTGGCCGTCCATAACCATTACAAGCGCCTCCATCATGCCGACAGCGGCGACGACGACGTCGAGCTGTCGAAATCGAACATCCTGCTGATTGGCCCCACCGGCTGTGGCAAGACCCTGCTGGCGCAGACGCTGGCGCGTATTCTGGACGTGCCCTTCACCATGGCCGATGCGACGACGCTGACCGAAGCCGGTTACGTTGGCGAGGACGTGGAAAATATCATTCTCAAGCTGCTGCAATCCGCCGATTATAATGTCGAGCGGGCGCAGCGCGGCATTGTCTATATCGACGAGGTCGACAAGATCAGCCGCAAATCCGACAATCCCTCGATCACCCGCGACGTGTCGGGCGAGGGCGTGCAGCAGGCTCTGCTGAAAATCATGGAAGGCACCGTTGCCAGCGTTCCGCCACAAGGCGGGCGCAAGCATCCGCAGCAGGAATTCCTGCAGGTCGACACCACCAATATCCTGTTCATCGTGGGCGGCGCCTTTGCCGGGCTGGAGAAAATTATTTCCGATCGCCTGCAGGGCAAGTCCATCGGTTTCGGCGCCAACGTGCAGGCCCCGGACGAACGCAAGACCGGCGAGATTCTGCAGAACAGTGAACCCGAGGATCTGCTGAAATTCGGCCTGATCCCCGAGTTTGTCGGTCGTCTGCCGGTGATCGCGACGCTGCTGGACCTTGACGAGGACGCGCTGGTGGAGATTCTTTCAACACCCAAGAACGCGCTGGAGAAGCAGTACCGCCGCCTCTTCGAGATGGAAGATGTAAACCTGTCCTTCACCGAGGAAGCGCTTCGCGTGATCGCGCGCCGGGCCATCGACCGCAAGACCGGCGCCCGTGGCCTGCGCTCGATTATGGAAGATATTTTGCTTGAGACCATGTTTGAGCTGCCGTCGCTGGACGGTGTTGAAGAGGTCGTGATCAATGGCGAGGTGGCGGAAGGCAACGCCCAGCCGCTTTATATCTATGCCGATCGTCGGGATGAAGCCGGCAGGCCCGCATAACAGCTTTTACCGCTGCACTTGATACAAGGCTTCCAAGCAACCATCTAACAGTCACGGATGCAGCGGAACCTGGCAGCGGCGCGCATAACCTGCGAGGCGA
Organism: Pseudomonadota bacterium; assembly: GCA_022574255.1. Taxonomy (GTDB): domain Bacteria; phylum Pseudomonadota; class Alphaproteobacteria; order Sphingomonadales; family SMXR01; genus JACZSK01. The sequence continues at coordinate 5,753 of JACZSK010000018.1, forward strand.
CCGATGGTTTGCCCCGCTGTGAAATAGAAACATCAGGCCGGATTTTTGGCCAACAGGTCGGCAGGAACAATGGATAATCCATACCCAGTATTGCCCTTGCGGGATATCGTCGTCTTTCCTCACATGATCGTGCCGTTGTTCGTGGGCCGCGAAAAATCCGTGAATGCTCTTGAAGACGTAATGAACGAGGACAAGCAGATTTTGCTCGTCGCCCAGAAGAATGCCGGTGACGACGATCCGACGACCAGTGAAATATACGATGTCGGCACCATAGCCACGGTGCTGCAACTGCTGAAACTGCCCGATGGCACCGTAAAGGTGCTGGTTGAAGGAATAGAGCGGGCGGCGATCAGCGAATTCACCGACAATGAAGACTTCTTTGAGGCCCATGTGGAGCGGGTCGATGAGGAAAGCCCCGATTCGGTGGAGATTGAAGCGCTGTCGCGTTCGGTCGCTAGCCAGTTCGAAAGCTATGTGAAGCTGAACAGGAAGGTGCCGCCGGAAGTGCTGGTCTCGGTCAACCAGATTGAAGATCCCAACAAGCTGGCGGATACCGTTGCCTCGCACCTGGCGCTGAAGATTTCCGACAAGCAGGAGCTGCTGGCGCTGTTCGATGTCGCCGCCCGCCTTGAGAAGGTATACGGCTTCATGAAGTCGGAGATTGGCGTGCTGCAGGTGGAGAAGAAAATCCGCGGCCGGGTAAAGCGGCAGATGGAGAAAACCCAGCGCGAATATTATCTCAACGAACAGATGAAAGCGATCCAGAAGGAACTGGGCGAGGGCGAGGATGGCCGCGACGAAGTCTCCGAACTGGAAGAGAAGATCAAGAGCACGAAATTCACCAAGGAAGCCCGCGAAAAATGCGACTCCGAGCTCAAGAAGCTGAAGTCCATGAGCCCGATGTCGGCCGAGGCCACGGTGGTGCGCAATTACCTCGACTGGATGCTGTCGGTTCCCTGGAAAAAACGCACCCGGGTGAAGAAGGATATCGTCGAAGCGGAGAAAATCCTCGACGGGGATCATTACGGACTTGAGAAGGTCAAGGAGCGGATTATCGAATTTCTGGCGGTCCAGCAACGGGCGGGCAAGATGAAGGGCCCGATCCTCTGCCTGGTGGGTCCGCCGGGCGTGGGTAAAACCTCGCTGGGGCGTTCCATTGCGCGCGCCACAGGGCGCAAGTTCGTGCGTTTCTCTCTGGGCGGCGTGCGCGACGAAGCGGAAATTCGCGGTCATCGCCGCACCTATATCGGCTCCATGCCGGGCAAGATCATACAGTCGATGAAGAAGGCGAAAAGCTCGAACCCGCTGTTCCTGCTGGATGAGATCGACAAGATGGGTCAGGACTTCCGCGGCGACCCGGCTTCGGCGCTGTTGGAGGTGCTGGACCCCGAGCAGAATTCGGCCTTCAACGACCATTATATGGAGGTCGATTACGATCTGTCCGACGTCATGTTTGTGACCACCGCCAACACCATGCGCATGCCCCAGCCGTTGCTGGACCGCATGGAGGTGATCCATCTGTCCGGATATACCGAGGACGAAAAGATCCAGATCGCCAAGCGGCATCTGCTGCCAAAATTGCTGAAGAACCACGGCCTGAAGAAATTCGAGTGGAAGATCTCGGACGGCGGCATCCGCGACCTGATCCGTTATTACTCGCGCGAGGCCGGGGTGCGGAACCTGGAGCGCTCGCTGGCGAACCTGATGCGCAAGGCGGTCAAGGAAATCCTCCAGGGCAAGACCAAGCGCGTCAGTGTGACCAGCCGCAACCTGGGCAAATATGCCGGGGTGCAGAAATTCCGCTTCGGCATGACCGAAGACGAGGACCAGGTCGGCATGACCACGGGTCTGGCCTGGACCGAAGTGGGCGGCGAACTGCTGACCATCGAGGCGGTCACCGTTCCCGGCAAGGGCCGCATCAAGACCACCGGCAAGCTGGGCGAGGTGATGGAGGAATCAATTCAGGCGGCAAAGAGTTTCGTGCAGTCGCGCTGCCTGGAATTTGGAATCAAGCCGACGATTTTTGAGAATCGGGACATCCATGTGCATTTGCCGGAGGGCGCGGTTCCCAAGGATGGCCCGTCCGCGGGTGTCGGAATGGTCACTTCCATCGTTTCCGCGCTGACCGGGGTGCCGGTGCGCCGCGATATCGCCATGACCGGCGAAGTGACGCTTCGCGGTCGCATTCTGCCCATCGGTGGCCTTAAAGAGAAGCTTCTCGCGGCGCTCAGGGGCGGTGTCACCACTGTGCTGATACCCGCCGACAACGAAAAGGACCTGGTGGAGATTCCGGCTAACGTCAAGAAAGGGCTGGATATTATTCCCGTCGCTCAAGTCGAGGAGGTTTTGCGCCGGGCGCTGGTGCGACCGCTTGTTCCCATCGAATGGAACGAGAGCGACGAGCAGGCGCTTCTGGCCAAGAAGGATGACGCCGAGGGACGCGCCGGATCGACGACACACTGACCGCCCGCTGTCAATGCAAAAACTTGTGGAAAACCGCGCTTTTGCGCGGTTTTCTCTTTGACATCGCGAAAGCCCGCGCACTAAACTCGCCCCGCATTTCGCATACAACTCTTTGAAACTTCGGATCCGAAGGGGGATTAAATTGAACAAGAATGATTTGATTGCTAGTGTTGCTGGCTCCTCTGGCCTTTCGAAGGCCGACGCTGGCCGTGCTGTTGATGCCATGACCGACGCTATCTCGAGCGCTCTGGCTGGTGGAACGGATGTTCGCCTGGTCGGCTTTGGCACCTTTAGTGTCGCCAACCGCAAGGCCACCACGGGGCGCAATCCCCGCACCGGTGAAGCCATTCAGATTCCGGCCTCGAAGCAGCCGAAGTTCAAGGCCGGTAAGGCCCTGAAGCAGGCTGTGAACCGCTAGACCGGGTCACAATTCGGGATCAAGGGGCGCGTACCGCAGGGTGCGCGCCTTTTTCTCTTGCGCCTTGCTCCGGGCTGCACCCTCGGGGTCAGTGTGCAAATCTCCTCTCCCCTCTCCCTTGATGGGGAAGGGTAGGTGAGAGTGCCCAAAAAACGCCACCCTTTGTGCTAGACAAAAATATCCGGCGGCGATAGAAGGGCGGCGGTTGTTCAGGGGCGGTTAGCTCAGTTGGTAGAGCATCTCGTTTACACCGAGAGGGTCGGCGGTTCGAGACCGTCACCGCCCACCATTTTCCGGCCTGAAGGCGGCCCGGCCAGCCATTGAATGAGGCGGGAAACGGAATATATATGGCCCGGTCGCGTTTATATTGAAACAGCCTGAAAAGGGTCCAATTCGCAGTTGACAGGGCGATGCGATTTGGCCTAATTCACGGGCCCTTCACGCGGGGGGTGTAGCTCAGTTGGTTAGAGCGCTGGCCTGTCACGCCAGAGGTCGCGAGTTCAAGTCTCGTCACTCCCGCCACACCTTTTCCGAATGTTGTTGCGCGACAAAGACTTAGCAGCCACTTTTTCGGTACACTTTCGCCTCACTGTACGATTATCGCTCCCCACGGTACGTTTCCGAACTTCGCGATTAACGCAACTTCGGAAACGAGTCTCGGCAGGGCCGGGATTGCTGGGTGGCAGTAGGGGCGATAAGGTGATCCAGTGGTTGCGCTATTCCTTTTTGATTATGGCGAAAGACGACCCAAATGGAAGTAACTGGTCCCATCCTCAGCGAACGAGCGTTGCGATACAAACGCAACAGCTTGGTTCTTTCTGTAGCTGCAATCCTGGCTTCGTTGGTCCCGGGTGCTCTTATAGATCAGGCCAAAGTCTTCGAGTTAACCTTGGGTCCCCACATTTGGTGGATTGGTGCGGCAATCCTAATTTACAATCTGTTTTGGCTTACGGTATTGAGCAGGCAGGATTTCGTTGCTTGGGACCAATCTGCAATGGAGTGTGACTCAAGGCAAAATTATGGAGCATCCTTTCGAGTGCCGGTGCTTGGCGTGAGGATTTCGAAAGCTTTCCACCGCGACATCTTTTGGAGGGCAATCACCTGTAATGCTGCTCGCGCAAAAGCCAAACGCAGAGCCACATATTATAATGTGACTGCTATCAATAGAAGCGCCGGGCAATATCTTACCTATAAGCTTTTCGACATCGGGCTGACCGCCTTCTTTGCTTCATTTGCCTTGATCATAGCTAGCGGCAAGATTTGGTCATTTTTTGCTCCAGTTTCTTGGGGGTTTTGTTAGATCGAATTGAGTCACTGGAATATGTACCGAAACGTTCCTTGAAAAGTGTACCAAGTTGTACCGAAACGCTGAAATCTCGGTACACCCCACGGTACAGATGCAATTTTCCACTTAAGCCCTTGATTTGACACAGTGTAGTTCCTGTCACTCCCGCCACTTTCCCTTTTTATAAATAATCGTCACTCGCCGACTTGATCGGCGAGTCCAGACTCTCGACAGTTTGCCGGACCGCAAGCGCCGCAAGACTGGATTCGCCGCCAAGGCGCTTCACGCGAAGAGGGTCGGCGAATGACGAGCGAGAGGCGAGACCCGGCGTGACGATGGTTGGTGCGCTGAAAGCCACCGGGTACAATTGCTCTTCCGGCGAAACGGGCTATCTGCATGAGAGCGGCGAAGGGCGCCTCTGGGTGCGCGGCAAAAGATGAAGCGAAGGGCTTCGATTATGGTCATTGAAAGAGGTGCCGGGCAGGGCAAAAATATAGCCTGCTGTCAAGCTTACTTAGCGCTTCCAATTGGAATTGCGCGCGTTATACTCGCCCCGATTCCCGCACATGGGGGTGGTTCAGGAGCGCCATAGCGGCCAAAAAAGCGCATGCAGGCATTGCTTTCCGAATATTTTCCGATCCTTGTGTTTCTGGTGGTGGCCGTTGGCCTGTCCGTCGCGTTCGTTGCGCTCGCATGGCTGGTGGCCAGGCAAAACCCCGACAGCGAAAAACTCTCGGCTTACGAATGTGGATTTGAGCCCTTCTCGGACTCGCGCCATCGTTTTGATGTGCGCTTTTACCTGGTCGCCATCCTGTTCATCATTTTCGATCTGGAAGTCGCCTTCCTGTTTCCCTGGGCGGTGGCGCTGGGCGAAATAGGCGCCTATGGCTACTGGTCGATGGTGCTTTTTCTCGGCGTGCTGACCGTGGGCTTTATCTATGAATGGCGGAAGGGCGCGCTGGAATGGGAGTGAGCAATAATCCCGATGCATCCACGGTGGCGAAGGGGGCCGCGCTGGGCGATGCCTTTGCCGACGAAGCCTATATGAAGGGCCTGTCCGACGAATTGGGCGACCGCGGGTTTATCGTCACCAGTCTCGACGACATCATCACCTGGGCGCGCACCGGGTCGCTGTGGTGGATGACCTTCGGGCTCGCCTGTTGCGCCATTGAGATGATGCACACATCAATGCCGCGCTACGACGTTGAGCGCTTCGGCTTTGCGCCGCGTGCCAGCCCGCGCCAGTCAGACGTGATGATCGTTGCCGGCACGCTGACCAACAAGATGGCCCCGGCCATGCGCAAGGTCTATGACCAGATGTCGGAGCCGCGCTACGTGATTTCCATGGGCTCCTGCGCCAACGGCGGCGGCTATTACCATTATTCCTATTCGGTGGTGCGGGGCTGCGACCGCATCGTGCCGGTCGATGTTTATGTGCCCGGCTGTCCGCCGACCGCCGAGGCGCTGCTCTATGGCATTTTGCAACTGCAGAAGAAAATCCGCAGAACCGGCACTATTGTTCGCTGACAGGAAAAACGAAAGCACGCCACCCGCTCATGGATGAACCGCTGAAAGACCTGGCCAGCCATATCGAGGCATCGCTCGAGAACGAGGTGCGCTCGACCGCCATCGCCAATGGCGAGCTGACCATTCAGGTGCGGGCCGAGTATATTGTCAAGGTGCTCACCTTCCTGCGCGAAGACCGGGAATGCATGTTCAAATGCATGATGGACCTCTGCGGGGTCGATTATCCCGGCCGCGCCAAGCGCTTTGACGTGGTCTATCACCTTCTAAGCCTGACCCATAACCAGCGCCTGCGGGTCAAGCTGCAGGCCAATGAAGAGACGCCGGTGCCCAGCGTGATCAGCGTGTACCGCGCCGCCAACTGGTTTGAGCGCGAGGCCTGGGACATGTATGGCATCATGTTCTCGGATCATCCCGATTTACGCCGCATCCTCACCGACTATGGTTTCGAGGGTCATCCGCTGCGGAAAGATTTTCCGCTGACCGGCTTTATCGAACTGCGCTACAGCGAGACCGAGAAGCGCTGCGTCTATGAGCCGGTCAAGCTGACCCAGGATTTTCGCGATTTTGACTTCATGAGCCCCTGGGAGGGGGCCAAGTATATCCTCGATGACGATGCGGTGGTTGAGGGCGATGCGCCCGGCCCAGGCTCCGGCAAAGGCTCAGGCTCTGGCAAAGGCGGGGCGGGCTGATGGCCGAAGTGGAAATCAACAGCTACACCCTTAACCTGGGGCCCCAGCATCCGGCGACCCACGGGGTGCTGCGCATGATCCTCGATCTCGACGGCGAGGTGATCGAGCGCGTCGACCCGCATATTGGCCTGTTGCATCGCGGCACTGAAAAGCTGATCGAGTATAAGACTTACCTGCAGGCCCTGCCATATTTCGACCGGCTGGACTATGTGGCGCCGATGAACCAGGAGCATGCTTTCGCGCTGGCCACGGAAAAGCTGCTGGGCTGCGAGGTTCCCGAGCGCGGCCAGTATATCCGCGTGCTTTACTGCGAGATTGGCCGCATCCTCAATCATCTGCTGAACATCACCACTCATGCCATGGATGTGGGCGCCATGACCCCGGTTCTGTGGGGCTTTGAAGAGCGCGAAAAGCTGATGGTCTTCTACGAGCGCGCTTCGGGGGCGCGCCTCCACGCGGCCTATTTCCGCCCCGGCGGTGTGCATCAGGACCTGCCCGATGGCCTGACCGACGACATCATGGCCTGGACCGAAAGCTTCCCTCAGGTGCTCAAGGATATCGAGACGCTGGTTCTGGAGAACCGCATTTTCAAGCAGCGCCTGGTGGATATTGCCGTGACCACCGCCGAAGAAGCGCTGGCCTGGGGGTTCTCGGGGCCCATGCTGCGCGCCAGCGGGCTGGCCTGGGATCTGCGCAAATCACAGCCCTATGAAGTGTACGACCGCATGGATTTCGATATTCCCATCGGCAAGCACGGCGACTGTTATGCGCGCTTTGTGTTGCGCCTCGAGGAAATGCGCCAGAGCCTGCGCATCATCCGCCAGTCAATCGAGGAAATGCCGGGGGGCGAGGTGACCTCGCTGGACCCGAAAATCTCGCCGCCGAAGCGCGCGGAAATGAAGCATTCCATGGAAGCGCTGATCAACCATTTCAAGCTCTATACCGAGGGCTATCATGTGCCCGAAGGCGAGGTTTACGCGGCGGTTGAGGCGCCCAAGGGCGAGTTTGGCGTCTATCTGATCTCCGACGGGTCAAACAAGCCTTATCGCTGCAAGATTCGCGCCCCCGGCTTTGCTCATTTGCAGGCTTCGGAATCCCTCATGAAGGGTCATATGCTGGCCGATGCGCCGGCGATAATCGGCGCCATCGATATCGTATTCGGCGAGGTCGACAGATGAGCGCCGCAGTGAAAAACGGCGGTGATTTCGCTTTTACCGCAGCCAACAAGAAGTGGGCCGCCGGGCAGATCGCCAAATACCCTGAGGGGCGCCAGGCAAGCGCCGTGATGCCATTGCTGACCCGTGCGCAAGACCAGAATGCCGGCTGGCTGTCCACGCCGGCAATCGAGCATGTGGCGGAGTTTCTGGGGATGGCGGCGATCCGCGTGCTTGAGGTGGCGACTTTCTATTCCATGTATCGCCTCAGCCCGGTGGGCAAGCATGTGATTGAAATTTGCACCACCACGCCCTGCTGGTTGCGCGGCTCCGACGCCGTGGTGGCGGCGGCAAAGGAAGAGCTTGGCATTGATTTTGGCGAGACCACCAGCGACGGCGAATTTACGCTGCTGGAGGTTGAATGCGCCGGGGCCTGCGTTAACGCGCCGGTCTGCGCCATCCACCGCAAATATTATGAAGACCTGGATGGAGACTCCATAAGGGCCATCATACAATCCCTGCGCAGCGGCAAAGAGCCCGACGCCGGCCCCCAGATCGAGCGTCAGAAATCGGCGCCTGTTGGCGGGCCCACCACTCTGACAGAGGGGGCGTAGGGTCATGCTGAAGGACAAAGACCGCATCTTCACCAACCTCTACGGGCTTCATGATTGGGGCTTGAAGGGCGCTGAGGCGCGCGGCGACTGGGACGGCACCAAAGATATACTAGCCAAGGGCGACGACTGGATCATCGCCGAGATGAAAGAATCCGGCCTGCGCGGGCGCGGCGGCGCGGGCTTTCCCACCGGCCTCAAATGGTCATTCATGCCCAAGGAGCCGGACGGGCCAACCTATCTGGTGGTCAACGCAGACGAGGGCGAGCCCGGCACCTGCAAGGACCGCGAGATCATGCGCCACGATCCGCATAAATTGCTGGAAGGCAGCCTGCTGGCTGGGTTTGCGATGCATGCCTCGGCGGCTTATATCTATATTCGCGGCGAGTTCTGGGAAGAGGCCGACATTCTGGACGCCGCCATCGTGGAAGCATACGACGCCGGGCTGATCGGCAAAAACGCCTGCGGGTCGGGCTATGATTTCGATATCTACCTGCACCGGGGGGCCGGGGCCTATATCTGCGGCGAGGAAACGGCGCTGATCGAAAGCCTGGAGGGCAAGAAAGGCCAGCCCCGGCTGAAGCCGCCGTTCCCCGCCATGGTCGGCGTCTGGGGCCGCCCGACAACGGTCAATAACGTCGAGTCCATTGCCGTTGCGCCAACCATCCTCAGGCGCGGCGCCGGCTGGTTTGCGGGTCTCGGTCGGCCCAACAACACCGGCACCAAGCTGTTTTGCATATCGGGGCATGTGGAACGCCCCTGCAATGTGGAAGAGGAAATGGGCATTCCCCTGAAAGAGCTGATCGAAAAGCATGCGGGCGGCGTGCGCGGCGGCTGGGACAATTTGCTGGCCATCATTCCCGGCGGGTCTTCGGTGCCCATGTTGCCCAGATCCATTTGCGACGATGTGTTGATGGACTTCGATTCGCTGAAGGAAGTGCGCTCGGGGCTGGGTACGGCGGCGGTGATTGTGATGGATAAATCCACCGATATCGTGCGTGCCATCGCCCGGCTGGCGCAGTTCTACAAGCATGAAAGCTGTGGCCAATGCACGCCCTGCCGCGAGGGAACGGGGTGGATGTGGCGGGTGATGGAGCGGCTGGTCACCGGCGAGGCCGACAAGAGCGAGATCGACCTGTTGCTGGAAGTTTCCAAGCAGATTGAAGGTCACACCATTTGCGCGCTGGGCGACGCGGCGGCATGGCCCATTCAGGGCCTGATCCGGCATTTCCGGCCGGAGATCGAGCGGCGCATAGACGAACGGCAGGATAACGCCGTGGCAGCAGCGGAATAGAGGCGGAGCAGGACAGAAATGCCAACGCTGACGATCAACGGCAAGGAAGTGACGGTCGAGCCCGGCTCGACGGTGATGCAGGCCTGCGAGGCCGTGGGCATCGAGATTCCGCGCTTCTGCTATCACGAGCGCCTGTCGATCGCGGGCAATTGCCGCATGTGCCTGGTCGAGATGGAAAAGTCGCCCAAGCCCATCGCCAGTTGCGCCATGCCCGCCGGCGACGGCATGGTTATCCATACCGAGAGCGAAGAGGTGAAGCGCGCCCGCGAGGGGGTGATGGAATTTCTGCTCATCAACCACCCGCTGGATTGCCCGATTTGCGATCAGGGCGGCGAGTGTGATCTGCAGGATCAGGCCACCGCCTATGGCCGGGGGCTGAGCCGCTACCAGGAAAACAAGCGCGCGGTGCGCGAAAAATACATGGGGCCGCTGATCAAGACGGTGATGACCCGCTGCATTCATTGCACCCGCTGCGTGCGCTTTGCCGAGGAAATTGCCGGGGTGCCCACACTGGGCGCGGTTGGCCGCGGCGAGGGCCTCGAGATCACCACCTATCTGGAGAAGGCGCTGCAGAGCGAATTATCGGGGAATATCATTGATCTTTGCCCGGTGGGGGCGCTGACCTCCAAGCCCTATGCCTTCACCGCGCGGTCGTGGGAACTGAAAAAGACCGAGAGCGTTGACGTGATGGACGCGGTTGGTTCGGCCATCCGCATCGACGCGCGCGGCAACGAGGTGATGCGCGTGCTGCCCCGCCTCAACGAAGAGGTCAATGAGGAATGGATTTCAGACAAGACCCGCTTCGCCTGCGACGGGCTGAAATACAAGCGCCTGGACAGGCCCTGGGTGAGGCGCGAGGGCAAGCTGGTTGAAGCCGGATGGGACGAGGCTTTCGAGAGTATCGCGGCGGTGCTGAAGGATTTGCCCGGTGAGGCCCTGGCCGCCATCGTTGGCGACCTGGCCGACATGGAAGCCATGCTGGCGCTGAAAGACTTGCTCGGGGCGCTGGGCTCGGCGCGCATCGAATGCCGGCAGGACGGCGCCGCGCTGGATGCCGGCTGTCGCGCCGGCTATATTTTCAATTCCACCATCGCCGGCATTGAAGAGGCCGATTATTGCCTGCTGGTGGGTACAAATCCGCGCCATGAAGCCACGATCATCAATGCGCGGCTGAGGAAGGCAACGCTGGCCGGCCTGAAAGTGGCGCGCATTGGCCCCCCTGATGACCTGACCTACCGGGTTGAGGATTTGGGCGACGATGCGGGGCTGCTGAAACAGATTCTCGATGGCACGCACCCGGCGGCAGAGGCTTTGCAGCGGGCTGAAAAGCCGATGTTGATCCTCGGGCAGGGGGCTTTGACGCGGGCCGATGGCGCCGCCATGCTGGGGCTGGCGCGGGCCGTGGCCGATAAATACGGTCTTATTACCGGCGACTGGAACGGCTTCAACATTTTACATACCGCTGCTTCGCGGGTCGGCGGGCTGGACCTGGGCCTGACCACCGAGGGCGGGGTCGAAGCAATCCTCAGCGACGCGGCAAAAGGCAAGACCCGCGCGGTTTTCCTGCTCGGCGCCGACGAGGTGGATATGAGCCGTCTGAAAAAAGCCTTCGTGGTTTATATGGGCAGCCATGGCGACGCCGGCGTCAGCGAGGCCGATATCATTTTACCTGCCGCCGCCTACACTGAAAAACCGGGCACTTATGTGAACACCGAAGGCCGGGTGCAACGGGCGCAGAAGGCTATCTTCCCGCCGGGTGACGCGCGCGAGGACTGGACAATTTTGCGGGCGTTGTCCGACAAGCTGGGTGTGACGCTGCCCTATGACGACCTGGCCGCGCTGCGGGCGAAACTCGCTGAGCTTCTGCCGCATCTGGAAGAAACGGATACAGCGCCTCAAGCGGCCTGGGGTGCGTTCGGCGGCGATTCAAAAGGCGCCAAAAAAGGCGGCTTCGCCTTGCCGGTCGAGGATTTCTACCAGACCAACCCGGTGGCGCGGGCATCCAGAACCATGGCTCAATGCAGCGCCATGATGCGCGGCGAAGACGAAGACAGAGAGGGAACCGGCACCGATGGCTGATTTCTTCCATACATTGGGCGCGCCCATCCGCTGGATCGTGGAGACATTTTTGTGGCTGCCCGAGCCATTCCAGTATTTGCTCTATATCGTGGCGCTGGTGCTGGCGATTATTCTGCCGTTGCTGCTGGCGGTGGCCATGCTGGTTTACGCCGAGCGCAAAATCTGGGCGGCCATGCAGATGCGCCGGGGCCCCAACGTGGTTGGCCCCTTCGGGCTGTTGCAGTCCTTCGCCGACGGCCTGAAATTGTTCCTCAAGGAAACCGTTGTGCCGTCTGGCGCCAACAAAGGCATTTTCCTGCTGGCGCCGGTTGTCACCTTTTCGCTGGCGCTGGTCGCCTGGGCGGTTATCCCCTTCGACGCCAAGCTGGTTCTGGCCGACCTGAATGTGGGCGTGCTTTACGTTTTTGCCATCTCGTCGCTTGGCGTCTACGGCATCCTGATGGCGGGCTGGGCGTCTAATTCGCGCTATGCCCTGCTGGCGGCTGTGCGCTCCGCCGCGCAGATGGTCTCTTACGAAGTGTCCATCGGCTTCGTGCTGGTCACCGTCATGGTCTGGGTCGGCTCGCTGAACCTCTCCGATATCGTGGAGGCGCAAGCGGGCGGCTTCTGGAACTGGCATATCTTTTCGCATCTGCCCATGGCCGTGATCTTCTTCATCAGCGCCCTGGCCGAGACCAACCGCACGCCGTTCGATTTGCCCGAGGCCGAGGCCGAACTGGTGGCCGGCTACCAGGTGGAATATTCCTCAATGGCCTTCGCGCTGTTCTGGCTGGGTGAATATGCCAATATCATTTTGATGTGCGCGCTGACTTCGCTGCTCTTTTTCGGCGGCTGGCATTCGCCCATCCCGGGTTTCATGGAGACCATCCCCTTCACCGACTGGTCGGCGGGCTGGCTGTGGTTCTTCTGGAAAATATTCGCCTTCTTTTTCCTGTTCGGCTGGATCAAGGCGACCCTGCCGCGCTATCGTTATGACCAGTTGATGCGGCTGGGCTGGAAGGTTTTCCTGCCGATCTCGCTGTTCGCGGTGGTTTTCTATGCCGGGCTCGCTCTCGCCCTGGGCAAGATCTGAGGAATGGCGATGAAAGCAACCAGCACATTCAGCAAGATCAAGCGTGTCCTCTGGTCCTTCATGCTGTGGGAATTTCTCGTCGCCATGAAGCTGACGCTGAAATATTTCTTCCGCGCCAAGGTGACGCTGAATTATCCCCATGAGAAAGGCCCGCTAAGCCCGAGATTCAGGGGCGAGCATGCGCTCAGGCGCTATCCCAACGGCGAGGAACGCTGCATTGCCTGCAAACTGTGCGAGGCTGTCTGTCCGGCGCAGGCGATTACCATCGAGGCGGAACCGCGCGAGGACGGCTCGCGGCGCACCACGCGTTACGACATCGACATGACCAAATGCATTTACTGCGGTTATTGCGAGGAGGCCTGCCCGGTGGATGCCATTGTCGAAGGACCGAATTTTGAATTCGCGACCGAGACCCGCGAAGAGCTGATGTACAACAAGGAGCGCCTGCTGGCCAACGGCGAGCGCTGGGAAAGCGAGATCGCCGCCAACCTGGCTGCGGACGCCAAATATCGTTAGGGGCAAACTGAAATGATCGCCGCCTTGTCATTCTATCTTTTTGCCACCGTCACTCTTCTGGCGGGGCTGATGGTGATACTTTCGCGCAACCCGGTGCATTCCGTGCTGTTCCTGATCCTCGCATTCTTCTCGGCGGCGGCGCTGTTCGTGCTGCTGGGCGCCGAGTTCCTGGCCATGGTGCTGATTATTGTTTATGTGGGCGCGGTGGCGGTGTTGTTCCTGTTCGTGGTGATGATGCTGGATATCGACTATGTGCAGTTGCGCGAGGGCTTTGCCCAATATATGCCGATCGGCGGGATCATCGGGCTGATGTTGCTGGCCGAGCTGATCATGGTGGCGACGGCGCGCATGGTTGACCCGCCCATCGGCTTGGGCAGCGGCCCGGCCATTCCCGATGCCGATGCGGTGACCAACACCGAGGCGCTGGGGCGGCTGTTGTACACCGATTACATTTACGCCTTCCAGACGGCGGGGCTGGTGCTGCTGGTGGCGATGATCGGCGCCATCGTGTTGACCCACCGCAAGCGGCCGGGCGTCAAACGCCAGGTCATCGCCGACCAGATAAGCCGCACCGCCAAGGACGCCATTGAGGTGGTGAAAGTAAAAAGCGGGGAGGGTATCTGATGGAAATAGGGCTTTTTCATTATCTGGCGCTGGCCGCGATCCTGTTCACCATGGGCATTTTCGGCATTTTCCTGAACCGCAAAAATGTCATCACCATCCTGATGTCGATCGAGTTGATGCTGCTGGCGGTGAATATCAACCTGATTGCTTTTTCCTCTTTCATGGGCGACCTGACGGGGCAGATTTTCGCCATGTTTGTGCTCACCGTGGCCGCCGCCGAGGCCGCCATCGGGCTGGCCATTCTGGTGGTTTATTTCCGCAGCCGCGGCAGCATTGCGGTTGATGATATCAACCTGATGAAAGGCTAGGGCCGAGCAAGCATGTATAAAGCCATTGTATTCCTGCCCCTCATGGGCTTCCTGATCGCGGGATTGTTCGGCCGCGCCATCGGCACGCGCGCCTCGCAAGTGGTCACCACGGGGTCGGTGCTGCTCTCGGCGCTGTTGAGTATTGTCGCCTTTTTCGATGTGGCGCTGGGCGGTAATACCTATTCCATAGCGGTGATGCAATGGGTGCAGTCGGGCGATCTGGTGTTCGACTGGGCACTGAAAATCGACACGCTGACCGTGGTAATGCTGGTGGTGGTAACGCTGGTTTCAGGCCTGGTGCATGTCTATTCCATCGGCTACATGAGCCACGACCCCCATAATCCGCGCTTCTTCGCCTATCTGTCGCTGTTCACCTTCTCCATGCTGATGCTGGTCACCGCCGACAATTTCCTGCAGATGTTTTTCGGCTGGGAGGGGGTCGGGCTGACCTCTTATCTGCTCATCGGCTTCTGGTACAAGCGCCCGGCGGCCAACGCCGCTGCGATCAAGGCTTTTATCGTCAACCGGATTGGCGATTTCGGTTTCGCGCTGGGGCTGTTCGCCACTTTCATGGTCTTCGGCACGGTGCATCTGGATACCATTTTCGCGGCGGTGCCCGACGTTGCCGGCTCAAGTTTTCTGTTCCTGGGGTATTCGTTCGACGTCATGAACACCATCTGCCTGCTGCTGTTTGTCGGCGCCATGGGCAAGTCAGCTCAATTTGGCCTGCATACCTGGCTGCCCGACGCCATGGAAGGCCCAACCCCGGTTTCCGCCCTGATCCATGCCGCAACCATGGTCACCGCCGGGGTGTTCCTGGTGGCGCGCTGCTCGCCGATGTTTGAATACGCACCGGTGGCGCTGGCCGCTGTCGCCATTGTTGGTGGCGTAACAGCAATTTTCGCCGCCACCGTGGGGCTGGTGCAGAACGACATCAAGCGGGTCATCGCCTATTCCACCTGCTCGCAGCTTGGTTATATGTTCTTCGCCCTCGGCGTCTCGGCATATGGCGCGGCGATTTTCCACCTGTTCACCCATGCCTTCTTCAAGGCGCTGTTGTTCCTCGGCGCGGGGGCGGTGATCCATGCCATGTCGGACGAGCAGGACATGCGCAAGATGGGCGGCCTCAGGAAAATGATTCCCGGCACCTATATCATGATGGTCATCGGCACCATTGCTCTCACCGGATTTCCCGGAACCGCGGGCTTTTTCTCCAAGGACATGGTCATCGAAACGGCCTATGCCTCCACCGCCACGGGCTCTGAATTTGCCTTCGTGATGGGAATATTCGCCGCCCTGATGACGTCATTTTATTCCTGGCGGCTGATGTTCATGACCTTCCACGGGCACACCCGCGCCGACGAAGCTGTTTTCAGAAAGGCCCATGATGCGCCGGCATCAATGATGATCCCGCTGGCCGTGCTGGCGACGGGCGCATTGCTGGCCGGGGTATTTTTCAGCGACTTGTTTATTGGCGAGGGACGCGACGGCTTCTGGAACGGGTCACTGTTTATCCTGGGCGATGATATTATCGATGCCGCGCATCATGTGCCATTCGTGGTCAAGCTGCTGCCCTTCATCGCCATGCTCACCGGGTTCCTGCTGGCCTACCAGTTCTATATCCGCCGGCCCGCCATGCCGGGGGCTCTGGCCAAACGTTTCAGCGGGCTCTACGCATTCCTGCTGAACAAATGGTATTTCGACGAGCTCTATGATTTTCTCTTCGTGCGCCCCGCTTTCCGCATCGGGCGTTTCCTGTGGAAACGTGGCGACGGGCGCATCATAGACGGCTTTGGGCCAGACGGCATTTCGGCGCTGGTACTGTCGGTTGCCAGGCGGGCGCGGGCATTGCAGAGCGGCTACGTTTATCATTACGCCTTCGCCATGCTGGTTGGCGTGGTGCTGCTGGTCACTTATCTGCTGGCCATGAGCGGGGGGGCATAGGTCCTGTGAACAGTTACCTTTTTGAAGTTGGTTTGGACCGATTTGGTTCGATTGCAGGAGCAAGGACGAGGGACATGCAGCGCATATTCGAGGACGAGCGACGCATAAGCGGGCCAAATCGGCCATATCCCTTTGGGACGGGGGCTCTTTCGACCCTGATCTGCGTTGGAAAAAGCTTGAAGTGGGGGACACTACTGCGCTTTCCCCGCCTGGCCAGGGTCGAAATGGCCTCCCGCCAGCTCAATAACGTAACTATTCACAGGACCTACGATGAGTGAGTCATGGATCCTCACCGCCTTGCTGGTGCTGCCGCTGGGCATGGCCTTTCTGATACTGATCATCCGGGGCGACGAAGAAACGGTCAACAAGAACGCCCGCCATGCGGCGCTGTGGGGAACGCTGTTCAATCTCGGCACTTCGCTGTTGTTGTGGGCCAAGTTCGACCCCACCACCGCCGATTTCCAGTTTGTGCAGAAGCTGGAATGGATCGGCGACGTTGTGCCTTATCACCTGGGCGTCGATGGCATTTCCGTGCTGTTCATCGTGCTCACGGCATTTTTGATGCCAATTTGCATTTTGGCGAGCTGGAATTCGATTCAGGTCAGAGTGAAGGAATATATGATCGCCTTTCTGGTGCTGGAAACCACCATGATCGGTGTTTTCGCGTCGCTGGACCTGTTCCTCTTTTACCTGTTCTTCGAGGGCGGGCTGATCCCGATGTTCCTGATCATCGGCATATGGGGCGGGGCTAACCGGGTTTACGCCAGCTTCAAGTTTTTCCTCTACACGCTTCTCGGCTCGGTCTTCATGCTGTTGGCGGTGCTCTATATGTATTTCGCTGCGGGCACCAGCGACATCACGCTTCTGCTGCAATATGACTTTGATCCCGGCGCGCAGAAATGGTTATGGCTGGCCTTCCTCGCCTCCTTCGCCGTGAAGATGCCCATGTGGCCGGTGCATACCTGGCTGCCCGATGCCCATGTTGAAGCGCCCACGGCGGGCTCGGTTATCCTGGCCGGTGTGCTGCTGAAAATGGGCGGTTACGGTTTCCTGCGCTTTTCCATTCCCATGTTCCCGCTGGCCAGCCAGGAGTTTGCCTGGCTGATCTTCGCGCTGAGCCTGATTGCCATCGTTTACACCTCGCTGGTGGCGCTGGCCCAGGAAGACATGAAAAAGCTGATCGCCTATTCGTCGATCGCCCATATGGGCTTTGTCACGCTGGGGCTGTTCGTGCTGAACACCCAGGGCGTGGAAGGCGCCATCTTCCAGATGCTGTCGCACGGCATTATCGCGGCGGCGCTGTTCCTGATCGTCGGTGTCGTTTATGACCGGCTGCACAGCCGCGAGATTTCCCGCTATGGCGGTCTTGTGCATATTATGCCGCGCTACGCGGTTTTCTTCATGGTCTTCACCCTGGCCTCGGTGGGGCTGCCCGGCACCAGCGGTTTCGTCGGCGAGATACTGGTGCTGTTCGGGGCCTACAAGGCCAGCAGCTTGCTGGCATTTGTGGCTGCCACCGGGCTTGTCCTGGGCGCCGCCTACATGCTTTACCTCTATCGCCGGGTGATTTATGGCGACCTCGAGAAGGAAGACCTGAAAGATATGCTGGACCTGAGCCCCAGGGAAATGGCGATTTTCGTGCCGCTGGTTGCGGTGGTGTTGTGGATGGGCATTTATCCCGCCCCCGTTCTGGATGTTCTTCATGTCTCGGTCGATAATCTGCTGGCCAATTACAACGCGGCCATCGCCGCGAGCGAACCCGTGGTTGAGGCTGTTGCGGCAGGGGGGGCGCACTGATGGAACAGAGCTATCCCAATCTGATCCCGGCGTTGCCCGAGTTGTGGCTGGCGCTGGGCGCCCTGGTGCTGCTTATGCTTGGCGTCTTTCGCACCAACCATGTGCGCCGCACGGTGAACAACGCCGCCGCGCTGATGCTGGCGGTTGCCTTCTTCCTGGTCTTTGCCGTTGGCCCGACGCATCAGGTGACATTCTCGGGATTGTTTGTCAGCGACGGCTTTACCCTGTTCATGAAGGCACTGGTGCTGCTCGGCTCAGGCGCGGTGCTGGTGATGTCCAAGCCGTATCTGGTGGATAAAGACATCTTTCGCTTTGAATATCCGGTGCTTGTGGTCACCGCGACGCTGGGCATGCTGATGATGGTCTCGGCCAACGATATGCTGTCGCTGTATCTGGGCCTGGAGTTGCAAAGCCTGAGCCTCTATGTGCTGGCCGCGTTCAATCGCGACCGCCAGCGCTCCACCGAGGCGGGGCTCAAATATTTTGTCCTCGGCGCGCTGTCGTCGGGCATGCTGCTCTATGGCATCTCGCTGATCTACGGCTTTTCCGGGACCACGAATTTTACCATTCTGGCGGGTTTGTATTCCGGCGGGGCAACGCCCAGCGTCGGCGTTTTGGTCGGTCTGGTGTTCGTGCTGGCGGGGCTGGCTTTCAAGATTTCCGCGGCGCCCTTTCATATGTGGACGCCGGACGTCTATGAAGGCGCGCCGACGCCGGTCACCGCGTTTTTTGCCGCGGCGCCGAAAATTGCCGCCATGGCGCTGGTCGTGCGTCTGCTGATGGGCACTTTCCAGGGATTGGTCGCAGACTGGCAACAGCTTGTGGTCTTCCTGTCCATCGCCTCGATGGTGGTCGGGGCATTTCTGGCACTGGTGCAGACCAACATAAAGCGCCTGATGGCCTATTCCTCGATCGGCCATGTGGGCTTTGCCCTTGTGGGGCTGGCGGCGGGCACGACGGAGGGTGTAACCAGCCTTCTGGTTTACATGGCCATTTACCTGTCCATGACCCTGGGCGCTTTTGCCTGCATCCTTTCCATGCGGCATAAGGAAGGCATGTGCGAGGATATCTCGGACCTGGCGGGGTTGGCCAAGAACCAGCCCCGCATGGCGGCGGCGCTGGCTATCTTCATGTTCTCGCTGGCCGGGATCCCCTTGCTGGCGGGCTTTTTTGGCAAGTTGCTGGTTTTCCTGGCGGCGATCAGCGCCGGGCTTTATACGCTGGCGCTGATCGGTGTGTTGGCCAGCGTGGTCGGCGCCTTTTACTATCTGCGCATCGTCAAGATCATGTATTTCGACGAGCCCGCTGATGCTTTCGAGGCGCCGGAAAGCCGCTCAATCGGATTGGTCATGGGGGTGACGGCAGCGCTTAACTCACCGCTCTCCTTCTTCCTGATTTCGCCGCTGGTGGCCTGGGCGGGGGCAGCGGCCGGCGCGCTGGTACTTTGAGCCAGGCGGCAGGGCGATGAATTCCGCACTATCCGAAACCGATTACAGACCGCCGGCGGGCTACGGCGTCGCTGTCTGTGACGAAATTGACAGCACCAATGAAGAGGCCAAGCGCCGCGTTGGCGAGGGCATGCCGGGGCCGACATGGTTTATTGCGCGCAGCCAGTCGGCGGGAAAGGGCAGGCGTGGCCGCGAATGGGTGTCGGAGCCGGGAAATCTTTATGCCTCGCTGCTGCTGCGCCCGGGGGCCAGCGCCGCCGAGGCGGCACTCTTGTCTTTCGCATCGGCGCTGGCGGTGGCTGAAGCCATCGAAGAGGTCACCGGGGTTACCCGTAAATTGCGCTGCAAATGGCCCAACGACGTGCTTTACGGGGGAAAGAAGATCAGCGGTATTCTCCTCGAATCCGCCTCCAGCAAAGAAGGTGCGCTGGATTGGCTGGTCATCGGAGTGGGCATCAACCTGGCGCATTTTCCGCCCCAAACGAGCTACCCGGCAACCTCTATCGCCGCCGAAGGGTTCGCCGGCATTACCGCGCCTGATCTCTTTGCGGCGCTGGCCCGGCGCATGGACGGCTGGCTCGAAACATGGCGACAGGAGGGCTTTCCCCCTATAAGAAAAGCGTGGCTGGCGCGGGCAGCGGGCCTGGGTGAGGCGATGGTCGCGCGCACCGGCAGCGAAGACATCGCCGGGCGGTTCAGGGGGTTGGGCCCCGGGGGTGCCCTGCTGATTGAGATCGAAGACGGGTCGTTGCGCGAGATCCTGGCCGGCGACGTTTTTCCCGCCCTGACCGGCGCTTGAGGAAATAAATTCATGCTTCTGGCGATCGACGCAGGCAACACCAATATCGTCTTCGCCCTGATGGAGGGCGCGGATATCCGCCAGCAATGGCGGCTGGAAACCGATGCCGCCCACGCCGGAGACAGTTGCCAAAGCTGGCTCAGCGAAGCCCTGGAAGGGGCCGGTGTGGATGCGGCGGCCATCGACGGGGCGATCATCGCCTGCGTGGTGCCAAAAGCCCTGCAGCCCCTGAAGGACACATGCGCGGCCTTGTTTGGGGTCTCGCCGCTGGTGGTCGGCGAAGACGGCGTCGATATCGGCATAGAGGTGCGCATTTCATCGCCCGGCGACGTGGGCGCCGACCGGCTGGTCAATGCCGTGGCCGCCCATCACGAAGTCGAGGGCAAATGTATTGTTCTCGATTTTGGCACCGCCACAACCTTCGATGTGGTGGGCGCCGATGGCGCCTATCTGGGCGGGGTTATCTGTCCGGGCATCAATCTGTCGCTGAAGGCGCTCTACGAGGCGGCGGCGAAATTGCCGTTGATCGAGATACGCGAGCCGGAAAACGGCCGGGTCACCGGCGGCAGCACCGAGGAGGCCATGCAATCGGGCATCTTCTGGGGCTATGTGGGCCTGATCGAGGGCATTGTCGCGCGCCTCAGGGCCGAGCACGGAGGCATAACCCGCGTTTTCGCCACCGGCGGGCTGGCGGGTATATTCGCCGAACATACAGAGGCTATTGACTGCGTTGACCGCGACCTGACGGTGAAGGGTCTGCGGCTGATCCATGACCGTAACAGCAACCAGGACAACCCATGAACCGGGATGATTATAATCCGATGAATTACAGCGAGCAGGATGACCTGTTGTTCCTGCCGCTTGGCGGGTGCGGCGAAATAGGTATGAATCTCAATCTCTATTGCTGCGACGGGCAGTGGCTGATGGTCGACCTGGGGCTCACCTTCGCCGGAGAATATTTTCCCGGCATTGACCTGATCCTGCCTGACCCGGGGTTCATTGAAGAGCGCCGCGACGATCTGCTGGCGATTGTGCTGACCCACGGTCACGAAGACCATATTGGTGCCGTGGCGCATTTGTGGCGGCGCCTGCGCGTGCCGCTGTACGCCACCCCCTTCACCGCCGAACTGGTGCGCGGCAAGCTGGCCGAGCATGGGCTGGAAAAGGAAGCCGAGCTGAATATTGTCGAGAATGGCGGCAGCGTTCAAATCGGCCCCTATGACATCCGCTATATTCCGCTGGCCCATTCCATTGCCGAGGGCAACGGCCTGAAGATAACCACGCGGCACGGCGTTATCTTCCACACCGGCGACTGGAAGCTGGACCCCGACCCGCTGATCGGCGAGCCGACGCCGGGCGAGGAACTGGCCAGGCTGGGCGACGAGGGTGTGCTGGCGATGATCGGCGATTCCACCAATGTGTTCAACGAAGAGGCCTCGGGCTCGGAAAAGGCGGTGCGTGACAGCCTCGTAAAAATTGTCGCCGACATGAAAAACCGTGTGGTGATCTCCACTTTCGCCTCCAACGTGGCGCGGCTGGACACCATCGGCCATGTGGCGAAAACGACGGGGCGGCGGCTGGTAGCTGTTGGCCGTTCCATGATTCGGGTGATCGAGGCGTCGAAAAAGGTCGGGTACTTGCAGGATTTCCCGCCGCTGCTGGACGAGGACGAGGCGGCGAAGGTTCCCCGCAGCGAACTTCTGATTCTCTGCACCGGGTGCCAGGGCGAGGGCAGGGCGGCGCTGGCGCGCATCGCCCGGGGCGACCATCCGCGGCTCAA
The DNA here is from genome assembly GCA_022574255.1 of Pseudomonadota bacterium. GTDB lineage: Bacteria > Pseudomonadota > Alphaproteobacteria > Sphingomonadales > SMXR01 > JACZSK01. Next base: position 27,561 of record JACZSK010000018.1, read on the forward strand.
GCTGGCGGCCGACGATCATGTTATACTGTCATCCAAGATTATTCCCGGCAACGAACTGGCCATCGGCCGGCTGGTGAACAGCCTGGTGCTGCGGAATATTCATGTGATCACCGAAAAGGACGCCTTTGTTCACGTCTCGGGCCATCCTGGCCAGCCGGAGCTCAGGGACATGTATTCCTGGATCAGGCCGCGGATTGCCATTCCCGTGCATGGCGAGGCCCGCCACATGGCGCGGCATGCCCAACTGGCGCGCGATCAGGGTGTGGAAAAGGTCATCACCGTCATGAACGGCGATATCGTGCGGCTGGCCTCGGCCAAATCCAACGCCGAGCCGGGCAAGGTGGACGAGGCGCCGGTCGGGCGGCTGGTGGTGGATGGCCAGACGGTCCTGCCCATTGCCAGCGAGACCATTGCCGAGCGCCGCCGCATGATGATGAGCGGGCATGTGTGCATCACCATCGCGCTGGACCGTGACGGGGGCCTGGTGGGCGAGCCGCAACTGGTGGCGCGCGGCATTCCCGGCTGGCACGAGGGCGAGGCCATGCACGACCGCCTGCTGGAGGTGGTGGAAGGCACGCTGGACAAACTTAAGCCGGCGCAGGCCGAAGACGACCACAAGGCCGGCGAGGCGGTAAGGATTGCGGCGCGGCGCGCGCTGGATTATGAAATTGGCAAGCGGCCGGTCACCGACGTGCGGGTGATTCGGCTGGATGACTGGTAGATAGGGAACTGATGATCGGACGCCTGAACCATGTGGCCATCGCCGTGCCCGACCTGGAGGCGGCGGCGCGCCAGTATCGCGACCTGCTGGGGGCCACGGTGTCCGAGCCCGTTGATCTGCCCGACCACGGTGTCACCACCATTTTTGTCGAGACCGGAAACAGCAAAATAGAGCTGCTGCATCCTCTGGGCGAGGATTCGCCCATCGCCAGGTTCCTGGAGCGCAATCCGGCGGGCGGGGTGCATCATCTTTGCTTTGAGGTGGAGGACATCATCGCCGCGCGCGACCGGCTGGCGGGTGAAGGCGCGCGCATTCTCGGCGACGGACAGCCAAAGACCGGCGCCCATGGCAAACCGATCTTGTTTTTACATCCCAAGGATTTCTCCGGCGTGCTGATCGAGATCGAGGAGGCCTGAAACGCATGGGACTGGTGAGCGGAATATTGGTTTATATAATCGCCTGGTGGCTGATCTTTTTCATTGCTCTGCCCATCGGCATACAGAGCCATGACGAGGCAGAGGAGGACGTTGTGCCGGGCACGCCGTCGAGCGCGCCGGTGCGGCCAAGACTGCTGATGAAGGCGCTGGCCGCAACAATACTGGCCGGCGTGGTGGTGGGCATCGGACACCTGATTGACGTGAATAACCTGATCTCGTTTCGTAACTAAGCCTCGCAACCTGTTGTAAATAAAAAGAGCGCCCGCAACGAACCCGCAATGAAATTGCCCAACGAACCGGCAATGAAATTGCCCAACGAACCGGCAATGAAATTGCCCAACGAACCGGCAATGAAATTGCCCAACGAATAAGGGCTCCCCTCGGGGAGCCCTCTTGTTCTTCTTGGTCTTGTCGCCGGAATTTTCTCTCTACGAGAGACCTCCCTGAACTTTGACCACTACCCTTGCGGGGTATTCCGTGGCCGGTGCTTATAAGCCGACCTGTTCTTGCCCGGCGAGTGCTGAATCTATTTGGCGGTCTCCCGGCTGTCACGGCAGAACCGGCCATATGTGGCAAGTTTGCAAAAACATTCGCCCTACCTGTTGCACTTAAGCCACAAAAAGTTAACCAGCATGATTAACGGGAGGGCGATCATCCTAATTCCCCTACAGGGCAAAAAGACGATTGCCCTCAGGCGCTGCAATTGGCACAAGAGAGGCGGAGTTCACCCCGCCAGCCCATAGTGTGACTTTGGGCCGGTTTTAAAGAGCCGAACATGAGATTATCCCGCTATTTCCTGCCCACGCTGAAAGAGACCCCCGCTGAAGCCGAGGTGGTGTCGCACCGCCTGATGCTGCGCGCCGGCATGATCCGCCAGGCCAGTTCGGGGATATATTCCTGGCTGCCGCTGGGCCTTAAAGTTTTGCAGAATATCGAAGAGATCGTGCGCCGGGAGCAGTTGAGATCGGGCGCGCAGGAAATCCTGATGCCGACCATCCAGTCGGCGGACCTGTGGATAGAGAGCGGGCGCTATGAGGATTATGGCGCCGAAATGCTGCGTATTACCGACCGGCGCGGCCGCGAGATGCTCTATGGCCCGACCAACGAGGAGTTGATTACCGATATCATCCGCAGCGATATCAAGAGCTACAGGGACTTGCCGAAGAACCTGTTTCATATCCAGTGGAAGTTTCGCGACGAGATCAGGCCCCGTTTCGGGGTGATGCGCGGGCGCGAGTTTCTGATGAAGGACAATTATTCCTTCGATCTGGATGAGGCGGCGGCGCGCCATTCCTATAACAGGATGTTCGTCGCCTATTTGCGCACCTTCCAGGCCATGGGCTTGCGCGCTTTTCCCATGCGCGCCGATTCGGGGCCCATTGGCGGCGACATGAGCCATGAATTCCTCGTTCTGGCCGAGACCGGCGAGAGCAAGGTCTTCTTTCACAAGGACATGGATGCCCTGGCGATACCCGGCGACGACGTGGATTACGATGGTGATTTGCAGCCCATCGTCGACCAGTGGACCAGCCTGTACGCGGCCAGCGACGAGCAGCATGATGCGGCGAATTGCCCGGTGGCCGCGGAAGATTTGAATTCCGGGCGCGGCATCGAAGTGGGACATATTTTCTTCTTCGGCACTAAATATTCAAAGCCCATGGGCGCGGTGGTGCAGGGGCCGGGCGGTGACGAAATTCTTGTGCAAATGGGCTCCTACGGCATTGGCGTGTCCCGACTGGTGGCGGCGGTGATCGAGGCCAGCCATGACGAGAACGGCATTATCTGGCCCGAGAGCGTGGCGCCCTTTCGGGTGGGGCTGATGAACCTGCGTATCGACGACGCGGGCTGCACGGCCGCCGCCGATGACCTGTACGGCAAATTACAGGCGGCTGGCGTCGATGTGCTGTATGACGACAGGGACGAGCGCGCCGGGGCGAAATTTTCGCGCATGGACCTGATCGGGCTGCCCTGGCAAATCGCCGTCGGCCCGCGCGGGCTGAAAGACGGTATTGTTGAAGTGAAAAACCGCGCCACCGGCGAGCGGATTGACCTCTCTCCCGAAGACGCGCTGGCCAGGTTCGCCACAGCGAAATGAGGATAAACCTCCCATGAACGCGCGTTTCGAATGGATGGTGGCGCTCAGGTATCTGAGATCCAGGCGCAGCGACGGCTTTATCTCGGTGATCGCCGGGTTTTCGCTGGTCGGTATCTGCCTGGGCGTGGCGGTGCTGATTATCGTCATGTCGGTAATGAACGGCTTCCGCGAGGAGCTGATGAGCCGCATCCTCGGTCTGAACGGGCATATTGCCGTTTCGGGTTATGCCGGCGAACTGCAGGATTACGATGACCTGGCGGCTCGTGTACGCGCTATTCCCGGCATTGCCTCGGTCACTCCGCTGATCCACGGCCAGGCGCTGGCCAGCAACCAGGGGGTTGCCTCGGGAGCAATCGTCCGCGGCATCGATACCGAAACGCTGAAGGCGCATCCCTTCGTATCGACCAATGTAATCACCGGCTCGCTGGATGATTTCGGGGGGGCCGATGCCATTGCGCTCGGCCAACGGCTGGCCAGCAAGCTGTATGTGCGGGTCGGCGACAGGCTCACCCTGATTGCCCCCAGGGGCACCGCCACACCCTTCGGCATGGCGCCGCGCATGCGCGCCTTCACCGTGGTCGCTACATTCGAGGTCGGCGTCTACGATTATGACAACGCCTTTATCTTCATGCCCATGGAAGAGGCGCAGATCTATTTCCAGATTCCCGGTGCGGTGAGCGCGCTGGAGATTTTTGTCGATGAGCCCGACGACATGGACCAATATTTGCGCCCGATCGCGGAACTCACCGAGCAGGTGGGGGTCATCACGGACTGGCGGCAGATGAATGTCAGCCTGTTTTCGGCGCTTCAGGTGGAGCGCAACGTGATGTTCCTGATCCTCACCCTGATCATTCTGGTGGCGGCGTTCAACATTGTCTCCAGCCTTATCATGCTGGTGAAAGACAAGGCGCGCGACGTCGCCATATTGCGCACCATGGGGGCGGCGCAGGGCTCGATCATGCGTATTTTCATGATTGCGGGCGCCAGCATCGGCTTTATCGGCACGCTGTTGGGCGTGGCGCTGGGTGTGGTGCTGACGGTGAATATCAATAACATCCAGAAGGGCCTGGAAAAACTGACCGGCACGGTGCTGTGGAATCCGGAAATCCGCTTTCTCACGGAAATGCCGTCCAAGATGGAGTTCAGCGAGGTGATTACCATTGTGATCATGGCGCTGCTGCTGTCCTTCCTGGCCACCATCCCGCCGGCCAGACGCGCCTCGCGCCTCGATCCCGTTGACGTGCTGAGGTACGAATAATGACAGCCGTTCTGGAACTGAAGGGTATCAAGCGCACCTTTCATCAAGGCGGCAGGGCGCTGCGCGTGTTGCGTGGCACCGGCCTGAGCGTGCAGCCGGGCGAGGTGGTTGGCTTGCTGGGTCCGTCGGGCTCGGGCAAATCCACGCTCCTCCATATCGCCGGGCTGCTGGAAAAACCGGACGCGGGCGTGGTGTTGATTGGCGGCAAAAAATGCGGCGGGCTGCCGGAGAGCGAGCGCACCATTATTCGCCGCCACGGCATTGGCTTCGTTTACCAGTTCCATCACCTGCTGCCGGAATTCACGGCGCTGGAGAACGTGCTGCTGCCGCAATTGATTGCCGAGCGCGATGAAAGCGAGGCCCGCGAGCGGGCGGCGGATATTCTCTCGCGCCTGGGCCTGAAAAAGCGCCTGGAGCATCTGCCGGCTGAGCTATCGGGTGGCGAACAGCAAAGGGTGGCCATTGCCCGGGCGATGGCCAACGAACCGGCGCTGCTGCTGGCCGACGAACCGACCGGTAACCTGGACGAATCGACTGCCAGGAAAGTGATGGACGAGTTGATCGCTGCCGCCCGCGACAAGGGCGTGGGGGCGGTGATCGCGACCCATAACATGACCCTTGCAGGGCGCATGGACCGCTGCGTTCACCTGCATGACGGCATGTTGCAGGACGACCCCGCATAACTGCCGATTGCGCCAATCGCCCGCGCCCGTTAGCTTGAGTAAAGACCCGGAAGAGACTGACTTTCCCCATGGCCCATGCCGACTTTGTTCATTTGAGGGTTCACACCGCCTATTCCCTGTCGGAAGGGGCCATCCATATTACCGATCTGGCCAGGCGATGCGTCGAGCAATCGATGCCGGCGGTGGCCATGACCGACACCAACAACATGTTCGGGGCGCTGGAATATTCGCAAATCATGCAGGCGGCGGGCGTTCAGCCGATCATCGGCTGTTCGCTGGCGGTGAAAATCGCGGAAGACAGCGGGCCGCATGTGACGTCGCGGGGCGTATTTCAGCGGCTGGGGCTGCTGGCGCAAAATGAAGAAGGCTACGGCAACCTCTTGAAACTGGTCAGCCGCGCGCATTTGACCAAGAGATCGGATGATGACGCGGCCAGCGACCCGCATGTGGATTTCGATGATCTGAAAGCCCATGGCGCGGGCCTGATTGTGTTGAGCGCCGGGCCAGAGGGACCGGTCGGAAAACTGCTGCTGGAGGGACGCCGCGAGCAGGCGGAGGCCTTGCTGGGGGAATTGGCGGAGGCCTTTCCCGGAAGGCTGTATGTTGAGCTTATGCGCCACGGCATGGCCGACGAAAAGGCCACCGAAGAAGCTTTCCTCGATATTGCCTACGCCCTGAACCTGCCGCTGGTCGCCACCAATGACGCCTATTTTCTCGACGCAGACATGTATGAGGCCCACGACGCGCTGCTGTGCATCGCCGATGGCACCTATGTGGCCGAGGGCAAGCGACGGCGGCTGACGCCCGAGCACCGCCTGAAGACCGCCGGGGAAATGCAGGAGCTGTTTGCAGACCTTCCCGAGGCGATTGAGAACAGCCTGGTGATTGCCCGGCGCTGTGCCTTCATGGCCGGCACCCGCGACCCAATTTTGCCCACCTTTACCGTTGAAGAGGGCCGCTCGGAAACCGACGAGTTGCAGGCGGATGCTGCCAAAGGCCTGGAGCAGCGCCTGCAAGACCATGTGTTTGCCGCAGACGATGACGATCAGGCGCGGGCCGACAAGGCAGCGCCCTACCGCGAGCGGCTGTCGTATGAGCTTGGCGTCATCGAGGATATGGGTTTTCCCGGCTATTTCCTGATCGTTGCCGACTTTATTCACTGGGCCAAGGGCCACGGCGTGCCGGTGGGGCCGGGGCGTGGTTCGGGTGCGGGCTCGCTGGTGGCATGGTCGCTGATGATTACCGACCTGGATCCCCTGCGCTTTGGCCTGTTGTTCGAGCGTTTTCTGAACCCCGAGCGCGTGTCCATGCCCGACTTCGACATCGATTTTTGCCAGGACAAGCGCGATCTGGTGATCCGCTATGTGCAGAAGAAATACGGCGCCGATCAGGTGGCGCAGATCATTACCTTCGGTAAATTACAGGCCCGCGCGGTTCTCCGCGATGTGGGCCGCGTGCTGCAACAGCCTTATCCGGTGACCGACCGTCTGTGCAAGATGGTGCCCAACAACCCGGCGCATCCGGTGACGCTGGCGGAAGCGATCAAACAGGAGCCGCGCCTGCAGCATGAGCGGGATAATGACCCGCTGACCGCTGCGGTCATCGACCGGGCGCTGAAGCTGGAGGGCTTGTATCGCCATGCCTCGACCCACGCCGCCGGCCTGGTGATCGGCGACCGGCCGCTGGACGAACTGATCCCGCTGTACCGCGATCCGCGCTCCGACATGCCGGTCACCCAGTTCAGCATGAAATGGGTGGAAAAAGCGGGCCTGGTGAAGTTCGATTTTCTCGGCCTGAAGACGCTCACCGTGCTCAGCCGCGCCGTGGATTATATCGCCGAGCGCAATGATCGCATTGATTTGCTGGCGATACCGCTGGATGACGCGGCGACCTTTGCGATGCTTTCGCGGGGTGATACGGCGGGGGTGTTCCAGCTTGAAAGTTCGGGCATGCGCAGCGTGCTCAAGGGGCTCCGCCCCGACAAGTTCGAGGATATTATCGCCCTGGTGGCGCTCTACCGCCCCGGGCCGATGGACAACATTCCCACCTATGTGGCGCGCAAGCATGGCGAGGAAGAGGTCGAATATCTGCATGACTCCCTGAAGGGCGTTTTGTCGGAAACCTACGGCGTGATTATCTATCAGGAACAGGTGATGCAGATTGCCCAGATCCTGGCCGGCTATTCGCTGGGCGAGGCCGATTTGCTGCGCCGTGCCATGGGCAAGAAAATCCAGGCCGAGATGGATGCCCAGAGGAAGCGCTTCATCGAGGGCGCGCTGGAGAAAGGCGTTGTTGAAGAACGGGCGTCTTTCATTTTCGAGCTGGTGGCAAAATTCGCCGGCTACGGCTTCAACAAGAGCCATGCCGCTGCTTATGCGCTGCTGGCCTATCAGACCGCCTATCTGAAGGCCAATTACCCGGCCGAGTTCATGGCCGCCACCATGACCCTGGACCAGCACAACACCGACAAGCTGGCGGCCTTCAAGCAGGAACTGCGGCTGCAGGATATTTCGCTGCTGCTGCCCGACATCAACTGCTCCGGCGTCGATTTCCTGCCCGAGGAGGTGGCGGCCGAGGGAGAGACGCCGCGCCTGGCAATCCGCTATGGGCTGGCGGCAATCAAGAATGTTGGTGAAAAGGCCATGGCGGGCATTATCGCCGAGCGCGAGGCCAACGGGCCGTTCAAGAATTTGTTCGATTTTGCCGAGCGCATGGACCCCCGCCAGGTGAACAAGCGCCAACTGGAGCATCTCGCCGCCGCCGGGGCCTTCGACAGCCTGAACGACAACCGTGCGCAAGTGGTTGGCGCCTGCGAATTGCTGCTGCGTCACGCGCATCTGGCGGCTGAGGCGCGCGAGAGCGCACAGGAGAGCCTGTTTGGCGGCATTGAGGAAGGCGGCGACCGGCCGCCGCTGGCCGAATGCGCGCCCTGGGAAGAAGCCGAGAAACTGAAGCGGGAGAGCGCCGCAATCGGCTTTTACCTGTCGGCGCATCCCCTTGAAATGTACCAGAGCGTCCTTGAGCGTCAGCGCATAAAGCCCGCCATTGAGGTGATGAGCGACCCGGCGTCGCTGGGCAAGACGCTGAAGCTGGCCGGCGCCATCGACAGCTTTCAGGAACGCCGTTCGCAGCGCTCCGGCAAGCCCTTTGCCTATCTCTCCCTGTCGGACAGCGGCGGCGCATACGAAGTGCTGGTGTTCAGCGATTTTCTCGATATGACGCGGCCCTTTGTGGAGGCGGGCGAGCCGGTCATCGTTACCGTCAGCCTGGATAAACGGGATGAGGGCGACACGGCGCGGCTGATGCTCAGGGGGATAAAATCCCTGGTCGGCGTTGCCGCCAATTCCCAGACCGGGCTGCAGGTCTTTATTTCCGATGACAGCGCTCTGGAGGGCGTCAAGAGCCTTCTGGCCGAGCATCAGGGTGGGCGCGGGCAGGTCAGCCTGCAATTGCTTCTTGCGGACGGGCGGCGTGAAGTGACGGTCGATCTGCCCGGTGAGTATAAGATTACGCCGCCGGTGCGCGGCGCCGTGGCTGCCATTGCCGGTGTGATAGACGCCAGGGAAGTTTAGGCGGTGAGCCCGCCGCAACCCGAAACTACGGTAACGCCGCTTGCCGCTGCGAGCGTGCTCTTGCTGCGCGATGCTCCGGAAGGTCTTGAGGTGTTGATGATGGAGCGCCACGCGGCCATGGGCTTTGCCGCCGGCGCCATGGTCTTTCCCGGCGGTAAAATTGACGCCAGCGACGGGGCGGCGGCACTGGTGGCGCGCGCTAATCTCTCCGATGTGACGGATTTGAACGCCTTCAGGCTGGGCGCCCTGCGCGAATTGTTCGAA
>JACZSK010000188.1 GCA_022574255.1 Pseudomonadota bacterium
CCGCAAGAGCTTCCAGTTCTCCAAGCGGTAACCCCGCCAAGCATGTTTCGATCTTTATCGGGCGTTCCTTCGGGAGCGCCCGATTTCGTTTTGCGTGATTTGGGTCAAATATAGTCACATTAGAGCGTCTCAGGCTTGAATGGAATCATTCAAGCCTGAGACGCTCTGATTGCGGCGTATGCCGTAATCCGCCGCGTGAGCCGAGCGTTAGCCTGCGTGGCGATTGAACGTCGTTTGATCGTGTGTGCACGATTAAACGTGAAATTCTTTAGAGTATCAACCTGATCGGATGACGCCCTAAATCATTTCAAAATCACGGTCCTTCCGTTTTCATTTTCTGACGTTGGAGCGCTGCCAACAGAATGAGAAGTGCAACGCTAACCCCCGTCAACAAATAGAGACCGGAAGAAAATCCGCCACTGACATCGGATAGAACACCCAATGAGACCGGGCCCATGACCCCGCCAATCTCAGCCGCTGAAAAGAACATGCCGCCGGCGACACCAGCCCGTTTACTGCCGACTTCCGGGATATCAAGCAAAACCAGAATCGAAAGGGTCATGGCGCTGCCTCGCGCCACGCCCTGAAGCACGAGGGCAATAGACAGGATAGCGCCATCCGCCGCCTGAAGTATGAGAGATGACACACCAAATGCCACGTAGAGGATGCATAATATCCAGATGCGGCGATCCGCTGTCGCCAGCCGTGGTATGATCAGAGACGCCATAATCGCGAAGGCGGCAGGAACAGACGCCAGATAACCTGCCTGGGTTGCACCCATTCCTTTGGCGCGCAGGATTTCCGGCAACCAATTATTCAGACCATGACTTAAAAAGAAGATGCCGACACTCATGGCCAGAACAATCTTGAACGCTGGTATCTTGATCAACAGGAAGAAATTCTGCTTTTGCGATTCACCAGGCGACGTCGATTGACTAGCTTCAATAGCCTTGCAGTCCTTGTGCGACGTAATCAGCCACCAAAGGGCGCTGGCAGCAATAATAAATCCCGCATAAAGCAACATAACATCCCGCCAGTCGTTGTCGAACATCGGCATGAACAGGCTGTTGGTCATGGATAAACCGGTGACGCTGCCAAGGGTTGGCGCGGTCATATAAATGCCCATGGCCAGCCCCCGTTCCTTGCCTTCGAACCACAAGCTGATCAGTTTCGGCGCACCAATCGAGATCAACGGGCCGCCAATACCGAACACGGCGACTGCCAAGAACAAACTGCCATAGCCGCCCGCGACTGAGCGCAGTGCGGCGGAAGCTGCTATCACGAGAAGGGCGACCATCATTGCCCGCCTGGCGCCGATCCGGTCGAGAAGGCTGCCCAAGGGAATCGCAGAGCCGATATAAACCAGCTGCCACGCCCCCAGAACCGTTCCCATTTGTGTATGGGTAAGATGCAGATCGGATGATATTTCGCTGACCAGGGGGGCCAGGGTCACAATGGTCAAGCCGAAGCAGTAATAGGACAACCATACGCCGGCCAGCAGCCACCACCGAACGGGATTGGTATACGGGATAAATCCCAATAGTTCAGAATTGTTAACCAACGCGATCCCCTTCAGGACTTTACGGTAACCGGCGACGACAATATTCGGTCGTCAATTTCCCGCTGACTACTTGACTCGGCCCTGTATAGGTTTTTTGGATAGGTCACTATGAACCATCGAAATTTTCATATGGAATGCGGTGAGAGTGAAGGACAGTCGCAACTTGAGCATACGAATAGTCGATATCTTCAAGGGATTGTCCATAGAGCTATTGATGATCTTGATATACAAGGTGGCTTGAGAATGGTGCTTACCGTCGGGGAATGTTGGTAACGGAACGCTATAAATTCGCTACTGTTTTGGGGTGAGTATGTCAAGATTAAGTCACATTGAAGAATTTGTTGATGTAACCTATTGTTATTTAATGTGTAATTATAGGTTGCATCTAACCAAGCGGTAATCCGGAAACTGCGGATCGAAATACGAAAAGGCCACCCAGTCCATCGGGTGGCTTTTTTTTGGTTTGTGGCGCCGTAATAAATCTGCAATGCGCCGAAAATATGATAATAT
>JACZSK010000189.1 GCA_022574255.1 Pseudomonadota bacterium
GCAACCCCAGTTAGGCTCGAGGTGTTGTAGGTTACGTGCCAGCGTTCTGTTCCAATCATGTTGCTTTGGATCCATTCCGCGTCGGGAGTATCTAGCGATCCATCGATCAGGACCATCGCGACAACCATATCAACCCGCATTCCCCAGATGAATTGCAAATTTGATGACGCGCTTGGTCGATTCTGCTATAAGAATCAATGCAATACATGGCGTAATTCCGGCGGTCACTCTCCCGGGCCTATGATACGGGGTCACGAATGAGGCGCCCCAAAGGGCCAACTTAAAGGGAGAGTGACCATGGTCGAGTATGTCGGATTGGACGTATCGAAGGAAGAGACGGCGTATTGCGTTATGGACAGGGACGGAAAAGTCTTGGCGCGGGGCAAGGCGGCCAGCGATCCGCAAGCGCTGTTCGAGGCGCTGAAGGAGCCTTGCCCGTGCCCGGAGCGGATCGTGATGGAAACGGGGACGCTGTCCCATTGGCTGGTTCGGGAGTTGCGGGCGCGCGGCATGCCGGTGGAGCTGATCGACGCCCGCCAGGCCCATGCGGTGATGAAGTTGCAGCACAACAAGACGGACGCCGGCGATGCCGAGCTTCTGGCGGAGATCGCACGCACCGGGTTCTGCCGCCCGGTGGCGGTGAAGAGCGAAGACGCCCAAGGGGATCGGATACTTCTGAAGGCGCGCGCCCACTTGGTGGGGCAGCGTCGCGATATGGAGAACACGATCCGGGGCCTTCTGGCCTCGCTGGGCCACCGCTTTCGGGAAGGGCGTCGGCAAGTTTGTCGGCCGGGTGGAGGCGATCCTGGAGGATCATCGGGATCTCGCGGTGGCCATCGAGCCTCTGCTCCGCGCCCGCGCCGCCCTGGCGGTTTCCCTCGAGCAGCTGGACAAGGAAGTCATGGCGTGCGCGAAGGCTGATCCGGCATGCCGGCTTTTGATGAGCGTGCCGGGGGTGGGGCCGGTAACGGCGCTGGCCTTTGTGTCCACCATCGGCGAGCCTGGGCGGTTCGCCAAGTCGCGCAACGTGGGGGCCTATATCGGCCTGACGACGCGGCGGTTCCAGTCGGGGGAAATGGACTACAGCGGGCGCATCTCGAAACACGGCGACGCCATGCTGCGCGCGCTTCTCTACGAGGCGGCCAACAGCATGCTCACCGTGGTGCGCCGGGCGCATCCGCTGAAGGATTGGGCGCGCCGGATCAAGAAACGGACCAGCCACAGACAAGCCTGCGTCGCCCTGGCCCGCAAGCTGGCGGTGATCCTGCACCGGATGCTGATCACCGGCGAGTTGTTCCGCTGGCCGCCGAAGGAGGAGAGCGCCGCGGCATAGGCGCTGCGAAAAGACGACAGGGTTCCGCGCAAGCGGAAAAACCGTCCCCGTCGGGACGATGGCCGAGGCGATCCCGCGCCGTTGGATGCGAAGGCGAACACCCGTTCGCGATTGCGCGCAATACATTGGGAAGCCAAAGCCAAAGGGCACCATGATGGAGCGAGCCGGAAAAAACTACCGGCGAAGACTTCGGAGACAACCGTGTACCCGGCGGAGACAGACGCAGACAGAAGGTTCGGAAGTGCTTGACCGCAGAGCCGGAATTAGACAACCTATTGGCAGTTCCGCAGCACCCAGGCCGATCCCGCGGTCTACGACGGCGGCCACAGCATCACCCTGAACGCGGCGGAGCTGCCGGTGTTCACCGCCATCTACACCGCCGAGGGCATCGAGCAGGGCCTTTCCGGGGCCGCGCTCGATACCTTCGTGGCAAATGCCATCGCCACCCTGGAGGCCAACCGCACGCTCCAGTACCACGCGCTGCATGTGGACTTCGGCGGCGAGGGCGACGCCTTCGATGCCGATTTTACCTACACGCTGACCACCAGCGAAGAGACCGCGCTGACCGGTTCGATCAAGGTCTGGACCGAAGAGGAGCTTATCAACACCATCAGCGCCGGGCTGTTGAAGGCGGTGTCCGACACCCAAGTGACGATTGAAGACGCCAACATCATCGCCAACAACATAACCCTGGTGGTGTCGGGCAACGTCGGTTCTT
>JACZSK010000190.1 GCA_022574255.1 Pseudomonadota bacterium
GTCGGGTCGGTGCGAAACAACGATGCCACCAATGATGCGGTGCAAATCGTCCCGATCATATCCGGAAAAAGGATCGGGCATTTTTTCGATCAGGAGCTGCCGGTTCTGATCGGCGGCGTCCGCAACGCGCTTCAACATGCCGCGCGACGTACAGGCAATAACAAAGGCATCAATGGCGTGATGACGGTGGTCGGTGCGGTCCTTGGCCGGGGCCGCGCCCGCAATGTTATGATCTCGCAAAAGGGAATTCAGCCCCCACTTTCCACGCAACATGGCAGTCAGGCGGCCCGGTATCACCCATACCGCTGGACAGACAAGCCGCAGATAGGCGGTGGAAATGCGGGACAGATATCGCGTGTCCACAAGCTGGCGATCAAGGAAGCCCTTTTCCTCATTATCGAAGCGTTCCATGGCGTCGGGCTGAAAACGCCATTTCTTGTTGGCGGGCAGGCAGCCAGCACGTGTGCGGATGTCTTCCCAGTCATAACCGGCGGGTGAATCGCCAAACGCCTCATGGGGGCTCCGATTGCCCTTTTCACGATTAGCCGCGCGCATGGAAACCGTCTTGTTGGCTGGCGAATTATCAAGCGTACGCCTGAACGGCAGGATGTGCTCCATTTCCACCGCCGGGGAGAACAGTTTTTGCAGGCTGATCTGTTTGCCCGTATAGGGGCAGCGGCGATTGGCGGCGTCTTCGGGGTCCAGTTCCTCCCACAGCCGCATTTTGAGAAAGTCCTGCCCGGCGGGATCAATGATACCGACCTCCGCCATTTTTACAGCGCGGGCCTCGTTGGCTTTCTGGTTTTGGGCCTGCTGCTTTGACAATTCATCTTTCTGTTTCTTGCCCATCTTCAAATCGCGCGCCAGCTCCACCACAATTTCATTGGGCGCGCCATATTTCCCAATGATTGCGTTGATAACCTTGCGAAGCTGGTTCAGCCCGATATGAACGGTGGGGTTGGTGATACGCCCGCGCTTTTCCTGGCTACCCTCCGGCGCGTCGTGATTCTCCACAACATGGCGAGTCAGCACGTCGCCGTAGTAGGGCAGGCGGGTCAGAAGATCATCCTCACCCAGCCGGTCTAGATCGGAGTGGTGGTATCCGGCGGCCTCGCAGGCGGCATCGTAGGTCAGCGGCGCGTCATAGACTTCGCCGGTATCGGGATCGCTTGTCTCGGATGAATCATTCATGAAGGCATCGACGATGCCGGTCAGAGCCGTAGGGCCGAGACGGGCATACCCTTGCGGCAGCGGGGCGGCGGATACGCTTTCCGCCCGCTCCCGGTCCAGCCCGCATTCATCCATCAGCCAGCCGACAAGTCTCTCCTCGTCTTCCTCGGCCAGAAGCATCTCGGCGTTTTGTTGCTGGCATTCAAAGGGAAGATCGCGCCACACCTTGCCCCAGCGACCGGCGTTCTTCTTTGTTGGTTCGGCGGCCAATACCGCCGCTGTTTGGTCTCCCTTCAGCGTGGTTCGCCGGTCGTTCTCAAGATTGAAATATTCATCCGGCGCAAGTTTCAGAGCCTTGCGAAGGGCCTTGAAAGTAGGCTCCTTTGCTCCGAGCAATTTACCAAGAAGAATATCACGCTCCGCCAAGGTTACTTTGCGCTCCTTCGTGCCGGGGCGGGCGATGGTCAGATTGCCAATATCCTGCAGAATCCTGAATTTCTGGGCCAGCGGCAGCGCCCATGGCGCGCGGTCCTCTTCGGGGTTCAGCGTGCATTTACCTGGCTGCACGGCCCGCAAGGGGCGCTGGCGAAAGAAGACATTTTTAATGGCGTCGCGCGCTGCATCGTCCAATTCCGAGTGATATCCGGTCTGCGACGCCCACAGCAGATCAAATTCCTCTTCCACCAGTTCACGCGCCGGATAAAAATCGTAGGCCGCCTTGGTAATCTTGTCCGAGACGTTGCGGGAACGCACGGGCAGGCGGTCGCGGTGGCGCTGCGCCAGAAATTCACCGCAGGTTCTGGCGCCCGCTTTGTCCATCGCGGTGCGGAAGTTTGCAATGCCTTCCTTGACCGGTCCGCTCTCCGTGTCAGAACCGTC
>JACZSK010000104.1 GCA_022574255.1 Pseudomonadota bacterium
CAACCTGCCCGAACAGCGCCCGAGCGGCGCGGACCACATCGGCGGCACGATCCTCCACGCCGCGGCCGACGCGGACTCGGAAACGCTCCGGGAGAAAACTCCCCGGTGGTCGCCCTGGCGGAAACATAACAGCAGATGCCGGGCTCGCCGGATAATTGCCTGCCCCCTGTCCACCTGCTGGACGTCCTTGCCTTGGCGGTTTTTCCACGGCGGGCCAGCGACCGCAAAAGTTTTTCTGCACTTTGCCAACAGAAGAAGTCGTTTGCCACTTGCCGGACTCTTCCCCAGTTCTCTATGATCGGCTGGCCGGCTACGAAAGGCAGACCACGATGTACGACTTATGAAAAGAGCACTGTTACCGTTAAATGCGCTGCGGGCGTTTGATGCGGCGGCTCGGCACCTCAGCTTCAAGAAGGCGTCCGAGGAGTTGTCCGTCACGCCTGCCGCGGTCAGCCAGCAGGTGCGATCGCTTGAAGAATATCTGGGCGTGCAGCTTTTTCGCCGTGTGAACCGCAGCCTGCATTTGACCCCTGCGGCGGAAAGCTCACTCACCGCGCTGCAGGAGGGGTTCAAGGGCTTCGAGGCCGCTGTTGCGGCTTTGCAGGTGGTGCAGACCGACATGAACCTCAAAGTCAGTGTCTCGCCGTCGTTTGCCTCGAAATGGCTGGTGCCGCGCCTGGGCAATTTCCACGACGCCCGGCCCGATATAGTCGTCCGTGTGTCCGCCAGCATGACGCTGGTCGATTTCGCCAGTGATGACTTTGACCTGGCGATACGGTATGGCGCCGGAAATTATCCTGGCCTGCATGTCGAGGAACTGCTGTGTGAAAGCGTGGCGCCGATTTGCAGCCCGGCTTTGCTGGAAGGGGATAACCCGGTTCGAGACCTCAAGGACCTCAGTCGCTTTACTTTGATTCACGATGATTCCTCCCTTGATGATCCCAGTTGTCCCGATTGGCACATGTGGCTGAAGGCGGCATGTATCGGCATCAAGGATGGCCACTCCGCGCTTCATTTCAACCAGTCAAATCTGGCAATCGAGGCGGCTATCGCGGGTCGCGGTGTGGCGCTTGCGAAAAGCACCATTGCCGCCGCCGATATCAAGGCGGGCCGGCTGGTCCGTCCCTTTGACAAAGCGCAGCCGGTTGATTTCGCCTATTACATCGTCTGTCCTGAAGATATGATGGAAAAGGAAAAGGTCCGCAGTTTTGTCGAATGGCTGCGCGCCGAAGCGGCGGAGGCCGACGAACGCTAGGCGATTTTTCGCTATTCCGGAGATTCTGATATTCCGGCGGGAGTCCGGGCGGTGGGCGATTCGTGCCCGCCGCTAACCTTTCATGAACAAATTTGTGGGAATTTAAGGTACCTATGGTAGGGAATACTTAACTGGCGGCACGTGCAGGTAGCGGTATCGGCGCGGCAGCCGTTATTTCTGCGATGCTGGGGTTCGGAAGGCTATAGTCGTTATTGGCGGCAAACCAGCGCAGAAATAACTACTGGAATGACCAAGGCATGAATGGGGCGGGCTCAAGTCATAAATCAATAGCGCCGGCGGCAGAGGAGTCCTCCGCAGCGGACACCCGGCTTGGCGCCGAGCTGTTGGATGATGCTGTCCGGTTCGTCGTCGACAGCGCCGACCGCGTATGTTCCGATTTCAAGAATACCTGCGCGATCCTGGGAACGGAGCTGGGGCAGGTAGGCCCGGTAATATTTGATCTGTTGCATCCCAGCGACGTGGACCAGGTTCAAACATTGCTGATGGAAGTGCGCGGCGGCACCTGCGCCGATGATACCCTGGACTGCCGCATCAGGAATACCGAAGGCCGTTACAGGTATCTGGAAGGGCGAATGTTGGCCTTTGGCCCGGATGCCGCGATCGTCGTGGCCTTTGATGTGACGCGGCACCGGCGCGACGCCAAGCATTTTCAGCAGATTGTCGAAGGCGCGCTGCAGGGCACCATCGTCCATCGCGACGGAAAATTCCTTTACGTCAATGAGACCCTGGCCCACATGGTCGGCGTTGACAGCATCGACGAACTGATGGCGAGCGGCAAAGGAATTGCAGATTTCATCCATCCCGAAGACCTGCCGACTGTTGCTGCCAACATCCAGGGGCGTCTGGAGGGCCGCGAAGACGTGCCGCTGAACTACGCTTTCCGGCTGATCAGGCGAGATGGCAGTCAAATATGGGTTGATTGCCGTGCTTCGATTGTCGATTGGGATGGCGAGCCGGCTGTGCTTGCTGCCCTGTTCGATATCAGCGAACAAAAAGCCGCCGAGGAAGCGCGGTTACAGACCGAGGAACTGTTCAGGCGCATTTTTCAGACCTCACCCGATATCATTACGCTGACCCGACTGACTGACGGCTCTTACGTGGACGTCAACGAAAGCTTCCTCAATTTTTTCGGGTTTGAACGGGACGAGGTGATTGGCAAGACTTCGCAGGATCTTGGAATTTGGGCGGAACCGGATACGCGGGACAAATTCGTTGCCAAGCTTGGCGAAAGCGGTCGCATCGAAAATTTTGAGGCTTCGGTCAATATGCGGGACGGATCACAATCGCTGATCAACATGGTCGGTGCCGCGCTCGATATTGGCGGCGAGGATTTGCTGCTTCTGATTTCGCGGGATATCACCGACCAGCATCAGCAGCGCGAAGAGCTGCGCGAAAGCAAGGAAAGCGCCGAACTTGCCAACCGCACGAAATCGGAATTCCTGGCCAATATGAGCCACGAGCTGCGCACACCCCTTAATGCCATTCTCGGATTTTCAGAAGCCATCACGCGCGAAATGTTCGGCCCCATCAAGGAACGGCGCTATGTGGAATACGCCCAGGATATCCACACCAGTGGCCGGCATCTGCTGGAAATCATCAATGACATTCTGGACCTGTCCAAGGTCGAAGCCGGCAAGCTGGAACTGGAGATCGATGAAGTTTCGGTGAGCGAGACATTCCAGCAATGCCTCAGGCTGGTCAACGAACGCGCCGTCTATGCCGGCCTTCTTATCAAGTTGGAGGTGTCTGACGAGTCGGTCAGAATTCTCGCCGATCAGCGCCGCATGAAACAGGTTTTCATCAACCTTCTGTCAAACGCCATTAAATTTACCCGCGAGGGCGGCGAAATACACCTGACCTGCAAAGTGACGGAAGATGGCGGATGCGAAATGGCGGTGAGCGATAACGGCGTCGGCATGGACGAAGAGGGCATAAAAAAGGCCCTGACCCCATTCGGCCAGGTGGATTCATCCCTGGCCCGCCAGAAAGAAGGCGCCGGCCTGGGCATTCCCCTGGTCATAGCTTTCGTGGAGATGATGGGTGCGCGACTGGTACTGGAAAGCGTGATCGACGTTGGCACAACAGTGACCATAATTTTTCCGCCCGACAAAACAGTTGTTGGCGGTTAACAGGTCGCTTCCCGGGTGACCCTTCAAATTCAGGCAGAAGAGGAAATCTGGCCCCTGGCGCGCAGTTTTCGCATCGCCCGTGGTGCGCGGAACGAAGCACGCGTTATTCTGGTGCGCCTGCAGGATGGCGATTACCTGGGACAAGGCGAAGCCTGCCCCTATTCCCGCTATGGCGAGTCCACGGCCTCTGTTCTTGAGCAGATATCTTCTGTTGCCGCCGAGATCGAGGCGGGCGCCGGGCGCGATGACCTGCAGGGGCTTCTGCCGGCCGGTGCGGCGCGTAACGCAATTGACTGCGCGCTCTGGGATCTGGAAGCCAAACAATCGGGCAGGTCGGTGGCGGCGCTGGCTGGTGTCCGCGACGCTGGTGAAATTATCACCGCCCGGACCATCGTTATTGATACGCCTGAGGCGATGCGGGCCGATGCCGCGAAGCTCTCTGACGCGCCGCTCCTGAAGGTAAAGCTGGACGCCGAAGAGGTGCTTGAGCGATTGGGCGCGGTTCGGGAGGCGGCGCCCGGCGCGCAGATTATTGTTGATGCCAATGAAAGCTGGAACGCAGACCTTCTGGCCTCGCTGATGCAGCCGCTTGCGGCGCTGGAGGTGGCGCTGCTCGAGCAGCCATTGCCTGCCGGCCAGGACGATGCACTAGGGGAACTGGAACATCTGGTTCCTGTATGTGCCGACGAATCCTGCCATACAACGGATGATCTCGAACGCCTCTCCGGGCTCTACGATTTCATCAATATCAAGCTGGACAAGACCGGCGGGCTGACCGGGGCGCTGGCGCTGGCGCGCGCCGCCGGGGAACAGGGCATGGGAGTAATGCTGGGCTGCATGGTCAGCACTTCGCTGGCAATGGCGCCCGCGGCATTGCTCGCCGAATTTGCGCAATTCGTCGATCTGGACGGTGCCTGGTGGCTGAAGGAAGACCGCCCGAACCCGGTGCGCTACACCGACGGCAGCATGCTTTTGCCCGAGGACGGCCTGTGGGGAGACGCTCGCTGATTTTTGCGCCCACTTGCTTCAGATAGTTGGTCATGCTACCTGCAAGGCGCTTGTCCGCGCTCCTTTGTGGTGCGGACGCTGCAGGTAAGCGGAAGAATATGATCTCGAAGCTGACATTCAGTGTTACAAGCCGACGCCTTGCGGGGCGAATCACGCGACGTCTTGTCGCGCGAGACGCAAGCGTTGGGTGTTGAACAGCTAAATCCGTAATCTGCTGTAACGAACAAAACCCGGCGCTTTGAGCCGGGTCTTTTTTTTGTGCGATTGGGTCAAGCTCCGGTGAGAGAAAAAGCCAAATCGACAAGAGTGGAACAAGACAAGTGAGACATTTTATCACCACCGACGACTGGTCGCGGGACGACCTGCAGGCGATCCTCGATCTGGCATCGCGGATGAAGGCGGACCCGCTCGGCTCGAACGCGCTCGCCGGCAAGTCCATGGCGCTGCTGTTCTTCAATCCCTCGCTGCGCACCCGCACCTCATTCGAGCTTGGCATTCATCAGCTTGGCGGCAAGGCGATCACCCTGAATGCCGGGCAGGACAGTTGGCCCATGGCTTTCGCGGAAGGTGCCGAAATGCTCGGCGACGAAGAGGAGCATGTAATAGAGGCGGCTCAGGTGCTGTCGCGCTATGTGGACCTGATCGGCATTCGCGCTTTCCCTAAATTTCAGGATTGGTCGCTGGACCGGCAGGACCGCGTCATCCGCGCCTTTGCCAAATATGGCAGCGTGCCGATCGTCAATATGGAAACCATCACGCATCCCTGCCAGGAACTGGCTCTTATGCAGACCCTGCAGGAGCGCAAGGGCGACATGCAGGGCAAGAAATTCGTCCTCACCTGGACCTATCACCCCAAGCCGCTGAACACCGCGGTGGCCAATTCGGCGGTGATGATTGCCACCAAGTTCGGTATGGATGTCACCCTGCTTTGCCCGAACGAGGATTACCTGCTGGATGAGCGTTATATGAAGGCGGCGGAGGCCAACGCCGCTGCCGAGGGCGGGTCGTTCACCGTATCGCACGATATCGAGGCCGCCTATGACGGCGCCGACGTGGTTTATGCCAAGAGCTGGGGCGCGATTCCTTATTTTGGCAACTGGCAGGCGGAAAAGCCGATCCGCGACCAATACCGGCATTTCATTGTTGATGCCGAGAAGATGTCCCGCACAAACGACGGCCTGTTCAGCCATTGCCTGCCGCTGAGGCGCAATGTGAAGGCAACGGATGAAGTAATGGATGCGCCCTATTGCGCGGCAATCGACGAGGCGGAGAACCGGCTGCATGTGCAGAAGGCCCTGCTGGCGACCTTGATGGAAGGAAACCGACCATGAACGCCGGCCAGACCGCGCAGGACCATACCCGCGAGATCATCACCAAGCTTCTCTCCAACATGGGCGGGGCGCGGGAAATTCGCCAGTATCTGAAGAAATATTCGGGCTCCAACGGCAACAACTTCGCGGTTGTTAAAGTTGGCGGCGCGGTGGTGCGCGACGATCTGGATGTGCTGGCTTCGGCG
The DNA here is from genome assembly GCA_022574255.1 of Pseudomonadota bacterium. GTDB lineage: Bacteria > Pseudomonadota > Alphaproteobacteria > Sphingomonadales > SMXR01 > JACZSK01. The sequence goes on from JACZSK010000104.1 coordinate 5,930, forward strand.
CTGAGCTTCCTCAAGACGGTGGGCCTGGTGCCCATCGTTATTCACGGGGCGGGCCCACAGCTTGACGCGGCGCAGGAAGCGGCGGGTGTGGTTACCGAGCGCCGCGATGGCCTGCGCGTGACCAGCGCAGATGTGTTGGCGCTGGCGCGGCGGGCCTTTCGCGACGTAAATCTGGCCATTGTAAAGGCGCTGGGCGATCTGGGCATCGGCGCCACCTCGATCACCGGGGGCGTCTTCGCAGCCGATATTCTGGATCAGGAGCGCTACGGTTTTGTCGGTGAAATTCGCGCCGTCGATATGACGGCGGTTCAGGCCAGCCTGGCAGCGGGGCGGGTTCCGGTTATCCTGCCGCTGGGCGAGACCGACGGCGGGCAAATACTGAATGTGAACAGCGATACCGCCACCCGTCATTTTGTTCGCGCCGCGCAGCCCAACAAGATTATTTTCCTGACCGCCGCCGGCGGCCTCCTGGACGGCGACGGCAAGCGCATTGAGGCCATCAACCTGGCCACCGCCCGCGACGATTTGATGGCCGCGGAGTGGCTGCAGGGCGGCATGCGGCTGAAAATGCAGGAAATCGCCGGCATGCTCGACGACCTGCCGCTGTCGGCGTCGGTCTCCATCACCAGCCCGGCGGAACTGGCGAAGGAGCTGTTCACCCACACCGGCTCCGGCACCCTGGTGCGGCGCGGCGAGAAGATCATGCGCTTCCGGAGTTGGGATGAGGTCGACAAGGTGCGGCTGACGACGCTGATCGAATCAGCCTTTGGTCGGTCGTTGGTGGATAATTATTTTAGCATCACGGATCTGGAATGCGCCTATATCAGTGAAAGTTACCGCGCCGCCGCGATTATGACCCGGCAGGGTGACATCTCATCGCTGGATAAATTCGCGGTCGAAAATGAGGCGCGCGGCGAGGGCCTGGGGCGGACAATCTGGCAGCGCATGATCGCCGACCATCCCAAGCTTGTGTGGCGGTCGCGGGCGGAAAATACGGTCAGCAGCTTCTATTTCGCCGAATCCGACGGCTGCGTGAAATCCGGACCCTGGCGGGTGTTCTGGCGTGGCCTGGAGGATTTTGCCGAGATTGATGCCGTGGTCGAAGCCACGCTGGCCCGGCCATTGACCATAGCGGAGAAAACCGGGTGACCAGCGGAAACACAAATAAACTGAGCGTCGGGATCGTTGGGGCGCGCGGCTTTGTCGGCGTCGAGCTGATCAAGCTGCTGATCGATCATGGTGACCTGAACCTCGCCTATGTGGGGTCGCGCAGTCTCGCCGGCGAGCCCATTGGCCAGTATATGAGCCGCCATATCGAAGGACCGGCGCGCAGTCTGGTATTCGAGGCCCTTGCGCCCGATGACCTGGCCGACCGGCCCGTTGATCTCTGTTTCCTGGCTCTGCCAAACGGTCTGGCGGCGGCCTATGTGGCGGTTATTTCGGCGGAGCATCCGGACTGTTCCATCGTTGATATATCCGCCGACTTTCGTTTCTCGGACGACTGGGTCTATGGCCTGCCGGAACTGGGCCGGGAGGCATTGAAGGGCGCGTCGCGGATTTCCAATCCCGGCTGCTACGCCACCGCCATGCAGTTGGCTTTGGCCCCGCTGAAAGATCATATGGACGGCGTGCCCAGTTGCTTCGGCGTATCGGGCTACTCCGGCGCCGGCACCAGGCCCTCGCCCAAGAACGACCGGGTGAAACTGCGCGACAACCTGATGCCCTACAGTCTGGAAGGCCATTTGCACGAGCGCGAGGTATCCCACCATCTGGGTCATGCGGTGCATTTCATGCCCCATGTATCGCCGCTGTTCCGGGGCATATCCATGACCGTCAATGTGCCGCTGGCCGAGACCTGGAGCCGCGATGACCTGATCGACCGGTACCAGAAATTCTATTCTGGTGAGAAGCTGGTATCGGTCACCGGCGACATGCCGGAAGTCGCGGATATTCAGGAAAGGCACGGCTGCACCATAGGTGGTTTTGCGCTGGCCGACGGGGGCAGGCGGGTGGTGCTTGTCTCGGTGCTGGATAATTTGCTGAAGGGCGCCGCGACGCAAGCCCTGCAGAATGCCAACCTGGCGTTGAAGCTGAAGGAATTAGCCGGAATAGACGTTTCTTCCGCTTGCTAAAGGGGTCACTGGTGGTAGTAATCTGTGGCCATGAGCAACGCTGAAAAAATCGCCCCGCGCAGCCTTCCGGCCTGGACCTACACCAGCGAATCCTTTTTTGCCGCCGAACGTGAAAAGCTGTTCGCGGGCGCTTGGCAACTGGTCTGCCATTTGAACGACATTCCCGATGTCGGCGACTATTTCACATTCGAGTTTCTCGGCGAACTGATTGTCGTGCTGCGCGGCGAAGACGGCGAACCACGGGCCTTTCACAATGTCTGCCGCCACCGCGCCACGCGCCTGCTGGACGGGCCCAGCGGCAAATGCCCGGGCCGCATCACCTGTCCCTATCATGCCTGGGGTTATGATCTGGACGGCTGGCTGGTATCGGTGCCCTTTGATCGCGAATTCGCCAAAATGGACAGTTCGACCCGGCGGCTGGCGCTGGTCGAGCATGAGGTCTGGCAGGGGTTCATTTTTATCAGGCTGAAGCCGGGCGGGCCCAGCGTCGCCGATCAGTTCGCGCCCTATGTAGACGAAATCGCGCCCTATCGCTTTCCGGAATTGCAGCCGCTGGGCCGGGTGACCATGCGCCCGCGCGACGCCAACTGGAAGAATATCGCCGATAATTATGTCGATGCGCTGCATGTGGATGTGGCCCATCCGGGTCTGAAAGCCATGTTCGGCAACACCTATGGCATTGAGGTAAAGGGCGATCTGCACAAGATGTGGGGTGACCTGGTGAACTCGGACAAGGACACGCCCTCGACCCGGGCCTACAAGGAGGTTTTGCCCGATGTCGACTGGCTGCCTGAAGAGAAGCGCCGACAGTGGGTCTATTACCGCCTGTGGCCGAACCTGGCGCTGGATATCTATCCCGACCAGGTGGATTTCATGCAGTTCATTCCCATCTCGCCGACCAAAACGATGATCCGTGAAATCCCCTATGCCATTCCTGATGAGCGGCGCGAGATGAAAGCGGCGCGCTATCTGAACTGGCGTGTGAACCGCCAGGTGAATGCCGAGGATGCGGCGCTGATCGCGCGGGTACAGCAGGGCATGGGCTCGTCCAGTTTTACCTCCGGGCCTTTTGCCGAGCGCGAAATTCTGCTGATCGATTCCGCCGAGCGTATCCGCCAGACCATTCCGGCGGCGCGTCATGAAACCGAGCCGCCCGCCGGCTGGCTTGAGGCAGGATAATCCATGGCAAAGCCTGAGAAATATGATGCTGTCATAATAGGCGGCGGGCACAACGGCCTGACCTGTGCCGCCTATCTGGCGCAAGCCGGACGCAGCGTGAAAGTGCTCGAGGCCCGCGATGTGGTCGGTGGCGCCGCGGTGACCGAGGAGTTTCACCCCGGATTTCGTAATTCGGTGGCGGCCTATACGGTTTCCCTGCTCAACCCCAAGGTTATCAACGATCTGGACCTGCACAGCCACGGTCTGGAGATCCTTGAGCGCAA
>JACZSK010000105.1 GCA_022574255.1 Pseudomonadota bacterium
CCTGGGACTGGGCGAACCGGCGGACAGGCTTGATCGTTATTTTGCCGGTCGCCATACCAGCTTCCTGCGGCTCAACCATTACCCCGTGGAGGATGTGCTTGCCGGAGATGCGAGAGACGCCGCGGAGGCTCCGCCGCTGGGCGACATGGCTCTGCACCAGCATACCGACGCCGGGGTGCTGACGGTTTTGCTGCAGGACGAGGTCGGCGGCCTGCAGGTGGAAGCAAACGGAACATGGATCGACATTGCGCCCAGCCCCGGCGCGCTGGTCATCAACATCGGCGACATGAGCCAGGTATGGTCCAACGGCCAGTACCACGCGGCGCTGCACCGGGTGCGCCCGGTGCCCGGCGTGCCACGCTACAGCCTGCCCTTTTTCTATAACCCCGCCTTTGACGCCATCGTCGAGCCATTACCCGCAACATTGAATGGCGGGGCGCGCTACAGGCCGGTATCCTGGAGCGAATTCCGTGGCCGCCGGGCCGAGGGCGATTATGCCGACTATGGCGACGAAGTGCAGATTTCGGATTACCTGACAAGGATTGCGTGAGTCTGCTAAAAAGACCCGCCAGCCAACCCCTGCCAGATGGACAAAAGCCTATGACCGAACTCTCTTTTTCCCGAATTGCCGCCCTTTCGGCGGTGCTGCTTCTTGCCCCGGCTTCTGCCCCTGCGGCAGACGAAGCAGAGATAACCGCCGAAACTTTTGGCTGCCTGACCGACATGACGCCGGTGCGCGGGTTTTTCGTGGATAACCTGCTGGGCGATCTGGAGGCCACGCTCGGGATCGCAAATTCAGCGGACGGCGGTGTCTATCCGCCGGGATCTGTGGTTCAGCTGGTGCCCACGGAAGTGATGGTCAAGCGCGGCGCGGGCTGGAGCCCGGAGACCAATGACTGGGAGTTTTTCGAGCTGAATGTATCAGCCGATGGCAGCAGCTTTCGCGGACGCGGCACCACCGATGTAATCAACCGCTTCGGCGGCAATTGCCTGGACTGCCACATATTGGCGGAGCCCCAATGGGACATGATCTGCGAGACCGGCCACGGCTGCGCGCCGATCCCGATCACCCGCGAACAGATCACCGCAATACAGAATGCCGACCCGCGCTGTGTGGCCGGGCGGGCAGAAGATTAAGTTTAAACCTCGGGCGCGTTATCCAGATAATGCCAGCAAAAGAGACTAAGCGCGCTGCGGTGCGGGCGCCAGGCTTCGCCGAGGGCGTCCATTTCCTTCTCGCCGGGGCGCTCGGCCAGCCCCTTGATGCGTTTGATCCCTTCCTGAACGCCCAGGTCGCCGGCGGGCCAGACATCGGCCCGGCCCAGCGAGAACATCAGATACATTTCCGCCGACCAGCGCCCCAGGCCCTTCAGCGCCGTGATGGTCTCGACCGCCTGTTCGTCGCTCATGCGGGCCAGCGCAGCGGGCCGGAATTTCCGCGCCTTCACCGCCTCCGACAGCAACTTTCCATATTGCATTTTTTGTCCCGACAGGCCGATGGCACGCAGCTCGGCGTCGGATAACTTCAGAAACGCATTAGACGTCAGCCGTGGCCGGGTCGCCGCATGCAGCCGCCCGATGATGGTGGCGGCGGCCTTGCCCGAGAGTTGCTGGGAGACAATGATATGTATCAGCGTGCGGAAACCGCCGGGGCGGCGGCGCTCGCCGGGATAACCGGCGACTTTCAGCGCCCTGCGGATATGGGCGTCGTCCCGCGCCAGGGCATCAAGCCCGCGCCGGATATGGGCATTGGTCATGCGGTAGATTGCCATGTCCGGGGAGAGATCGGTTTTCGCCATATATTTGATCTTCGCCTGATATCACCCGAATGTTCTTCTTATGTTCGCCTCGATCATGGCCCGGCGGAGGCGGGAAATCAAGCCCTCCTCCCCCCAACCGGCTTGCCCGCCCCGCAATCCCCCCTATCTGGAGCCCAAGACCCTTGCCTTCAAAAGCCTGGTGCCTTACTCAGGCTTTTCGCGCGAAACATTGCGCCCGGTCGGGCGGCGCCATCTAAGGGGCCACCTAACAAGAGTAAAGCATTCGATGCCCAGGATTATTGTTACGCAACGCAACGGCGAGACGCGCGAGATTGACGGCAAGGCCGGCATTTCGATCATGGAAAATCTGGTCGCCAACGGCATCGACGAGATTGCCGCCATCTGCGGTGGCTGTTGCAGCTGCGCCACCTGCCATGTGCATGTGGACCCGGCGTGGCTGGACAAGCTGAATGAGCGCGACGAGGACGAAGTGGATTTGCTCTCCGACAGCGAGCATAACCGCGCCAATTCGCGGCTGTCCTGCCAGATCGAGTTGAGCGACGCGCTGGACGGTATCGCGGTGACCGTCGCCCCGGAAGACTGACCCGGCCCCAGGTAACTCATCTCATGGCAACTCACCTGCCAGGCGCCTCGGCGGGCCGCAAAAACTTTGCCATGCGGTGGGCGATTAGCTATAGCAATGCACAGGTTCTTGCGGCGCGAAAGCGATTTCGCGCCTGAATAATAATGATCTTGGGGGGGTGGCTATGGAAACGGGTAGTGGGGATCAAGAAACCGGAGGGCAGACAACAACCGTCCGCGACGTCAAGCAACTGGGACTGTTCGCCTCGATCGCCAGTCTGTCCTACGTTTTCTGGATCGTCGGCGGCATGGAGATGGTCGAGCGGCTTGCCTATTACGGCGTCAAGACCGTTGCCGCGCTGTACGCCACGGATTCGGTGGCAAACGGCGGGCTGGGCCTGACCATGACCGACTTCGGCATTATCCTGATGGTCTGGGCCTTTACCCAGACCTTCGTGCCGGTATTTACCGGCGGCATATCCGACCGCGTCGGCTACAAGGAAACCATCTTCGCCTCGACTGTGATCAAGATCATGGGCTACCTGATCATGGCCTTTTTCCCCACTTTCTGGGGCTTTTTCGTCGGCGCAATCGTGCTCGCCTTCGGCACCGGCATCTTCAAGCCCGGCGTTCAGGGGACGCTGGTGAAAGCCACCAACCGGCGGAATTCGACCATGGCCTGGGCGGTATTTTACCAGACCGTCAATATCGGTGGCTTTATCGGCCCGCTGCTGGCCGCCCAGATGCGCCAGATGGAATGGCAATATGTGTTCTTCGCCAACGCCGCTATCATCTCGCTGAATTTTCTTTTGTTGCTGGTCTACAAGGAGCCGGGCAAGGCAGAGCGCGAGGAGCGCCGCCGGGAAATGCTCGCCAGCGGCCACAAGGAAGAGCCCCTGTGGAAGGAATCACTGAAGCATCTGGCCAACCCGCTGATCATTTACTATGTGCTGTTGTTCTCGGGCTTCTGGTTCATGCTGAACGCGTTCTTTGATGTATTGCCCGTCTATATCCACGACTGGGTCGACACCAGCGTCATCGTCAACGACCTGTTCGGCGCCGGCGGCACGCGCAACAAGTTCTTCATATTCCTGTTCGGCATGGATAATTCCGGCACTTTTATCAACCCCGAGGGGCTGGTCAATCTGAACGCGGGGATGATCATGCTGGTCTGTTTTATCGTCACCGGCCTGACCGCCCGGGCCAAGGCGCTGAATGCCATGGCGCTGGGCACGGCGATCGCTTCCGGGGCGTTGCTGCTGCTGGGTGGCTTCCACTGGGCCTGGATGATTGTCATCGCCATCGTCACCTTTTCCGTCGGCGAAATGCTCTCCAGCCCCAAGACCGGCGAGTATCTGGGCAATATTGCGCCGACCGACAAGAAGGCCATGTATCTGGGCTTTTCGCAATTGCCCATCGGGCTGGGCTGGACGCTGGAAGGCTTTTTCGGACCCTATATGTACGATATCTGGTCGTCCAAGGAGCGCTTTTCGCGGGGGTTGCTGGAGCAGGGCGACATGGATGCGGACGCCGTTGCGGCCATCCCCGGCGGTGAGGCTTTCCAGACGCTGGTCGATTTTACCGGCCGCCCGGCGGCGGACCTGACGGCACAGATGTACGCCGCCAACGACATTGGCCTGGTCTGGTACATCATGGGCATCATGGGCCTGCTGTCGGCACTGGGCATGCTTGCCTATTGCAAATGGACCTACCGCATGGTCGCGCGCAGCGAAAAAGAGGCGGCGGCGCAGCCGGCTGAATAATATTCTGCGCTAGAAAAAGTATCGCCCGATCCTAGGCATGGCTACATGATGAGAGATTTATGAATTGGATGGTTCGGATGGTAGGTCGTTTGCAGTAATGATAGAAGCTCCCATGTAAATGCATGGCCGTCATTCTTCATCCTCCTAAATAAATCTGAGTCCCTACCCTGCTCAGCATCCCTAATTCCCTCAAGCTCTCGCCGCACCGCTTCCTGGGATATTTCTTTCAAGAAATCGTCATAAAGGCCAAGCGCTTTTGCGGCCCGCCCACCGCACACCTTGCTTATCCTTTCGATGGGAGGAATTGCTATTAATTCTTTGAGCGTTTCAATCTTGTCTATATATTTTTTCTGCGCTGTCTCAGCGACAACGATAACTCCTCCGAAAAATAACATTTTTCTGGAAAAAACCAATTTAATGTTACGGATTCCGTACGGCTTATTATCCTCCGTCGTCTTAAATTCGAAATCTACACATATGGTCCGATAATACCTGATTCGGTCATTGAGCAGAAACAGCGCAAGCTGATGGTCCGTAATCTTGTTATTTATATATCGAGCAATAAGTTTGTCTTGGCAGCGCAGAAAAATTTTCTCTCCGTAAAGAAAATCTCCCTCAAAAAGGAGAAGGGCGCGCCTCGTTATCGCAGCATTATGGTCCTCCATACCCCCAATATTCCGAACAATCTCCTCAACAGATGTCTCCTGATCAAACGGCCCGCCGGGAGCAGGAGCATTTGGCACCACATCCAGGATAATCTGGTTTACTCTTTCAAAAGTACCTGAGCTGGCCTCCTTCGAAGATTCGTCCTCGAACAAAATAAAAGAATCCAAATCGGATTGCGCCGAACCTTCGCGTCTAGCGAAGGAACCATTAATCACTACAGCAAAATTTTCTGGAAGTTTTGCTTCAGATAATCGGGTGCGGAGTTCTTCTATGGTTTTATCAGAATATTTCTTCCGACTTTTGTATTCTTGCATTGCTGTACCCTACGTTTGGAACCTTCGATTTCCCAGCGGCGAATTTGGCGATCCTGATAGAGTCTTTGATTTTGAGCTGTCTGTATCTCTTGCCTAAATCACTCGCCGTACACCACTTGTAAGTGTAATCAATATAGAACTCTCTACGATAAAAAGTAATTTCGCTGCCCATTATGTTAGTGAGCATGCGCACCGTCTCTGGAGTTAGCAAAAGATCTGAGATATTCTCAGAAGTTAGTTCGCCAGTTGCAATTTGAGGAACAAGAGAAAGCATCGTAAATAGCTGTGGGTTCCGCTTTTTGAAGGCTGCCTCAGTCTTTACAAACTCATAACTGGAGTTCAGGGCAGCACGGCGTCGGAGGGCCCTTTCATTGAGATAGCTGGTCGCCAAAAAATCGGCCAAAAGCCCCTGTTCACTTTGAATTAAGGTTTTGTATACCTGTCCTTTTAATATCCAGAAGTTATCTAAAATATTCTTCATGCCTTCCTTGGACGACATTAGAGCAAAAAGTACACTTTCCGGTGAGAGCACAAGCGCGCCGGTAGTCATATACAAGGACGAGCGAATAATTCCGTCTATGGTGTCAATATTTAGAGGACTACTAAAAAGGAACTGATGCGGGCTATCTGACTGACCGTTTAAAATGCTAATTACTTCATCAACATTTACGCCGTGCTTCTTAAGCACCCCACTAACATTTCCTTCAATACCTGCTAGCTGCCCTGTTATTATTTTCTCAGATAAACTGTGGTGGCTGATGCCGTGATAAGCCTTCAGAGCCGGTTCCAGACTATGAGAAAGTGGAGGATGCCCTATATCATGCAGCAATGCACTTGCGACAAGAAGCATTTCTTCCCCAAGAGGCAAATCGTAGTGCCGCGAATATAAGAGAGCCAATTGCCCCACACCCAAGCTATGCTGATAGCGCGTGTGCCGCTTCTTAGTCTTCTTGCCTTTTGGCCGATACAAGTAGTCGATTGAGCCAAGAAATCGGATGTCACGCAAGCGCTCAAATGGCCCGCTCGTGATAATATCATGATACAAAGACCGGTCGAATATCGCAGCCACTTGAGCCGCTGACAAACAGAGGTCAGCCCTCGCATCAGCCAAGCCGACTTTCTCTATAGGAAAGCTATCTGATTGATGGCCGAATAGATTCATCACTTTCTATCCCAAATACGTTGTGCAAGCTTACCACAGTTTTTGTCGCAACTTTTGAAAAGGACGAAAAGCAAGGCATGAAGCAATGCAGAGCGGATGCTGCGGGCCTTCAAAAAAAGTATCGCCCGCCGATGCCGGCGAGGAATTGGTCGGGCGAGCCAAAGGTTTCCACCAGCGGGCTGCCGGCGGCACCACCAAGCAGCCGTGCGTAACCGGCGATCCATTCCAGATACCATCCATCGGTAATCTGGCGGCGGCCGAGAATGTCGATCTCCAGCTTCGAGAAACCGCCACCGGGAGCGTAGGTGGCGAGGCCGCTGTCAAACGCCTGCCCCGGCGTTATGCCAAAATTGACCTGGCTCCAGCGTCGCGAATTCCAGTCGCTGCGGATAGCCGCGATCAGCCTGGTTTTCTTGTCCTCGCTTTGATACAGGCCCTGGGCCAACGTGAAGCGGGCGCTGGCCCCCTGCCCGCCACCCAGCGCCTGCCTGAATTCGACTGACCCGAACATGCCATTAAAGCTGCCCTCGATAAAAACCCCGGCAAGAACGGTGTCGGAAACATCGCCAAGACCGGTCAGGATGGCGTTGCGCTTTTCCTCTCGCCCGAATTGCAAGACCAGCAACGGCCCGGCTTTTATATGTTCGCGGTGCAGAATTCTGACCTGCAGCCGGTTGCCCTTGAGCGCCACGATATCCTTGTACCGGAGATCGATGAGTGGAATTATTCTCAGGCGGTAATCATTGGACCCCAGGTAATCCGGCGTTGTGCCGATGCCGACACCGAGACGCAGCGAGAAATCCTCGATCGGCAGTTCATCTGGCCAGATATAGTCGAAACCGTCTGACACCGTACCGATGGCGCTGTCGAAAATGTCGGCCATGCCAGCCCTCGCCACGCCCGGCAGCAGCAACCCGGCGCCCAGCAGCAGCGCCGCAGCAAAATTTGCTCCAAATACTGCCGTCCTGCTCACCATCCTGAATCCCTGAGCCGAGGCGCGAAATCCGCCACGGTATTACCGTGGAATATAACGGCGGAATCAAGTTAATATTTTGTCATCTTCATGTTCATTTACCGCCCCGCCCGACCTGGGCGGACTTGACCCTGAACCACCATGATTGCAGCACCACCGAGACAACGCTGCCGACAATCAGCGCCTCCAGAAGACCCGCGACGCCGCGCCCCAGGGGCAGCGCCAACGCCCACGAGACCGGCAGCATGACGGCGATATAAGCGATGCTCTGGATAAGAGTGGGTATCCAGGTCTCGCCCAGCCCGCGCAAGGCATTGGCCAGCACCGCCTGGTCGCCATCCAGTATTATGACCCAGGAGACCAGCGCCACCAGCGGCAGCGCCAGGGCCACAAGCGCCGGATCGGAGGAATAAAGGCCGAGGATTTTTGGGCCGAAGACGAATATCAACACCGACGCCAGCAACAGACCAAGGGTGGAAATCGTCAATCCGGTCCAGCCGGCCAGCGTCGCGTCGGCGGCGTCGGCGCGGGCATTGGCAATGCCCACCCGCACACCGGTGGCGGTGCCCACCCCCAGCGCCAGCATGAAGGGCAGCGTCATGATATTGAAGATCAGGCCGTAGGCGGCGAGCGGCAGTTTGCCCAGCCAGCCGGCAAACAGGCTGAGCGCGGCGAAGGCCACGACTTCCGCGCCCAGCGACACCCCCGAGGCATAGCCCATATGGCGCTGTGCCCGCCAGTCACGCCAGGGGGTCAGATGCCGCCGCCGAATGCGGTATTTGGCCAGCGACGGCGCAAACAGAACATAAAGCACCATGCCGCCGGCCAGCAAAATCCGCAGGATCGTGGTTGCCCAGGCCGAGCCTTCGGCGCCCAGCGCCGGGAAACCGCCATGGCCGTATACGAGCATGTAATTCAGCCCGATGTTGGCCAGATTGGCGGCAACCATGGCATACATGCCCGCTTTAGGCCGCTCAATCCCCTCGAGGAAGAATGTGCAGACAACAAACAGGATATGTCCGCCGAGGCCAAGACCGAGCACGAACATCACCCGCCCACCCTCGCGTGACAACTCCGGCGTCTGCCCGGTGGCCAGCAACAATGTCTCGGCGGGCATGGCGCTGGCGGTGGCCAACGCGCCGAGCAGAATCGCGAACAGCAGCGAGCGCCGCCATACCGCGCCGCATTCCGCCCAGTCGCCGCGCCCATAGGCATCGGCTGAAAAGACCAGCGTTCCGATCAACAGGCCGATGACGATCATCAGGATAAGCATGATGACCGACGAGCTGCCGAGACTGAGGTAAGCCAATTGGTCGGTGGAGAAACGGCCGACCATGATGGTGTCGGTTACCGCGAGGCCCATGATGCCGAGGCGCGAGAGCATGGTCGGCCAGGCCAGGCGCATGATCTCGCCCACATGGCGGCGCAGGCGTTGGCGGCGCCATTCCGCGGGCTGTTTTTCGGCCTGACTATCGGTCATCTGGCGCGGTTCCATGCTGCCCGCAAAGGAGAATTGTACATCCTCGTAATCCGCACATAAGATCACCCCGGTCAAGACCCCCGCGGGGCTCTGGTGGCGGCAGGCAAAATTTTGCGGAAAGCTGTGGCAAGCATATGACAATTCACACATCCATTTGCGACCTGTTCGGCGTCGAGCATCCTGTTTTCCTGGCTGGAATGGCCGGGGTTGCCTACGCCGAATTGACCGCCGCCGTGTCGGAAGCGGGCGGCTTCGGCACTCTGGGAATGACCAATTTTTCGCCCGGCGAAATCCGCACCCAGATGCGCCGGGTCAGGGAATTGACCGACAAACCCTTCGGTGTTGACCTTTTGGCGGCGCTGCCAGACAGTCTGGAGGCCAGCGTTGACGTGATTATTGCCGAAGGCGCGCGCGCCTTTGTTTCGGGGCTGGGGGTGCCTTTCCCCATATTGGCCAAGCTCAAGGACGCCGGGCTGCTGGTGATGAGCATGTGCGGCACCGTGCGCCATGCGGTGAAAGCCGCGGAGGCCGGCTGCGACGCCGTGGTGGCGCAGGGCACCGAGGCGGGGGGCCATACCGGCCGGGTCGCCGGATTTGCGCTGGTGCCCCAGGTGGTCGATGCCGTGGATATTCCGGTGCTGGCAGCCGGCGCTATTTCCGACGGACGGGGCCTGGCGGCGGCGCTGGCGCTGGGGGCGGAGGGCGTGTGGATGGGCACGCGTTTTATCGCCAGCCCCGAGGCCCATG
>JACZSK010000191.1 GCA_022574255.1 Pseudomonadota bacterium
TGACCGATTTCACGACGCTGAGCTTTGATTGCTACGGCACGCTGATTGACTGGGAGACCGGGCTGCTGGCGGCGCTGGCGGATTGGCAGGCGCGAACCGGACTAGTAGCCGGGGATGGGGAATTGCTGCAAGCCTTCGCGGTGGCTGAATCGGCAGAGGAAACAGCGAACGCCGGGGCGCTCTATCCCGAAATACTTGCCGGCGCGCTGGAGCACATGGCCGCCAACTTTGGCGTCGATACCCGCGCGGGGGAATGCGCCGCCTTTGGCGCCAGTGCCGGTGACTGGCCGGCCTTCCCGGACAGCGCGGCCGCGCTCGCCACCTTGAAACAGCATTACAAGCTGGTCATCCTGTCGAACATCGACCGGGCATCCTTCGCGCGCAGCAACGAGAGGCTGGGCGTCGAGTTTGACGCCATCTATACCGCCGAGGATATTGGCAGCTACAAGCCCTCCCCGCGCAATTTCAGCTATCTGCTGGACCACCTGCGGGCGGACTTGGGGGTGTCACCAGATCAATTGCTGCATACCGCCCAGTCGCTGTATCACGACCATGTGCCGGCAAAGGCGCTGGGACTGGCGACTTGCTGGATCAATCGTGCCGCCGGTAAGAAAAGTGCCGGCAAGCCGGGTGGCGGCGCGACGAAAACGCCCGCCACAGCGGTGACGCCGGATTTCACCTTTGCCAGCATGGGCGAATTGGCGGCGGCAGTGGCTGGGTAAAATTCATATTGCGAGGAGCGCGAAAAGAATGGAGAACGAATTCTGGCACCAACGATGGCGAGAGGGGCGGATCGGCTTTCACCAGCCGACGCCCAACGCGCAGTTACTGACTCATTGGCAGAGCCTGGGCCTGGCCAGAGGCAGCACAATATTCGTGCCGCTGGCGGGCAAAAGCACGGATATGACCTGGCTGTTGGCCGAGGGCTACAAGGTGCTGGGCATTGAGTTGAGCAGGGTGGCCGTGGAGGCGTTTTTCGCCGAAAACAATCTTGAGGCGGCAGAGGAGCATCTTCCTGATTTCGATGTTTTCCGGGCGCAAAATATCGAATTTCGCTGCGGCGATTTTTTTGCCCTCACCGCAGAGGACCTTGCCTCCGTCGATGCCGTTTATGACCGCGCCGCCCTCATTGCCCTGCCCCCTGAAATGCGCGCCGCATATGCCGCGCATATGACCCGCTGCCTGCCGCCGGGGGCGGAGATGTTGCTGGTAACGCTGGAATACCCGCAGGCGGAAATGGCCGGCCCGCCTTTCTCGGTAAGCGAAGAGGAGGTCAGCGAATTATACGGCGCCGATTTTAACATCGAACGGGTCGGCTCTGTCAGCGTTGGCGCCGAGGGCCGCCCCCCTGCGGGCAAGGATCTGAGCGAGATGCTCGAGAAGACCTATCACCTGACGCGAAAAAAGGCGGTTTAACGGGTAATTTATTATCACCGCCAAGCGTTTTTGAGAGCCGATCTTAATGTCTGCTTCCCGCCCAAAGCGGACTCTTTGCGAACTTGATCGACGAGCCTCTTTATCGTCAGATTCTAGCCGCCAGTTGGTCAACAGATAATCTTTGCTATGGGGTTTCCCATTTTGACAAAAGGTATGCACCGGTCAGTTGTAGTAAACTCATAAACGACTAGATCTGGGGGAATCCCATAAACTGAGCTAGTCACGCCACCACCGGCATGCCTAACGAATACTCTATCAGGGTCTTTCTCAAATGCTTCTCTATCGGCTGTGGCGCTGCGGTCCCATGATTTCTTTAAACTTGTCGTTGGCCACGTTTCAGCCTCTTCCCATTCGGGGAAGATAGCCCTTGATACCTCACCAAGAAAGCTGAACACAGCTTCGCTTTCTTGGTTCAAGTTCACAATAGCGACGTTTACTCTTATTGTATGAAGTACACCTTTGGTCTCGGCCAGTGCCACCGATATAGGCAAATCTGGGTCACAACTTAGAAATACGTTATCTTGGGAAGAAAGCTTCGCCTTAGCCCTTTGGAAGCCCTTCGACGCGCGCCGAGCTTCAAATTT
>JACZSK010000106.1 GCA_022574255.1 Pseudomonadota bacterium
GGTCGTGTCCTAATTAGGTGGTGAGCGTCCTAAACCGCCACGAGCCCCCCCGGCGGCCAGTATCTCCCTCCACCTATCAAGCGTCTGTACGAACTTATTGAGCGCCTCACTCTCGGTCGGCGCGGTCACGCCTATTCGCAAATTCATGCTGCTGGGGGAGGTGGCCAGCCAGCCGCCGCAAGACCTTTGGATAACCCGAGGGCGTATTTTGGTCTCCGACTTTCTCGCTTGATCCACATTTTCTCTCCATCGTTTTGCATGATTGGCATCAGCATATCAGAAATACGGCTGTATAAACAGCGGATTACGTCATTTTTTTCTGTAACGTACCGCGCTCAAAAACATCTTTGAATTTACAGAAACCATGTTATACTGGTTCAGTAACATCAATTGAGGGCCGCATTATGCCAGTTACAGCAGATGAGCCAGCGCCGTACGCGCCGCCATCGATCATTCTTTCTTTGATTGTACGACACCGGGGCCACGGTCTCCCATTTCCTGTTAATTCCGAGGTTTTAGGCCGCGCAGGGGTTTCAGAGAGCCTGATCCCGCGAACCCTTCAGGCCCTGCAAGCACTGGATCTGATTGATAAGGACGGAAAGCCCACAGAGACCTTTGAGGGCATCCGCTTGGCCCAGAAAGGTGAGTACAAGCAACGGCTCGGAGAATGGCTCTATGCCACGTACGCCGATGTCATGTCCTTTGTTGATCCGTCAAAAGACGACGAAACAAAGGTCCGGGATGCATTTCGTAGCTACATACCCGTCGGCCAACAGACCCGCATGGTGACGCTTTTCTTGGGGCTTTGCGCTGCCGCTGGGCTCTTTCCAGAAAAGCCGGCCCAGCCTCGACAATCCCGTCCGGCCCCGCCGACGAGAGCGAAACGCAATGCTCCCAAAAAACTGGCCAAGAGCGGGTCGTCTGATATTCCGCCACCATTAGCAGGGCTATTGGCTAGCCTGCCTCCAGAAGGACAGGGCTGGACACAAGGCCAGCGCGATAAATTTGTGAACACCTTTGGTGCTGTTCTCGATTTCTGCATTCCCATTGATGGGAACGGCACGCAAGATAAAGACATAGATAACGAGGAGGATAGGCAGCCATGAGGAGGGATTAAGCCCCGCCTATAATCAACCGGGGGCCAAAACGGTTGAAGCGAGCAATCAGGTTGCACCCCGTTTGCTCGCCCCAGGCTCAGCTCAAAAAAACTACGCGGGCGTAGCTCAATTGGTAGAGCGTAGTGTTCCTACTCTGTGGCTGCGGGTTCGAGTCCCGTCGCCCGCTCCAAATACGATTGAACGCCGGGTTTTTCAAGCCCGGCGTTCTTTATACCCGATCTAGCTAGAAAAAGAAAGCTAAAAGTGAACAATATACTTGACGCTAAGCATAATAGTTCATATATAAGGGGCATGAACAAACTGCCCCAACACAAGCGCGTTCAAATCCTGCACATGCTGGTCGAAGGCTCTTCCATGCGCTCCATAAGCCGCGTGGTCGGCGTCTCGATCAACACCGTGACCAAGCTGCTGGTACAGGCTGGCGAGGCCGCTGCGGCCTATCACGACGAGAATGTGCGGGACGTCAAATCTGAGCGTGTCCAGTGTGACGAGATTTGGAGTTTTTGTTACGCCAAGGCAAAGAACGTCCAGACCGCGAAATCCGCCCCAGACGGTTCTGGCGATGTGTGGACCTGGACCGCCATTGATGCCGACACAAAATTGATGGTGAGTTGGTTGGTCGGCGGGCGCGATGCCCAATACGCACAAGCCTTCATGCGGGACGTAGCGGATCGGCTTGCCAATCGGGTTCAACTGACAACAGACGGCCATTGGGCCTATCTGGACGCGGTTGAAGACGCCTTTGGCGGTGATGTGGACTTCGCCCAATTGGTGAAGATGTACGGCGCAGCGCCCAAGTCTGGACCGGAAGCCCGCTATAGTTCCGGCGATTGCATAGGCACCAAGAAAGAGCGGATCGAAGGCCGCCCCGATCCCAAGCATGTATCAACGTCCTATGTGGAGCGGGCGAACCTGACCATGCGGATGGGAATGAAACGCTATGCGCGGTTGAGCAATGCCTTTTCCAAGAAGATCGAAAACCATTGCCATGCGCTGTCGCTGTACTTTCTCTATTACAATTTCTGCCGCATCCATACGACGTTGAAAATCACCCCCGCGATGGCTGCCGGTGTTACCGATACGCTGCACGACATGGAATGGATTGTTAGCCTGATTGATGAACGCGCCCCGAAATCCGGGCGTCGTGGACCTTACAGGAAACAGAATTCAAAGTGAGACACTACCCCGAGGCAGAACGGCTTGAACTTGACGGAAAAGTCTGTACGCTGGCTGCCACGCCTGAGCGATCGGGGGCGGAGTAACCGCGTAATGTAGTGCGCGCGTAATGTAGCGAGGATGGGGAGGCCGGGGCCCGCATGGCCAGAATTCTGTTAGCCGAAGACGATGATTCCATGAGGAATTTCCTGACCCGCGCCATTGAGCGCGCGGGCCATAGCGTGGTGGCGGTCAGCCGCGGTGACCTGGCCCTGCCGCTGGTCAAATCCGGCGAGTTCGACCTGTTGTTGACCGATATCGTGATGCCGGAAATGGATGGCATCGAGCTGGCCCGCCATGCGGTGAATTTCATGCCCGACCTGAAGGTGATGTTCATCACCGGATTTGCCGCGGTGGCCCTGAACGAGCGCAACCGCCGGCCGACTGATGCCAAGGTGCTGTCCAAGCCCTTTCATCTCAAGGACCTGGTCCGGGAAATCGACCGTCTGTTCGCCGCCTGAGGCGTGCCGGGAGCCGGTCGGGGTTGGCCCCATGTCGACCTTAAATCGGGCTTGCACCCCCAATCTATCCGGTTTAAACCATCCGCTCGGCCCCGCCCGATCAGGCCCACCTGATCCCGCTTTGGGGCCAGCCTGGCAGCCCATATAAATGGGCAAGCCATCAGGGCGCGTAGCTCAGTGGGAGAGCACTTCGGTGACATCGAAGGGGTCGCTGGTTCAATCCCAGCCGCGCCCACCATTTCTTCAACGGTTATGGTAGGTAGTTCGGTAGGAATCAGTAAAACTTGAGCTGTCCTCAATTACTATTTTGCGCGCGCCATAAGGCAAGGCCAACCCATAGTTGGCGGTCCGCGACCCGCTAGTACGGCCCAAGCTAGCCAGCGCCTCTTGAATGATTTCAAAAGATCCTCTGGCGTCAGGATTCTTTTCCAATAACTTATCAACATTGATTTTTTTCATGCCGCAGACCCCTTTGTTCGCCTGTACGACTTCCTTGTGTGGACCACAACGGTTTGTCCCAATTTTGTCATGTAATCCGTTAACAACTGATGATATTCTCGAACGGTATTGTTCAAATCTGAATTTTCGCCGAAATCATCGATTTTAAGATTTAGGTCCCTTCGCAGCAATCCCATGTTAATCCCAATTCCATGAGAATTCCAACGCCGAGCATCATTCAGCTTGTTCGCGATCTCTCTAGCTCTATCTTTCTTCATCTTTAGCGTGACTCGCGTCCCCATCGATTCGGTGACTTTCCAGTTCTTAAATTTGTATTTAACAAGCCATTCTTCAAGTAACGACACCGAGAGGTCCCGAGCTTGTTCATACGAGTAGAGTTCCCCCTGATCGAAATCCATAAGTATCGCTATTTCTGCTCCCCCGGCCTGTCCGCTGTTAGATTTTGCCAGTAATTCCTCATAGCGGATCAGATACCCAAGAGCCGGGACCAGTTTTTGTTTGTCTTGACTGGAAACCTGAGGGTCAATGGGGCCTAACACCGAGTAATAATCCATCAAGATAGCGTCGCCAGACATGGCAAGAATTGTCCCGGCGGACATGGCGTGACTGGGAATTAGGAAATCAACTATCTGATAGTGATGGCGCAACGTATCTGAAATTCTGCGCGCTGACTCGGCAAATCCCCCTTGAGTTTCCATGATAAACAATAGCCGCTTTCGCTTAGATTTGCGGCCATCTTTCAATTCTTCGATAGCGTGCCGAATAAAATCATCTGCGCCGAACGCGATTGGGCCGGTGTAAGTCAAACAATCAGCATCGGTTGCGTCTTCTATACGGTGAAGAAGTTTGGTGAGTTGACCTTCAACTATTTGATTAGCAGTTGCGCCCATGCCCACAGCCCACACTTTCTCCAGCGACGCGGCTACCCCGGATCAGGTGGTCTAAATGCGAGCAGATCACCTGATCGAAGACCACAAGTAGAATTAGTCACCTGCTTCTGCAATGTATTTCTTGCAGACTGCCTTCCGCTTGCTAGAGCGAGTATAATTATAATTGTTCCTGACAGGCAGTTCGCAAGTGCGACTAAATGTCAAACCAAAGAAGAGGACAGTACCAGATTATCTCCTTGTCGTGAAGGTCTAAGCGCAATTTCAGTGGGGCGCCTAGGCGGGCCTCGCACTTGCCTCAGCGCCAGCCGTTGTCCAGCGCAGCGGCCTCCTGGTCGGCGCCGAGGGGGTCACCGGCAATGCTGTCGGCGATGGCCGCTTTGACCGCAGCGGGCAGGGCCACCGCGCCCGCCGGCTGGTAGTCACCGGCCATGGCCGGGGCGCTGGCAGTACAATCCCCTTGGGCTGTCAGTTTCCCCGGTCAGGTGCGATCATTTCCAGGCTTGACCCAGGCCGGCCCGCTGCCGGTTCCCCGATCCGGTTTGCCCACGGACAACCGCATAATATTCCCCGGCAAGCGCCTGCTCGCCCATGCGCGCCGCCGCCTCGGCGGCACCAAGCAAGGCGTTCAACCGATTGGGCGCGGCGTTCAAAACAACGCGGTACTGCGCCAGCGCGCCGGCATGGTCGCCGGTCTCCAACAGCATATCGGCGTAAAGTTCCCGCGCCGGCAAAACCTCGCCGGGCGTTACCGGGTGCTTGTCCACCGCGTCTTCCCGGTCGGCTGCCGCAGAGGCCAGACGCAATGCTTCGACCGCGTTGCCTTCCGCCAGCAATATCCAGGACATCACGGCGTCCAATTCAACCTGCGCTTCTTCGCGGAAGTAGGTCGACGCGGCGACCGGCAGCGTCGCCTGGAGTGTTTTGAGCGCTCCCCACTCCAGCTTTGCCTTTTCCGGTTGTTCGCTGCGTGCGGCGCCGATGCCGCGGGCAAAATGGTGGATCGCAACCGCCCAGCCGAATTCCTGCCATTGAAAATGCGGCGGCCCCAGCGTTAGCTCAGCGGCTTCCTGCCATTGGCGGCGCTCCAGCGCATAGCGGGCCGGTGACGCGGCATAGGCAAAAGCAACCGCGAAGCCTTCGGTGTTGGTTTTCCCGATATTCCCCATGCGCCCCAGAAGCGCCTTGGCCTCGTCATCGCGGGCGGTCTGCAGGAAGGCGTACATCATGTAGTCCATGCTGTGCACACCATCGTCGTAATAGCCCGGCAAGTTGGCCCGCACAGTGTATTCGGCGGCCGAGGCGGTCGCCTGGTGATTGGAGGTCAGCGACATTTCCCAGAGGCCGAGGCGGGTAAAAATATGCGACGGCATATGCTGCGCATGGGCGGAATCAGGGGCAGCTTTGGCATATTTTTTGGCCGCATCCAGCGCCAAGTGAGCGATGCCAGGAGAATCATAGGCGTGAATCAAATAATGCAGGATGCCCGGGTGATTGGGTTGGGAATTCAGCACCCTGTTCAGTATTTCCGCCGATTTGAATTGCTGCGCATAGGTCTTGTCGCTGGGATCTGCGGTCGCGCGAACCGCCAGCGCATAAAAGACCGCCGCCTCCAAGTCATCCGGGTTGCGCGCATAAACCTGTGACATGCCCGCTTCATAGGCAAGCGCGCGTTGGCGGTTGGTTCTCATATCGGTGCTGGAATAAAAGGCCTGCAGCGCGGCAATATAGGCTTTCTCGCGCGGCGTCGTGTTCAGCCCCGCTGTACCCGCCAGCAGTTCCGCACCCTCCGCCAGCGTTGCTTTGTTTGGTGGCGCCCACAGCGGATGCCAGATGCTCATCGCCGCGCCCCACCGGGCCATCGCGCAGCCGGGATCGCGGGACATTATTTCGCCGAAAATTCTTCCCGTCTCGGGATACTCGAACGAGTGCAGCAGCGTCACCGCATGATTGAAGTCCGCCTGCACTTCCGCCGCGCATGAGTTCTCGAACTGAACCTGTATTGATTCCGCTGCGGTTGCCTGTCCGGCCCCCGGAAGAAAACCAAGCAACGCCAACAGACTGCCGGCAATTATCTTGTGCATCGTGGAATCCACCTTGCTCATTTCTCTCTCCTGCCAGCCAATCAAAGATCGAGGGTCTTGATAAAGTCGCGCAGCCCGGCGCCGGTATCCGCATGTTCCAGCCCGAACGCCACGTTGGCCTTCATGTAGCCCAGCTTGCTGCCGCAGTCGTAGCGGGTGCCTTCAAACCGCAGGCCGCGCAATTCCTGGCGATCCATCAGGGTGGCGATGGCATCGGTCAGTTGAACCTCGCCGCCGGCACCCTTGCGCTGGCCTTCAAGAAAGCCGAAAATTTCGGGCTGCAGGATATAGCGGCCAACCACCGCCAGATTTGATGGCGCCTCGGCGGGATCGGGCTTCTCGACGATCCCGTCAACGCGGAACAGGTCGCCGGGCTCTCCCCCGGTATTATCCCCCCCGGTACTGTCCAGCGGCTTGACCACACCGTAACGGCGGGTGTCTTCCCGCGGCACCTCCATGATCGCCAGCATATTGCCGCCCACTTCGCTGTAGGCATCGATCATCTGTTTGAGGCAGGGCACATCGCTCTTGATCAGGTCGTCGGCCAGCAACACCGCGAAAGGCTCGTCGCCCACCAGCTTGCGCGCGCACCACACCGCATGGCCCAGGCCCAGCGGCTCGGGCTGGCGGGTATAGGCTATGGTGACGCCGGCGGGCACGCTGTCGCGCAACGCCGCCAACAGGTCTTCCTTGCCGCGCCCCTCAAGCATCGCTTCCAGCTCGGGCGCCTGATCCAGGTAATCCTCGATCGCGGTCTTGCCCTTGCCGGTGACGAAAATGAGCTCTTCGATGCCCGCCTTCACCGCTTCGTCGACCAC
Source organism: Pseudomonadota bacterium (assembly GCA_022574255.1). Lineage (GTDB taxonomy): Bacteria > Pseudomonadota > Alphaproteobacteria > Sphingomonadales > SMXR01 > JACZSK01. The sequence goes on from JACZSK010000106.1 coordinate 7,043, forward strand.
GTACTGGATCAGCGGCTTGTCGACAACGGGCAGCATTTCCTTGGGCATGGCCTTGGTCGCGGGCAGGAAACGCGTGCCCAGCCCACCGACCGGGAAAACTGCTTTGGTTACTGGCTTGGGCATTTGTACTCCTTTATCTCTAGCCGTATCTCTAGCCGTTGGACGCGCCTTCCAGATAGCGGCGCGCCAGGCGTTTGCCTTCTTCGACCGCCGGCTGGTCATAGGCGTTGACGCCCATCATCCGCGCCCAGATTTCGGTCTCCAGCATGAATTGCATCATCAGGGCGCCGAGGGAAGATTCGTCAAAGCGCGCGGTGCTCAAAACCCGCAGCGGACGCTTGTGCTTGATCAGTGTCTCGATGGTGGCGCTGCACTGCGCCGCCACCAGGTCGCCAACGGTATGCCCGCAAAGATAGTCGATCTCGGCATCGTAAAGGTCATGCTTTTCGATTTTTGGGCCCAGCCCGGCGATGTCTTCATGGAGTATGGTGAAAATCTTGTCCGCCGGGCCGTCGAGATAAAGCTGTAACTGGCTGTGCTGGTCCACCGGGCCGGTGGCGCCGACCGGCGTAATGCCCTGGCCGTCCTTGCCCAGGCTCTCGGCCCAAAGCTGCTGTTGCCAGCGGGTAAACTGCCCAAGCTGGTTGGCGTAGGGCATCAGCACAGTGATGTTGGCGCGCAGTTCCGTCTGCGCATGGCGGTGCAGGGCCACCGAGGCCACCGCCGGATGAAGGAGAATATTATCCGCGCCCTCTGCACCCTGAGCATTGTCCAGCAGGCTGGCCGCGCCTTCCCTTATGCGCCCGGCATCAAGCCCGGCCAACATGGCAGGCAGCAGGGCAACGTTGGAGAATGCCGAAAAGCGCCCGCCAATGTCGGTCGCGTGGTCGAGGATGCGGCAGCCAAGCGATTCCGCCATGCGCCGCAGCGGCCGGTCGCCGGGTTCGGTAATCACCGTAAACCGCGCCGCCAGGTCAGCCTCGCCATGCACTTCCTGCCAATGCCTGTGGCAGGTCAGGAATTGCGTCATGGTCTCCGGCGTGCCGCCTGATTTGGAGACCACCAGAAAGTGGCTGGTCTTTGCCGGCAGGTTTTCCAGCAGTGCGGTCATGCCGTGGGGGCTGAGATTATCGGGAAAATGCAGCTTGAGCCCGCCGTTCTCGCGGGTCGGCCCACCTGTTGCACCGCCGGTGGCCCCCCCTGTCGCCAAGGCGCAAAAAGCCTGCGCCGCCAGACTTGACCCGCCGGTGCCCAGCACCGCCACATCGCTGCAGGTGGCGCGGATTGCGTCGGCAACGGCGCTCATTTCCGCCAGATCACCACTCGCGCGGGCCAGCCGCAGATGTCCGCGATGGCCGGTATCATCCTTTGTATGGCCGAGCAACGCCGTGGCCGCGGCGGCCAGATCATCGAGGCAGCCCAGCGCGCTCTTCCCCGACACCATTTGGTCAGGCACCACTTCCCGACCGTCCAGGAAAAGAGACTGCGTCAGCGTCATAAATTCATACCCGGTTGCACTTGGGCGAAGTTGTAAAATAGTTCCTGCGGCCTGTCACCCGTGATCTGGGGCGTTTATCGACTATCGGCGGCGTTTTATTTTTGATTCCATCGGACGCATCCTGTAATTGAAGGCAGTTTCTTTTCCTGAAGGTGAATTCTCATGTCACTGGCACGCGAAACTCCGTCCGTAACCGGAACAGCAAGTTCCAGCGAAGGCGCGCTGCAGCCCCCCGTATCGAACATCCTGGAGATGATCGGCAACACGCCCATGCTGCGCACCAGCAAAATGGATACCGGGCCCTGCGAGCTGTTCTTGAAGCTGGAGAGCCAGAATCCCGGCGGATCAATTAAAGACCGCATCGGGCTTTCGATGATCAATGCCGCCGAGCGCGACGGCAAAATCCAGCCCGGCGGCACGCTGATTGAAGCAACCGCAGGCAATACCGGCCTTGGGCTGGCGCTGGTGGCGGCGCAAAAGGGCTACAAGCTGATTCTGGTAATTCCCGACAAGATGAGCCAGGACAAGATTTTTCACCTGCGCGCGCTGGGCGCAAAGGTGGTGATGACCCGCTCGGACGTGGAAAAAGGCCATCCGGAATATTACCAGGACGTGGCGCTGAAGCTTGCCGGCGAGACTCCCAACTCCTTTTTCGTCAACCAGTTTTCCAACGAGGCCAACACCGAGGCCCACGAGACCACCACCGGCCCCGAGATCTGGGAGCAGATGGAACACCGGGTCGATGCGGTGATCGCCGGGGTCGGCTCGGGTGGAACAATCAGCGGGCTGGGGCGCTTTTTCAAGCGGGTCTCGCCGGAGACGAAAATCATTCT
>JACZSK010000192.1 GCA_022574255.1 Pseudomonadota bacterium
AGGCACAAGGACTGCTGGGGGCTATCGGCATATTTGGCTACCGCAACATCCGAATGCGACCAAGGCGGGGTATGTATGCGAGCATCGTTTGGTAATGGAAAAAATGCTTGGTCGGTTTCTCGATCCAAAAGAAGTGGTTCATCATTTGAATCGTGATCGTCTGGATAACCGCCCCGAAAATCTTGCCGTGTTTCAAAACAATGGAGAGCACTTGCGCCACGAACTGGTGGGCAAACGCCCGAAGTGGTCCGAGGCTGGCCTTCGCCGAATCCTAGAAGGGCTCGAACGTGGGCGTAAGAAAACTCTAGAAGCGGCGGCAATCCGTAAAGCAGCATGCGGTGGTCAGCAGCGCAATCGAGATGAGAACCACTCGAAAACCAAAGCCTGATGATTGATTCCGCTGGCTTATGAACAATGGCAGAGATGATGCCTTTAACCCGAGTGCCATCCCAAGACCATAGACTATCCCCAACAGATAAATCCTGTGCTTTGATAGGGCCGTTGGGTGTGTCTATAAGCGTTTGATATGTAACGCATTTCCCGACCTGATTCGCAGCGAGCAAACAGCGCTCTGGATGATCCGCGCCGGCGTTATGGAACTCGGCTTGCCAAGGATAAACGCCGATATTCTCACCCTCGATGGGGAGCAACATATCGACGATACGGGCATATTCACGGGAAAGCTGGCGCTGGCTCCCCAGGCGGATAGCCTCGGCCAACAAGGCTTCGGTGGGGTCGCTCATCGGCGCGCCTTGGAAAGCGCGATGGCTATCTTCTGACGGTCGGCTGCCGCCTTGCCCTTCTTGCGGCGGGTCTTCTTGACGATGGAAGGCTCTTTACGGTTGACCTCTCGAAAGGCCGCCCGTCTCCGGCGTTCGGACTTGGTATGGGTGGGCATCCATCCTAATTACGCCACCTTGTTTCGTTCCGTCCACTTTCCCCCCATTTCTTTCGGCCAGAACCCCCTGTACCAGTCGATATATTCCTCCAGCCCCTTCTCCAGAGTATATTTCGGCGAGTAGCCCAACATTCTTTTGGCCTTTTCTACCGACAGGGTTCCCCTCATCGGTTTCATGTTGTCCCTGTCGGAATAGGTGATAGTCGTTTCCGGGAAATGTTGTTTCACGTGAAATGCGAGTTCGCCGATTCCCCGCGCCTCGCCCGCCGTAATGTTGAAGATTTCTCCTATCGAGTTTTCGGGCTGGTCGATAATCCTGACAACCCCGTCGATCAAATCCGCGATATAGGTGAAATCCTCCCGGTCCTTCCCATCACCCTGGATGTTGATGTCTTCGCCGGCAAGGCCGGCCTCGATGAACTTCTGTATCACCCTGCCGGAGATACATCGAGGCCCGTAAAGCGCGCACGGGCGGATAATCGTATAGGGAAGGTCGAACACTTGATTGTGGGAAATGACGCTGTTCTCTCCGTTAAGTTTCAGCGTGCCGTAAATACCGAAAGGCGAGCAATGGGCGGTCTCATCCAAGACCGGCGCGGAGAAATTCCCGTAGGCGGTGGACGAGGAGAAGAAGATGAAGTGCGGCGTTTCCAAGGCGCGCGCCACATCAAGGGCGTTTTCAAGCGTCCGGTAGGAATGGTCGAAGGTCGAGTAGGGGTCTTTGTTGGAGCGGTCGATATGGGCCACCGCCGCCAGATGAATGATGACATCCGGCTTTATCTTCGCCACCGCCAGCGATAGCTGGTGATAATCCCTGGCGTCCACCGGGAAGATCGGGACCTTGACCCATTGGAGCATGTCGAACCTCTCCAACAGCATCTTGCGGTAAAGCGCGAAGATCCTGGAACTGTCGGCCAGCAGGGTGGTGAAGTTGTTGATCGAGAGGAAGTCGATGATGGTGACGTCGTTGCCCAGCCGGTTCAGTTCGAGGGCCAGGTTATGGCCGATAAAGCCGCCGCCCCCGATGAGGACAATGCGCTTACTCATTTGGTCTTCCTGTAATTAGGTATATATGATGCCGGATATTCGCAAAATGGTGGATGATATG